>DASTVO010000179.1:0-11820 GCA_035759075.1 Actinomycetes bacterium
CTTGGCCTCGAGCCCGAGCTCGGTCCCCTGGCTGACGTTCGCGCGGAAGATGTCGCCGGTGGAGATCTTCGGCACCGCGAAGTGGGACGCGATGAACTGCGCCTGGGTCCCCTTCCCCGCCCCGGGCGGCCCGACGAGTACGAGCCGCACTAGCGGAGGAAGCCCTCGTAGTTGCGCTGCTGGAGCTGGCTCTCGATCTGCTTCACCGTCTCGAGGCCGACACCGACGATGATCAGGATCGCGGTGCCGCCGAACGGGAAGTTCTGGTTGGCGCCGAAGAGCCCGAGCGCGATGAGCGGGATGAGCGCGACGGCCCCGAGGTAGAGGGAGCCGGGCAGCGTGATGCGGGAGAGGACGTAGTCGAGGTACTCGGCGGTCGGCCGCCCGGCCCGGATGCCGGGGATGAACCCGCCGTACTTCTTCATGTTGTCGGCGACCTCGGTGGGGTTGAAGGTGATCGCCACGTAGAAGTACGTGAAGAACACGATCATGCCGAAGTAGAGCGCCATGTAGATCGGGTGGTCGCCCTGGACGAGGTAGTCCTGGACCCACTGCGCCCAGCCCGGGGGGTTGTTCCGGTCGGAGAGGTTGATCGCCAGCGCCGGCAGGTAGAGCAGCGAGGAGGCGAAGATGACCGGGATGACGCCGGCCTGGTTGACCTTGAGCGGGATGTAGGTCGACGACCCGCCGTACATGCGACGACCGATCATGCGCTTCGCGTACTGCACCGGGATCCGGCGCTGCGCCTGCTCGACGAACACCACCAGCGCAACGAGCACGAGACCCGCGGCGACCACGATCGTGAAGAGGGTCCAGCCGCGCTCGACGCGGATCTGCCAGAGCGAGGTGGGGAAGCCTGCCGCGATCGAGGTGAAGATCAGCAGCGACATGCCGTTGCCGATGCCGCGGTCGGTGATGAGCTCGCCGAGCCACATGATGACGCTGGTCCCGGCGGTCATCACGATGATCATGATGACGATGCCGAAGATGCCGATGTCGCTGAAGATGATGTTGTTCGGGCAGCCCTGGAAGAGCTGTCCGGGCTGCCGGGCCAGGGCGACCAGGCCGGTGGACTGCAGGACCGCCAGGCCGATCGTGAGGTACCGGGTGTACTGCGTCAGCTTGGCCGTGCCGCTCTGGCCCTCCTTCTTGAGGGCTTCGAAGCGCGGGATCACCACCGTGAGCAGCTGCACGATGATGCTCGCCGTGATGTACGGCATGATCCCCAGCGCGAAGATCGACAGCTGCAGCAGTGCGCCGCCGCTGAACAGGTTGATCAGGCTGTAGAGGCCGGTGTCGGCGGTGTTGTCGATGCAGTCCTGGACCGCCTGGTAGTCCACGCCGGGGGTCGGGATGACCGAGCCGAGGCGGAACAGCGCCATGATCCCCGCCGAGAAGAGGATCTTCTTGCGCAGGTCGGGCGTTCGGAAAGCCCGAGCGAACGCGGTGAGCACGAGATCCTCCGAGGCGATCACGCACACCCGCAGGCGGCGCCGCGGGTGGTCTGTCGGGCCGGCCGGGTAGGCCGGCTGGGTCGTCCAGGGTCGTCGTGGAGCCTAACAGCCCCCTGGCCAGGAACCGTCACGGCGAGTAGCCGCCGTACGGCGAGACCCGGGCCCACCGCGTGGTGGGTCCCGGGTCCGGTCGGCGACGGGGCCTAGAGCTCGGTGGTCGAGCCGCCGGCCGCCGCGATCTTGTCCTTGGCGCTGGCCGAGAACGCGTGCGCAGTGACCTGCAGCTTCACGCCGGCCTCACCCTGGCCGAGCACCTTGACGAGCTCGCCCTTGCGGACGGCGCCCTTGGCCACGAGGTCCTCGACCGTCACCTCGCCGCCCTCGGGGTAGAGAGCGGTGAGCTTGTCGAGGTTCACGACCTGGTACTCGGTGCGGAACGGGTTCTTGAAGCCGCGCAACTTGGGCAGGCGCATGTGCAGCGGCATCTGACCGCCCTCGAACCGGTCCGGCACCTGGTAGCGGGCCTTGGTGCCCTTGGTGCCGCGGCCGGCCGTCTTGCCCTTCGAGCCCTCGCCGCGACCGACGCGGGTCTTGGCGGTCTTGGCGCCCGGCGCGGGGCGCAGGTGGTGGACCTTGAGGGTCATGACTAGTCGACCTCCTCGACGGTGACCAGGTGGGACACCGTGTTGACCATGCCGCGGATCTCCGGCTTGTCCTCCTTGACGACGACGTCGTGGAGGCGCTTCAGCCCGAGGCTGCGCAGCGTGTCGCGCTGGTTCTGCTTGCCACCGATCCCGGAGCGGGTCTGGGTGACCTTGAGGCGCTTGCCCATCAGGCACCCACTCCCGCGCGGGCACGCAGCAGCGCGGCCGGGGCGACGTCCTCGAGCGGCAGTCCGCGCCGGGCCGCGACCGCCTCGGGGCGCTCGAGACCCCGCAGGGCCGCGACCGTGGCGTGCACGATGTTGATCGGGTTGGACGAGCCGAGCGACTTCGAGAGCACGTCGTGGATGCCGGCGCACTCGAGCACGGCACGCACCGGGCCTCCGGCGATCACACCGGTACCTGGCGAGGCCGGCTTCAGCATGACCACGCCGGCCGCCTTCTCGCCCTGGATCGGGTGCGGGATGGTGCCCTGGATGCGCGGGACCTTGAAGAAGTGCTTCTTGGCCTCCTCGACGCCCTTGGCGATCGCGGCCGGCACCTCCTTGGCCTTGCCGTAGCCGACGCCGACCGTGCCGTCGCCGTCACCGACGACGACCAGCGCGGTGAAGCTGAAGCGCCGGCCGCCCTTCACGACCTTCGCGACACGGTTGATCGCGACGACGCGCTCGACGTACGCGGTCTTCTCCGCGGCACCGCCGTCACGACGGTCACGGCCGCCGCCGCGGCGGCCACCGCTGTCGCTGCCGCCGGCAGCGCCACCTCGACGCTGGGGTCCGGGCATCAGATGTTCCTCATCTCGTTGCGGATCTGCGAGCAGACGGTCTGGCGAGTGGTGGTCACAGGGACAGTCCCGCCTCTCGGGCGCCGTCAGCGATGGCGGCTACTCGGCCGTGGTAGCGGTTGCCACCCCGGTCGAAGACGACCGCCTCGACGCCGGCCTCCTTCGCACGCTTGCCGACGAGCTCCCCGACCTTGCGCGCCTTGGCGGTCTTGTCGCCGTCGAGACCGCGCAGGTCTGCCTCCATGGTGGAGGCCGACGCGAGCGTGCGGCCGGCGACGTCGTCGACGACCTGCACGAAGACGTGTCGGGTCGAACGGCTGACGACCAGACGCGGACGCGTCGTCGTGCCGCTCACCTTCTTGCGCACCCGCAGGTGGCGACGGGACCGGGCGACGTTCTTGTCGCCACGGCGGATCTTCACTGCGATGCCGGCTCCGGCCATCGTCACTTACCAGCCTTTCCAGCCTTGCGGCGGATGTGCTCGCCCTGGTAGCGCACGCCCTTGCCCTTGTACGGGTCGGGCTTGCGCAGCTTGCGGATCTTGGCGGCGACCTCGCCCACCTTCTGCTTGTCGGTGCCCGACACCGAGAACCGGGTCGGGGTCTCGACGGCGAAGGTGATGCCCTCCGGCGCCTTGACCAGCACCGGGTGGCTGAAGCCGAGCGAGAACTCCAGGTCGCTGCCCTTGGCTGCGACGCGGTAGCCGGTGCCGACGATCTCGAGCACCTTGGTGTAGCCCTCGGTGACCCCGGTGACCATGTTGGCCACCAGCGTGCGCGACAGCCCGTGCAGGGCACGGTTCGCCCGCTCGTCGTCGGGGCGGGTCACCTGCAGGGTGCCGTCCTCGGCGCGGGTGATCTCGATCGGCTCCGCGACGGTGTGCGACAGGGTCCCCTTCGGGCCCTTCACGGTGACGTCGCGACCCTCGAGGGTCACGTCGACACCCGACGGGATCGTGATGGGAAGACGTCCGATACGCGACATGGCCTCTCCCCTTACCAGACGTAGGCGAGGACTTCCCCGCCCACGCCCTTCTTGCCGGCCTGACGGTCGGTCAGCAGCCCGGAGGACGTCGAGATGATCGCGACGCCCAGGCCGCCGAGGACCTTCGGCAGGTTGGTCGACTTGGCGTACACCCGCAGACCCGGCTTCGAGATCCGCTTGATGCCCGCGATGGAACGCTCACGGTTCGGGCCGTACTTGAGCTCGAGCACGAGGGTCTTGCCGACCTCGTTCTCGGTCGGCTCCTCGACGCGCCAGCCGGCGATGTAGCCCTCCTGCTGGAGGATCTCGGCAACGTGCGTCTTGAGCTTGGAGTGCGGCATCGCCACGGTGTCGTGGTACGCCGTGTTCGCGTTGCGCAGACGGGTCAGCATGTCTGCGATCGGGTCGGTCATCGTCATGGCTTGGTGGCCGCTTTCTCGCCCTGGTTTCCGCTCGTCACGTCGACGAGGGACCTGTGGCGGTGTCGGTGAGTCAGGTCGGAACGGAAGGCTGGGTTACCAGCTGCTCTTGGTGATGCCGGGCAGCTCGCCGGCGTGCGCCATCTCGCGGAAGCACACGCGGCAGAGCCCGAACTTGCGGTAGACCGAGTGGGGTCGTCCGCACCGCTGGCAACGGGTGTAGCCCCGCACCTTGAACTTCGGCTTGCGAGCAGCCTTGTTGATCAGCGCAGTCTTGGCCACGGTCAGGCCTCCTTGAACGGGAACCCGAGGTTGCGCAGCAGCGCGCGTCCCTCGTCGTCGGTCTTGGCGGTGGTCACGACCGTGATGTCCATGCCGCGGACGCGGTCGATCTTGTCCTGGTCGATCTCGTGGAACATCGACTGCTCGTTGAGGCCGAACGTGTAGTTGCCGTTGCCGTCGAACTGCTTCGGCGACAGCCCACGGAAGTCGCGAATGCGGGGCAGGGCCAGCGAGAGCAGCCGGTCCAGGAACTCCCACATCCGGTCGCCGCGCAGCGTCACGTGCGCACCGATCGGCATGCCCTCGCGCAGCTTGAACTGCGCGATCGACTTGCGGGCCTTGGTCACCTGCGGCTTCTGGCCGGTGATGGTGGCGAGGTCGCGGATGGCTCCGTCGATCAGCTTGGAGTCCTTGGCCGCGTCACCGACGCCCATGTTGACCACGATCTTGGTCACCCCGGGCACCTGCATGACGTTGGCGTAGCCGAACTCCTCGCGCAGCGCCGCGGCGATCTCCTCGCGGTAGCGCTGCTTGAGACGCGGCTGCGTCCGCTCAGTGGTGGTGGTGCTCATCAGATGTCCTCACCGGTCCGCTTGGCGTAGCGGACGCGCACGGTCTTCTCGTGGCCGTCCCGGTCGACCTTCTCGACGCGGTAGCCCACGCGGCTGCCGACCTTCTTGCCGTCGACCTCGACCAGCAGCATCACGTTGCTGACGTGGATGCTGGCCTCCTGGGTCACGATGCCGCCGGTCTTGGCGCCGCGGGCGGACTGGCCGACCTTGGTGTGCTTCTTGATGCGGTTGACGCCCTCGACCAGCACCCGCTGGGTGTCGGGGTAGGCCTCGATCACCTTGCCGGTGGCGCCCTTGTCCTTGCCGGAGACCACGATGACGCGGTCGCCCTTCTTGATCTTCATTCCCATGGTCAGAGCACCTCCGGCGCGAGCGAGATGATGCGCATGAAGCGCTTGTCGCGCAGCTCACGGCCGACCGGGCCGAAGATGCGCGTCCCGCGGGGGTCGCCACCGTCACGGATGATGACGGCCGCGTTCTCGTCGAAACGGATGTAGGAACCGTCGGGCCGACGGCGCTCCTTGGCGGTGCGCACGATGACGGCCTTGACGACCTCACCCTTCTTGACGTTGCCGCCGGGGATGGCGTCCTTGACGGTCGCCACGATGACGTCGCCGATGCCGGCGTAGCGCCGCCCGGAGCCACCGAGCACCCGGATGCACAGCAGCTCCTTGGCACCCGTGTTGTCGGCGACACGCAGTCGCGACTCCTGCTGGATCACTTCATTCTCCTGATCGTCGCGCCGGTTCTCTCGTCGAGCCTGGCGGAACGGACATAACGGTGAGAGGCGCCTGCTACTTCGCCTTTTCGAGCACCTCGACCACGCGCCAGCGCTTCGTCGCGGACAGCGGCCGGGTCTCCATCAGCAGGACGCGGTCCCCGACGCCGCACGAGTTGTCCTCGTCGTGGGCCTTGAGGTTGCTGGTGCGGCGGATGACCTTGCCGTACAGGGCGTGCTTGACGCGGTCCTCGACGACGACGACGACGGTTTTGTCCATCTTGTCGCTGACGACCAGACCCTCACGGGTCTTCCTGAATCCGCGAGTAGCCGCGGCCGTGTTCTCAGTGCTCATGTCTGCCTTCTCGCTCATGCGGGCACCTCACCGTCGGTCTCGACGGCGCTGATGCCGAGCTCGCGCTCACGCATGATCGTGTAGATCCGGGCGATGTCCTTGCGGACCGCGTTGAGGCGGCCGTGGCTCTCGAGCTGGCCGGTCGCCGCCTGGAAGCGGAGGTTGAACAGCTCCTCCTTCGCTTCGCGCAGCTTGGTGGCGAGCTCGTCGTCCTCCAGCGAGCGCAGCGGGGCCGCGAGCTTGTTCGAGACGCTGCTCATCAGACCTCCTCGCGCCGGACGAACCGGCACTTCATCGGGAGCTTGTGCATCGCCCGGCGCATCGCCTCGCGGGCGATCGGCTCGGGAACGCCCGACAGCTCGAACATGACCCGACCCGGCTTGACGTTGGCGACCCACCACTCGGGCGAGCCCTTGCCGGAGCCCATGCGGGTCTCGGCCGGCTTCTTGGTCAGCGGACGGTCCGGGTAGATGTTGATCCAGACCTTGCCGCCACGCTTGATGTGGCGGGTCATCGCGATACGCGCCGACTCGATCTGCCGGTTGGTCACGTACGCCGGCTCGATCGCCTGGATGCCGAAGTCGCCGAAGGCGATCTTCGTGCCACCCTTGGCAGCCCCGGAGCGACCCGGGTGGTGCTGCTTGCGGTGCTTGACCCTGCGCGGGATCAGCATGGTCAGGCCTCCGTTCCGCTGGTCGTGTCGGCGGGCGCGGCGGTCTCGGTCGCGACGGGGGCCTCCGCGGACTCGGCCACCGGGGCCGACGCGGCCTGCTCCGGACGCTCGTCGCGGCGCGGCCGGGCCGAGCGGGCCGGACGCTGACGCTGGGCCATGCGGGCCGCGGCCTGGGCCGCGTCGCGCTCGACCTTGCTGCCGGCGGCGTCGCCCTTGTAGATCCAGACCTTCACGCCGATCCGGCCGAACGTCGTCTTGGCCTCGTAGAAGCCGTAGTCGATGTTGGCGCGCAGCGTGTGCAGCGGGACGCGGCCCTCGCGGTAGAACTCCGACCGCGACATCTCGGCGCCGCCGAGACGGCCCGAGCACTGCACCCGGATGCCCTTGGCGCCGGCCTTCATCGTGGTCTGCATCGACTTGCGCATCGCGCGGCGGAAGGACACGCGGCTGGACAGCTGCTCGGCCACACCCTGTGCGACGAGCTGGGCGTCCACCTCGGGGTTCTTGACCTCGAGGATGTTCAGCTGCACCTGCTTGCCGGTCAGCTTCTCCAGGTCGCCGCGGATGCGGTCGGCCTCGGCGCCGCGGCGGCCGATGACGATGCCCGGACGCGCGGTGTGGATGTCGACGCGGACGCGGTCACGCGTGCGCTCGATCTCGACGCGGGAGATCCCGGCGCGCTCCATGCCCTTGGACATGAGGCGGCGGATCGCCACGTCCTCCTTGACGTAGTCGCTGTACCGCTGTCCCGACTTGGTGCTGTCGGCGAACCACCTGCTCTTGTGGTCCGTCGAGATGCCCAGGCGGAACCCGTGGGGGTTGACCTTCTGGCCCACTATCGGGTCCTCCTCTTCGGGGTGTTCTTCGATCCGGCAGGTGCCGCTGTGCCGTCCTCGGCGCGGGGGGCGACGACCACGGTGATGTGGCTGGTGCGCTTGCGCACCCGGTAGGCGCGGCCCTGGGCGCGCGGCCGGAACCGCTTCAGGGTGGGTCCCTCGTCGACGTAGGCCTCACGCACGACCAGGTCCTCGACGTCGAGGCGACGGCTGTCGCGCTCGGCGACGAACCGGGCGTTGGCCACGGCGCTCGCGACGACCTTGTAGACGGGCTCGCTGGCGGCCTGCGGCGCGAACCGCAGCACGGCGAGGGCCTCCTCGGCCTGCATGCCGCGGATGAGGTCCACGATGCGGCGGGCCTTCATCGGCGTCACCCGCACGTGCCGGGCGTGGGCCCGGGCGGACAGGTCGGTGTCGAGCGTGGCGTCGGCAGTGTCAGCCACGGCGGGACCTCCTGTCGTCCTTCACGTGCCCGCGGAACGTGCGCGTGGGGGCGAACTCGCCCAGCTTGTGGCCGACCATCGCCTCGGTGACGAACACCGGCACGTGCTTGCGCCCGTCGTGCACCGCGATGGTGTGGCCGAGCATGGCCGGAACGATCATGGACCGCCTGGACCACGTCTTGATGACGTTCTTGGTGCCCTTCTCGTTCTGGGCGTCCACCTTCTTGGCGAGGTGGTCGTCCACGAAGGGACCCTTCTTCAGGGAACGCGGCATGGTTCCAGATCTCCGATCAGCGCTTCTTGCCGGTCTTGCGGCGGCGGACGATCATCGCGTTGCTGGCCTTGTTCGGCCGACGCGTGCGCCCCTCGGGCTTGCCGTTGGGGTTCACCGGGTGACGCCCACCGGACGTCTTGCCCTCACCACCACCGTGCGGGTGGTCAACCGGGTTCATGGCGACACCGCGAACGGTCGGGCGCTTGCCCTTCCAGCGCATGCGGCCGGCCTTGCCCCAGTTGATGTTGGACTGCTCGGCGTTGCCCACCTCGCCGACCGTCGCGCGGCAGCGCATGTCGACGTTGCGGATCTCACCGGACGGCATGCGCAGCTGCGCGTACGGGCCGTCCTTGGCGACGAGCTGCACGCTGGTGCCGGCCGAGCGGGCGATCTTCGCCCCGCCACCGGGCCGCAGCTCGATCGCGTGGACGACGGTGCCGACCGGGATGTTGCGCAGCGGCAGGTTGTTGCCGGGCTTGATGTCGGCCGACGGGCCGTTCTCGATCCGGTCGCCCTGCTTGAGGCGGTTCGGCGCGATGATGTAGCGCTTCTCGCCGTCGGCGTAGTGCAGCAGCGCGATCCGGGCGGTGCGGTTGGGGTCGTACTCGATGTGCGCGACCTTGGCCGGCACGCCGTCCTTGTCGTGACGACGGAAGTCGATCACGCGGTAGGCGCGCTTGTGCCCGCCGCCCTGATGACGCGTGGTGATGCGACCCGAGTTGTTGCGGCCGCCCTTGTTGTGCAGCGGGCGGACCAGCGACTTCTCGGGCTCGCTGCGCGTGACCTCGACGAAGTCGGCGACGCTCGAGCCGCGGCGGGCCGGGGTGGTCGGCTTGTACTTGCGGATGCCCATTAGCTGACCGGCCCTCCAAAGATGTCGATGCGGTCGCCCTCGGCCACGGTGACGATCGCGCGCTTGGTGGCGTTGCGGCGCCCCCAGCCCATGCGGGTGCGCTTGCGCTTGCCCTCACGGTTGATCGTGTTCACACCGTTGACCTTGACGCCGAACACCTTCTCGACCGCGATCTTGATCTCGGTCTTGTTGGCGTCCGGGTGCACCAGGAACGTGTACTTGTTCTCGTCGAGGAGCCCGTAGCTCTTCTCCGAGACGACCGGCGCGAGCAGCACGTCGCGGTGGTCCTTGTGAATGCTCGACATCAGCTGTCGACCTCGCTCTCGGTGGCGGCGGCGCTCACGGAGCGGCCCTTCGCCGGGCCGGCCAGGAACTCGTCGAGGGCGCCGCGGGTGAAGACCACGTCGTCGGAGACGAGCACGTCGTAGGTGTTGAGCTGGTCGGGCGCGAGCAGGTGCACGCGCGCGGCGTTGCGCAGGCTCTTCCAGGTCAGCTCGTCGGAGCGCTGGGCGACCACCAGGACGTGGCGTCGCTCGGAGAGCCCGGCGAGGGCCGCGACGGCGGCCTTGGTCGAGGGCGCCTCCGCGTCCAGCAGACCGGTCACCACGTGGATGCGGTCGTTGCGGGCCCGGTCGGAGAGGGCACCGCGCAGGGCGGCGGCCTTCATCTTCTTGGGGGTGCGCTGGGCGTACGAGCGCGGCGTCGGGCCGTGGACGATGCCGCCGCCGGCGAACTGCGGCGCGCGGGTCGAGCCCTGCCGGGCCCGGCCGGTGCCCTTCTGGCGGTACGGCTTGCGGCCACCGCCGCGCACCTCGCCGCGGGACTTGGTGTCGTGGGTGCCCTGGCGCGCCGCGGCGAGCTGGGCCACGACCACCTGGTGGATCAGGGGGACGTTGACCTGCACGTCGAACACGTCGGCCGGCAGCGTGACCGTGCCGGTCGAGGCGCCCTTGGCGTCGCGGACCTCGATCTCGAGGTTGGTGGTCTCGGCGGTGGCGGTCACTGGTCGGCCCCCTTCTTGGCGAGCGTGCCCTTGGCGGCGGTGCGGACGAGCACCAGCCCGCCCTTCGGGCCGGGCAGCGCGCCCTTGATCAGCAGCAGCCCGCGCTCGGCGTCGACCGCGTGGATCGTCAGGCCCTGGGTCGTGGTGCGGACATTGCCCAGGCGACCGGCCATCCGCATCCCCTTGAAGACCCGGCCGGGGGTGGACGCCCCGCCGATCGAGCCCGGCTTGCGGTGGTTGCGGTGCGCGCCGTGCGAGGCGCCGACGCCGGAGAACCCGTGGCGCTTCATGACACCGGCGGTGCCCTTGCCCTTGCTGGCGGCGGTCACGTCGACCCGCTGGCCGGCCTCGAAGATGTCGGCCGTCAGCTCCTGGCCGAGCGTGTACTCCGAGGCGTCGTCCGTGCGCAGCTCGACGAGCACCCGGCGGGGGGTGACGTCGGCCTTGGCGAAGTGCCCGGCCTCGGGCTTGTTCACCCGGCGCGGGTCGACGGCACCGAAGCCCAGCTGGACCGCGGAGTACCCGTCGGTGTCGGCCGAGCGCACCTGCGTGACGACGCAGGGGCCGGCCTGCACGACGGTGACCGGGACCATCCGGTTGTTCTCGTCGAAGACCTGGGTCATGCCGAGCTTCTCGCCCAGCAGTCCCTTCATCTGCTTACCCATGACTAGCGCGTCCCTCGATCTCTAGAGCTCAGAGCTTGATCTCGATGTCGACGCCCGCCGGCAGGTCGAGCCGCATGAGCGAGTCGACGGTCTTCGGCGTGGGGTCGATGATGTCGATCAGCCGCTTGTGCGTGCGCATCTCGAAGTGCTCGCGCGAGTCCTTGTACTTGTGCGGCGAACGGATCACGCAGTAGACGTTCTTCTCGGTCGGCAGCGGCACCGGGCCCGCGACCTGTGCGCCCGTCCGGGTCACCGTGTCGACGATCTTGCGCGCCGACGAGTCGATGACCTCGTGGTCGTAGGCCTTGAGCCTGATGCGGATCTTCTGTCCCGCCATGGCTTCGCTTCGTTCCTTCTCGTTCGTACCGCTGCGGCGGGCCGGCCGGGCTCCTGCTCGGAGCCGGGCGACCCGGTGGACTACCGACCCCCGAGGTCGGGCGTGTCGCGCTCCTGCAGGAAACTCAGGTGCTCACGCGCTCGGACGGGGGTACTCGGTCGGCGACCCGGGAGGCGCGCGGACGCGCTGCTCCCAGGCGCACGGCGGGGACGGCCGGGTCGGACGGACACCTCGCGAGAGGTGTCCACGCCCGGCCGTCCCGCCGAGCAACTCGCCCCAGTATGCCGCAGGGGGTGCGGCGAAGGCGAATCCGCGCTGGGTGGTGCTGTCGTGCGGGTGGTGCTGGTGGAGCGGACCTACTTGACGATCTTGGTGACCCGGCCGGCGCCGACGGTACGGCCGCCCTCGCGGATGGCGAAGCGCAGGCCCTCCTCCATGGCGATCGGCTGGATCAGGTCGACCTTCATCTCGGTGTTGTCACCCGGCATGACCATCTCCGTGCCCTC
>DASTVO010000180.1:0-2447 GCA_035759075.1 Actinomycetes bacterium
CCCGACACTGGCGACTTCATCCGGACGGTGAACCGCGTGTTCGAGAAGGACCTGACGATCGCCGACAACGGTGACGGCACGATGACGATCACCGTGCTCGCGACAGGAAGCTTCACGGCGTACGACAGCGACGGCAAGGCCATCGCGCGGGACCCCGGGCAGGTCCGTTTCCAGGTGCTCATCGACCACGGCGGGACGCTGGACGACCCGACCGACGACGAGTTCCGCGAGTTCCTCGGACTGACCAAGGGCTCGACCGGCCGCAGCGACGACTACTGCGCGGCGGTCCTTGCCGACATCGGCTGACCGAGGCGGACCGTGTTGCGCGGGTGCCCGACCAGGGGTCTCATGCTCAGGAGCCCCCGTCCTCCACGAGGTGGACGGGGGCTCTAGGCCTCTCACGGCCACGGAACGTCCCGTCGCAGCCACATGCAGCGCAGCGGACAAGCGCCGCCGGGCCACGGCAGGTCCCGACGGAGGCGGTTCCTCCGGCACTTCCCTCCGCTAGCAATCGTCACACGCGCAGGGACGTCCGGCCCTGCCACACCGGTCTGGCGTGTCGCACGGTGGCGGGGACCGCGACCACGCACGACGAAGGAAGCCATGCCGATGCTGCCCCGGCGCCGGGACTGGGCGCCCACGGCCGTACTTGGTGCAGGGCGTGTCGGCTGCGTTCCTGGTCGGTCGTGACGGCAGCCCGGCGTGGCAGCTCGCGCGCGCCGTCGGCGTGGTCGTGCTGACGGCCGTCGCGGCGTACGGAGTGGCCAAGTGGGCCCGCACCGCCGCGGCGGCGGTCGCCTGGCTGGCCGGTGTGGTCGGGGTGAGCGTCGGCGTCGGCGTCGGCGTCTTCCATCTGGCCAAGTCCGGGCCGATCGCGGTCACCCTTGCGGGGCTGGGCTGCTTCGTCTCGGGAGTGTTCCTGCTGTCGTGAGGGGTCGTCGGGCTCGTCCGCGCCGCGCGCGGTTGGTGGCGCGCATTGGTCGGTGCCCTGGCCGTCGCAGGCGTTGCCCTCGTGGTGCTGCCGACGGCGCCCGCGCTCTACGTGACCAACGTCCCTCGACCGTCGGTGGGAGAAGCGACGCCCGCGGACCGTGGGCTACCAGGACGTGGGGTTCCGGACGCCGGACGGGTTCACGCTGTCCGGCTGGTACCTGCCGTCGCGCAACGGGGCGGCCGTCGCGCTGCTGCACGGTGCGAGCTCGACGCGGTCCGCCGTCCTCGACCACGCTGTCGTCCTGGCCCGGAACGGCTACGGCGTACTGCTCTACGACGCGCGCGGCCACGGCCGCAGCTCCGGACGCGCGATGGACTTCGGCTGGTACGGGGACCGGGACGTGGCGGGGGCGGTCTCCTTCCTTCGTGGTCGGGAGGACGTGGACGGCGGGCGAGTAGGGCTGGTGGGGATATCCATGGGCGGCGAGCAGGCGCTCGGTGCGGCCGCGGCCGATGCACGGGTGCTCGCGGTCGTGGCGGAAGGCGCGACGAGCCGCACCGCCGCAGACAACGCGTGGTTCTCGGAGGAGTACGGGTTCCGAGGCCGCCTCACGGAGGCGTGGACCGGACTACTGGAGTACGGACTGGTCGACCTGCTGACGTCGGCGTCGCCACCGGGCACCCTGCGCGACGCGGTGGCGGCGGCGGCACCGCGGCCGGTGCTGCTGATCACTGCGTCGACCATCCCCGACGAGCCCGCGGCGGCTCAGTACATGCGGTCGGCGTCACCGGCACGGTGACCGTCTGGAGCGTTCCCGGGGCTGCTCACACCGGTGGCCTGGAGACCAGACCCCGCGCCTGGGAGAAGCGGGTGGTCGCGTTCCTGGACCGAAGCCTGACGGCTCCCTGATCAGGGCAGCGTTGACGGTGTCGCCACGGCGGCACCCTTCCCCCAGTCGCGCGTCGCTACAGCTAGACGCTGGCCGCCACCGCCGCCCGCGTCCGGTCGAACAGCGTCGCCGCGTGGTCCGGGTCACGGCCGATCGCGGTGAGGCCGAACCGGCCGTCCACCGCCAGGCACGACAGCATGTGGAGCACGACCCCGGTCCCGGAACGGTGGTCGAAGTGCAGGCCACGGGCAGCGACGGCCTTCAGCACCGTCGCCGGCGGAAGTCCTGTCCACGACGCGTCAACGAGGTTGTCGGTCGACCGGTAGGACCGAGGGGTGCCGTCGGCCGCGAGCCAGCAGCCTCGCTCGGCGTCGTACCGCCCCGGGACGTGGTTGCGCAGCGTCGCGTACGGGTGCGTCGTCCCTCCCTTGCGCAGGTTCACCTCGAGAGCGTGGACCGTCCACCGGCCGCCGCGGTCGCGGGCCGCCGCGAAGTCGACGCTGATCCGCCCGACCACTCCGTGGCGTGCGAGCCGCTCCCCCGTGGCGACGGCATGGCGACCGATCTCCGCGGCGTACGCCGGGTCGGCCGGGAACCGGCATCCGACGTAGACCTGCCCGTCCT
>DASTVO010000181.1:0-5262 GCA_035759075.1 Actinomycetes bacterium
GCCTCTTCGGCGTCGCCCCGGGCACCGGCTGGGACACCAACCCCAACGCGATGCGCACGATCGACAAGGGCAACTCGGTCTTCACCAACGTCGCCCTGACCGACGACGGCGACATCTGGTGGGAGGGCATGACCGAGGAGCCCCCCGCCCACCTGATCGACTGGAAGGGCCGGGACTGGACTCCGGAGAGCGACGAGCCCTCCAGCCACGCGAACAGCCGCTTCTGCACCCCGATCACCCAGTGCCCGATCCTGGCGCCGGAGTACGACGACCCGAAGGGCGTGCCGATCTCGGCGATCCTCTTCGGCGGCCGCCGCAAGACCACGATCCCGCTGGTCACCGAGGCCCGGGACTGGAACCACGGCGTGTTCATGGGCGCGACGCTCTCCTCGGAGACCACTGCCGCCGCGACCGGTGCGGTCGGCGTCGTCCGCCGCGACCCGTTCGCCATGCTGCCGTTCATCGGCTACAACGCCGGCGACTACTTCGGTCACTGGATCGAGATGGGCAAGGACGCCGACGCCGTCAAGCTGCCGAAGATCTTCTACGTCAACTGGTTCCGCCGCGACGACGACGGCGGCTTCCTGTGGCCGGGCTTCGGCGAGAACAGCCGGGTGCTGAAGTGGGTCGTCGAGCGGATCGAGGGCCGCGCCGCTGCGGTGGAGACGCCGATCGGGCACGTCCCGACGCCGGAGTCGCTCGACGTCGAGGGCCTGGGCATGACGCCGGAGCAGCTCGAGCGCGTGCTCGCGGTCGACCCGGCCGAGTGGCGCGAGGAGGTCCCGCAGATCCAGGAGTGGTTCGAGAAGATCGGCAGTGACAAGGTGCCGGCCATGCTGTGGACCGAGCTGGACGGGCTCAAGGCACGCCTCGGCGACGGCTGACCACTCGCGACGACAAGGGCCCCGCGGACTCCCGCGGGGCCCTTGTCGTGTCGCTCAGTACCGGGCGCTGCCGTGCTTCTTGTTGCCCAGGAACCGGCTGAGCAGCTTCTTCACCATCGCGGCCTTGATGAGCCCGGAAACGAGTCCCACGGCCATCTCCTTCTGTCGGGTTGGTCGTCCGACACAGCGCCTACCCGGTGCGCGCGCGCCCATGCCTCACCCATGCCTCACCTATGCCGCACCCGCGCGTCGCCGGAGGACCGTCAGCGCACCCTGATCCGGCGTTCTCTCGAGCTCACCCCGTCGCTGGTGACCACGACGGTCACCGAGCGGCGAAGCGTCACCCGGACCTGCGCGGTGCCGTCGGCGCGGACCCGCGGCCGGCGGACGAGGGTCTTCCCCTTGTCGGGGTCGACCGTCACCCTGGCCCGCGTCCCGGGCATCAGGCCCTCCAGCGCGAGCGTGACCAGGGTGCCCTTGCGCACCCTCTTCGGAGCCGTGACCGTCGGGTAGACGGGCACGTCGACCTTGGTCAGCGCGACGGGCGACAGGGCGACCGCGTTGCCGGCGCGGACCCACACCTTGTGCCGGCCGGGGGCCAGGCCTCTCAAGCGGTGCCCGGTGACGTCGGCGGCGAGCCAGGACCGTCTGCGGTCCACCGAGAGCTGCTGGCGCGTGAGCGGCGCACCGCCGGTTTCGGTCGGCACCAGCCAACCGAGATCCAGCCGGCCGCGGCCGGTCGGGGTCGCCACCAACCCGGTGGGCGGCGCCGGCGGGAACGCCGCGATCACCCGGCGCCACGCCGACACCGAGTCACCGGAGACCACGCGGTAGTCGACGGTCGACTCGGCGGGGACGGACGCCTCGAGCGTGCCGGCGACCGACGCGGAGGACTCCGTCACGGTCGCCAGCCCGGAACCGTCCGGCGCCTGGCTCTCGAACCGAGCCCGCTGGCCCGGGATGAGGCCGGTCGCGCGTACGGACGTCTTGGTCCCGGCCCGCACGATGTCGGCGGCGGGCTTCACCTCGGGCGGGACCGGTGTGTACGCGCTACGCGTGCCGCCGTTGTCGTCGAGGTGGACCGTGGCGGAACCGCCCGGCGCGACCAGCGAGACTGCCGCCGCGGACTGGCTGACCGCTGCGGTCGCGGAGACGGTCGAGGGCGTCACGTCGGCGGCCCGTGGAGCGATGACGGTCAGCCAGGACAGCGACCGGCCGCGCTGGCTGGCCCGCAGTGACGGCGACGGCTCGAGGTCCCCGTAGCTCTGGCTGTTCCAGCCCCGCATCGGGTTGCGCTGGCCGACCGCGATGTCCAGCGGCGCCCCGCCGGAGGTGAACAGGAGCGTGACGTTGGCGCCGGGGCCGGTCGTGTGCACGGCGTCGGCGTCGACCCGCACGCCGCGGTCCCGACCGAGTCCCCACTGCTGGCTGGCGCGGACCTCCGTGCCTGCGGTGAGCCGGTCCCAGACGACCAGCACGTCGTCGGCGCGGTCGTACGCGACGGTCCGGGTCAGGGTCACGCCCCGGTAACCGCGGTCGACGACGGTCGCCAGGTCGAGACCGCCGGTGCTGAGGGTGCGCAGCTCGGGGCGGAGCCGGGTCCGCGGCACGCCGTGGACGAGGACCGCGTTGTGGGCAGCCCGGGACACCACGAAGCTGCGGGTGGTCCCGTAGGTGTAGCGCCACTGGCCGGTGTCGAGCAGCAGCGGCGACCCGTGCGAGTAGAGCGTCACCGAGCCGGAGTCGTCGTGCGCGTGCGGCGACGCCTTGCCCGCCCGCACGCTGAAGAAGGTCTCGTCGGTGAACGCCCGCTTCTCGCCCCAGCCCGAACGCCCGAAGACGTAGCCGCCGCCAAAGGCGGTGAAGGTCGACGCAGGACGGGTGCCCGACGCGCCGAGCGTCGCGGCGAACTCCGCGGCCGTGCCGGCCCACGTCGTGGGGCTCAGCGCCTCCGGGCTGGTGTCGCCGAGTGCCTCGAGCCGCCCGTCGGGCCGGGTGGCCTGGGCGAGGAACGCCGGGATCTGCGCGACCCGGTCCAGCTCCCCCGGTACGCGGTCCCCACCGCGGCGCAGCCGCTCGGCCGCCTGGTTGAACCAGCGGTAGTTGTTCGCCCCGTAGTGCGGCGCGCCTTCCTCGTCCGAGCCGTCGGGGCGGATGAGGCGCACCGCCAGCGACGCCATCCGGCTGATGGCGACCGACCGCCAGGCCTTGCGCCGCATGGTCTTGCCGAGGGCGTACAGACCCATCGACTGGTGCAGCGAGGCGTTGTTGACGCCCTCGTAACGGCGGTAGTCGGCCATGGTGCTGCCGTGGCGGACCATGGCCGACTTCAGCCACTTCCGGTGACCCTGCGGCCCGGCGGCCGCGCACACCAGCACCTGGGCCCGGAAGCCCTCGTAGATCGGCGGTCCCCACGCGTACCGGCTGGTGGGTGCGCCGGGCGGGTTGTCGCGCACCCAGTCGCGCAGTACGGCGTAGAACCGGCGGACCATGGCCCGGTCGCCGGTCTGCACGCCGTGGCGCAGCAGCGGGAGGAGGTAGTGCAGCGAGTGCATGTGCCCGCGTCCGCTGCTGTCGAGGGTCGCCACCGGCTTCCAGGAGGGGTTCTTCGCCAGGTGGAACCAGCCGTACTTGCCGAGTTTCGCCGTGCCGGCCATCAGCTGCCTGGCCTTGCGCCCGTCGCTGCGTTTCGCGTCCCCGAAGCCCATGTCGCACTGCCGCGCGGCAGCCGAGACGTTGCTCCGCAGCGGCGCCGCCTCGGCCGGCGCGCCCGGAAGGGTCGTCACCGTGAGCAGCACGGCTAGTGCGGACCCGACGACGGCAGCACGACGGCGCCAGCCGTCACGGTGGTCACGGACGGCAGCAGCGACAGTCACGAAAACGAGCCCCCCAGCGGTGCACGAACACGGAGCGACCAGTATCCCCTGGGCCGGTGCCCTTTTCGGGGCGATATGGGACAACCGTTACCCAGGTGCCGCATCGCACCGGGTCTGCGCGCCCATGAGACGGTTGGCCCGTGCACACGAAGCGTCCCGGGACGTGGCGGTCCGGGACCGCTTTCCGGACGACCGCCTGGCTGGTCGGCGTGGCATTGGCCTGCGTCGTCCTGCTCGTCCTCACCTACGAGCTGGCGGTCCACACGAGGCGCGGCCGTCTGCTCGACGGCGCCTCGCTGCGTGGTGCGGTGGACAGCCGGTCCGACGTGACCGGGGCGCTCGAGCAGCTGCTGGACGTGGTCTCCGTCGCCTCGCTGCTGGCCGCCGCCGCCGCGCTGGTGGCGATCGCTCTGCTCCGGATGCGGCGTGAGCTGGCGATCGCGGCCGTGGTGGTGCTGGTCGGGTCGAACGTCACCAGCCAGGTGCTGAAGAACTACCTGCTCGAACGTCCGGACCTCGGGCTGCAGGAGTCGACGCCGGCGACGCTGAACAGCATGCCGAGCGGGCACAGCACGGTGGCGTTCTCGGTGGCCGTCGCGCTGGTCCTCGTCCTGCCGGTGCGGCTGCGGGCGGCGGCCGCCGGGTTCGGTGTGGCGTACGCGTCGGTGGCGGCGCTCTCGACCCTGTCGGCGGGGTGGCACCGGCCGAGCGACTCGGTGGCCGCGTTCCTCGTCGTCGGTGTCTGGGCGACCGCGGTGGGCGCGGTCCTCGTGGTCCGGCACGGTGACGAGCAGGTGGACACCGACACCGGCTCGCACTCGACCACGACCCGCCGCCTGGCTGCGGCGGCCGCGTACCTGCTGGCGTTCGGCGCGCTCGTCGCCGTGGTCATCCTCACGACCCAGCTCGACACCTACGGCCAGGCGGCCCAGGTGCTCGCCTATGTCGCCGGCGGCGGCGCCATCGCCGGAACGGGGTGTGCAGTGATGGCCGCTGTGCTGGCAGTCACCCACCGGATCGCCCCTCGCGCGGGGGCAGCCAGGGGCGCGGACGCGGAGGCTGACCCGGCGACCGACGAGAGCTGAGCGGACAAGATCGCTCCCCAGCCACACAATGCGGGCCTGGTTAGCCGCGCCGAGCGTCCGACCGCTCACCGCGGGGAGCGGCCATCCAGCGATTGTGTGGGCTGGTGGCGATCACTGGGGTGGCAGGACGACGCAGCAGCCGGAGACTCGGGCGGCTACCGCTCGCCGCGGCGCTGCCAGTGGAAGGTGCGGGACGCCAGCACGAACGCGGCGACGGCCCAGGCGAGCAGGATCAGCGCCGCCCGTCCCAGCTCCCACGAGCCGGCCAGCTCCTGTGACTGGAAGCTGTCGGGCAGGAAGACGCTGCGCATCCCCTGGGCCAGCCACTTCAGCGGGAAGAGCGACGCCAGCTGCTGCATCCACCCGGGCAGCTCGTTCCACTGGAAGAACACGCCGGACGCGAACTGCAGCACGAGG
>DASTVO010000182.1:0-23045 GCA_035759075.1 Actinomycetes bacterium
TCCGTCGGCGGGGCGCGCAACGCCGGGCTGCTGGCCGTCCGGATCCTCGCGGCGGGCGACCCGGGGCTGCGGGAGCGGATGACCACCTTCCAGGTCGAGCTCGGCGACAAGGCGCGGGCGAAGGGCGAGGCGCTGCGCCGCAAGCGGTCGGGCGGCGGCGTCGGCTTCGGGGCCTGAGCCCGGGCGATGACGCGTCGATTCGACGAGGTCCGGACCGACCGGATACTGATGCGCCGCTGGCGCGACGCGGACCGGGAACCGTTCGCGGCGATGAACGCCGACCCGCAGGTCATGCGGCACTTCCCCGCGCCCCTGGACCGGGCGGCCAGCGACACCTTCCTCGACCGCATCGAGGCGAGGTTCGAGGAGCAGGGCTACGGGCTGTGGGCGCTCGAGGTCGTCGACGGGCCGGGCTTCGTCGGCTTCACCGGGCTGAACCCGATGCCCGACGGGGTGCCCGGCGCGGGCGGGGTCGAGGTCGGCTGGCGGCTGGCCCGCTCGGCATGGGGCAACGGGTACGCGACGGAAGCGGCCCGGGCCGCGCTGGACGTGGCCCGGGCTGCCGGGCTGACGGAGGTGTGGTCGATGACCGCGGTGACCAACCTGCCCTCGCAGGCGGTGATGCGCCGCATCGGCCTGCGCCGCCACGGCACGTTCGAGCACCCCGCCGTGCCCGTGGGCCACCCCGTCCGCCCGCACGTGGTCTACCGCGGGGACCTGTCGCCGCGGCGGTCGCCGTGAGGTACGTCGTGCTGCTGCGCGGCATCAACCTGGGCGCGCGCAACCGGGTCGCCATGGCCGACCTGCGCGGACTGCTCGAGGACCTGGGGTACGCGGGAGTGCGCACCCACCTGCAGAGCGGCAACGCGCTGCTCGACGCGCCGAACGCCTCGCCGGCTGCGGTGCGCTCGGCGGTGCAGGCGGCGTTGGCCGCGCGGTACCCCTTCGCCGTCCCGGTCGTCATCCGGACGCCTGCGCAGCTGGCCGTGGTGGTCGAACGGGACCCGTTCCGCGCCGTCGCCACGGATGACGCCCGCTACGGCGTGCTGTTCGCCGACCGCGCCGTGCCGGCGGATGCGCTCGCCGACCTTCGCGGCGACGCGCTCGCCCCGGAGCGCGTCGCGGTCCACGGCAGCGAGGTGTACCTCTGGATGCCGGACGGGCAGCACCGCAGCCGGCTGGTTCCCGCCGTCGAGCGACGGCTGGAGGGCCTCACGGTCACGCTGCGGAACTGGCGCACGGTCCGCGCGCTGGCCGAGCTCGCGGCGTGACTCGCGGCCGGTCGCGAGCGGGTGGCCGGAGCCGCCGCTAGCGGCCCCACTCGATCGCCGGGCAGCGGTCCACGACCATGTCCAGCCCGGCGGCGCGCACCCGCCGCGCCGCCTCCTCGTCGATGACGCCCAGCTGGAACCACACGGCGCGGGCGCCGATCTCGACCGCCTGGTCGGCGATGGCTCCCGCCCGGCTCGAGTTGACGAACACGTCGACCACGTCGACGGGGAACGGGATGTCCGCCAGCCGCTCGTAGGCGGTCTCGCCGTGCACGTCCTGCGGGTACTGGTGCACCGGGACGATCTGCTTGCCGTGGTTCTGCAGGAAGCGTCCGACCCCGTACGCGGCCCGGGCCGGGTTGTCGCGCAGCCCCACGACGGCCCAGGTGTGGTACCCGAGCACGCGCCGGATGACGTCCGCCTCGGTCTCGCCGTTGTTCGGGTCGACGGTCACGGCCGTCCGAGGGAGCCGTACGTCCAGCCGGCCGCCCGCCAGCGGGCCGGGTCCAAGGCGTTGCGGGCGTCGATGATGCGCTTCTCCGTCACCACGCCGTCGAGGACCGCCGGGTCCATCTCGCGGAACTCCTGCCACTCCGTGAGGTGCAGCACGAGGTCCGCGGCCTCGCACGCCTCGGTGACGGAGCCCGCGTAGGCCAGGGTCGGGAAGAGCGCCCGGGCGTTGTCCATCGCGCGGGGGTCGTAGACCGTCACCTGCGCGCCCTGCAGCTGGATCTGGCCGGAGACGTTCAGCGCCGGGGAGTCGCGGACGTCGTCCGAGTCGGGCTTGAAGCTCGCACCGAGGATGCCCACGCGCTTGCCGAGGAACGAACCCCCGCACATCGCGCGGGCCCGGTCCACCACGTGCCCGCGGCGGCGCATGTTGATCGCGTCGACCTCCTTGAGGAAGGTCAGGGCCTGGTCGACGCCGAGCTCGCCGGCGCGGGCCATGAACGCCCGGATGTCCTTGGGCAGGCACCCGCCGCCGAACCCGAGACCGGCGTTGAGGAACTTGCGCCCGATGCGCGCGTCGTGGCCGATCGCGTCGGCCAGCACGGTCACGTCGGCGCCGGTGGCCTCGCACAGCTCGGCCATCGCGTTGATGAACGAGATCTTGGTCGCGAGGAAGGCGTTGGCAGACACCTTGACCAGCTCGGCGGTGGCGAAGTCGGTCACGATGAACGGAGTCCCGCTCTTGATCGCCTCGGCGTAGACCTCGCGCAGCGTCGCCTCGACCCGCTCCGAGGACGTGCCGATGACCAGCCGGTCCGGACGCAGGGTGTCCTCGACCGCGAACCCCTCGCGCAGGAACTCCGGGTTCCAGGCCAGCTGCGCCTGGTCGCCGGCGGGAGCGAGGTCGGTGAGGCGCTGCTGCAGGCGGGCCGCGGTGCCGACGGGGACGGTGGACTTGCCGACCACGACAGTCGCTTCGGTGAGGTGCGGCGCCAGCCCGTCGACCACTCCGTCGACGTAGCGCATGTCCGCCGCGTACTCGCCCTTGCGCTGGGGGGTTCCCACGCACATGAAGTGCACGTCGCCGAACGCGGCGACCTCCTCGTAGGACGAGGTGAAGCGGAGCCTGCCGGTCTCGACGTGCTTGCGCAGCAGGGGTTCGAGCCCCGGCTCGTAGAAGGGGATGCGGCCTTCGGACAGTGCGGAGACCTTGGTCTCGTCGACGTCCATGCCGAGGACCTCGAAGCCCAGCTCGGCCATGCAGGCCGCGTGGGTGGCGCCGAGATAGCCGGTGCCGAGCACGGTGAGGCGCAGTGTCATGGCCGGAAGGCTAGCGACCGCACCCGCGGCGTCGTGCCCGGTATGTCGGTCGTAACCTCTGTGCCGTGAGCGACTTCGACCATTTCCGCCTGTCCGACGAGCACCAGATGCTGCGCGAGGCGGTGCGTGCGGTGTGCGACGACAAGATCGCGCCTCTCGCAGCCGAGGTCGACGAGAGCGGCGAGTTCCCCCAGGCCTCCTACGACGCGCTGCGCAAGGCCGAGTTCCACGCGGTGCACGTGCCGGAGGAGTACGGCGGCGCCGGTGCCGACGCGCTGGCGACCTGCATCGTCATCGAGGAGGTCGCCCGGGTGTGCGCCTCGACGTCGCTCATCCCCGCGGTGAACAAGCTGGGCACGATGCCGTTGCTGCTGTCGGCGTCGCAGGACCTGCTGAAGCGCTACCTGCCGGCGGTGGCCAGCGGCGAGGCGATGTTCTCGTACGCGCTCTCGGAGCCGGAGGCGGGCAGCGACGCGGTGGCGATGCGCACGACGGCCACCCGCGACGGGGACGCCTACGTGTTGAACGGTGCGAAGCGCTGGATCACCAACGCCGGCGTCTCGGAGTACTACACGGTCATGGCCGTGACCGACGCGGACGCCGGCGCCAACGGGATCTCCGCCTTCGTCGTGGAGAAGTCCGACGAGGGCTTCACCTTCGGCGCGCCGGAGAAGAAGCTCGGCATCAAGGGCTCGCCGACGCGCGAGCTCTACTTCGACGACTGCCGGGTCCCGGCCGACCGACTCGTCGGCGCCGAGGGCAGCGGGTTCAAGACCGCGCTGCGGACGCTGGACCACACCCGGGTCACCATCGCCGCGCAAGCCGTCGGCATCGCCACCGGCGCGCTCGAGCACGCGACGCGGTACGTCAAGGAGCGCAAGCAGTTCGGCAAGGCCATCGCCGAGTTCCAGGGCGTGCAGTTCATGCTCGCGGACATGGCGATGAAGCTCGAGGCCGCCCGCCAGATGACCTACGTCGCGGCGGCGAAGTCAGAGCGGGGCGACAGGGACCTGACGTTCTTCGGCGCGGCCGCGAAGTGCTTCGCGTCCGACACCGCGATGGAGGTCACCACCGACGCGGTGCAGCTGCTCGGCGGGTACGGCTACGTCAAGGACTACCCGGTCGAGCGGATGATGCGCGACGCGAAGATCACCCAGATCTACGAGGGCACCAACCAGATCCAGCGGCTGGTGATGGCCCGCCAGCTGCTTCGCTGACCGGCCGTGGATCTCGAGGGTCAGCTGCTGCGGCTGATCGAGCTGGGCGTCCCGCAGCTCGCTGGTGTCAGCCCCGACGAGCTGTGCCGGCACGGCGAGACGCTGCCAGACGTTGCCGGCGGGCTGCTGGCCGTCCACCCCTCGCTGGTACCCGCCGCCACGCTGGCGCGTCTGATGCGCCGCCACGGGCGACCCGGCTTCGTGGTGGTGGACATGCAGGACCTCGACGAGTTCACGCCGATCGACGGCGCGAACGTCCCCGACCGGCCGCTCTACGTCGTCCAGGACGTCGAGCGCGGCGACGAGATGTCCGGCTGGAGCCCGAACGAGGCCCTGCCGGCCATCGTCGGGCGTGGTCGAAGCCCACTCACGGTCAGCGAAGGCATCAGCTGGCTGCTGCAGGAGCCGGACCGGCTCGAGCCCAACCACTGCTTCATGACGATCGGCTCCCGGCGCCGGAAGGGCGCCACGCTGGACGCCAGGACGCCGGCGATCTGGATCAGCGGGGGGACGGGGCGCGACGGCCCCGCGAACCGCGCAGCGCCGAAGGTCGGGTGGTGCTGGGCGGGCAACCGGCACACGTGGCTGGGCTTCGCCTCGACGGCCCGCCGGCTGCCCGAGCCGGTCCCCGAGCCGCAGCGGTGACGTCCGGCCACGGCACGCTGCGGGTGCCCCGGGAATGCGTCGCGTCTCCGGCCCGTTGACCCGTCTCACTGTCACGGGGAACGACGGGCTAGGAGCACCATGCGCGCTGTCATCCTCGACCCCACGACGACCTCGGTACCGGTCCGTGTCGGTCCCTGGCCGGACCCGGCGGTGCGGCCGGGATGGGTCCTCGTCCGGGTGACGCGCGCGGCGCTCAACCGCAACGACGCCATGTGGGTCGACGAGCGGCATCTGCTGCCCGGCCCCGCGGTCATCGGCTCCGACGCCGCCGGCACGGTCGAGGCGGTCGGCGAGGGCGTGGTCGGTGTCGAAGCCGGTGACGGCGTGCTCGTGGACCCGGTGCTCTGGTGGGGGCCGGACGACGACGCCCCGCAGGACGGCTTCCAGCTGCTCGGGCACCCGACCCAGGGCACGCATGCGGAGCTGGTCGCGGTCCCCGCCGAGAACGTGCACCCGCGGCCCGCCCGCCTCAGCCCGGAGGAGGCGGCGGCCTTGCCGCTCGCCGGCGTCACCGCCTGGCGCGCGCTCGTGACCCGTGGCGCGCTCTCGGCGGGAGACACGGTCGTCATCACGGCCGCCTCCTCTGGTGTCGGCAGCATCGGCGTGCAGATCGCCACCGCGCTCGGTGCGCGGGTCGTCACGACGACGTCAACCGCCGCCCGCGCCGACGCAGCGACCCGGCTCGGTGCGGACGCCGTCGTGCTGCGGACCTCGAGCCGGTACGCGGACGAGCTCCGCGAGGCGGTCGGGCCCGGCGGAGCCGACCTCGTGCTCGACACGGCCGGGGCGGACTCGCCCGTCCTGCTCGGGGTGCTGCGCCGCGGTGGCCGGCTGGTGTCGGTCGGCCGGACCGCGAGCCGCACCGCCTCGGTCACCGTCGGCGCGCTGTTCTGGGAGCACCTGTCGGTGCTCGGCTCCTCCATCGGGAGCCCGCGGGACTTCGCCGCGCTGCTGGCGCACGTCGAGGGCGCGCGATGGGCGCCCGTCGTCGACGACGTGCTGCCGCTGTCCGACGCCACGGCGGCCTACGAGCGGCTCGACGGGCCGGCCCGCGTCGGCAAGGTCGTCCTCGACATGACCTGAGTCGGACCCTGACGGTCGGCAGCCGGCGGGTGACCGCCTGGGGTCAGTTGGCGTCGAGGGAGTTGAACAGCCGCAGGGCGCGGTCGCGGTCCCAGCGCACGGCGGAGCCGGCCGGGGTGGCGTAGTTCGGGTCGGCGACCGGCACCGTGACCCGCTTGCCGCCCCCGCCGGCCACCGCGCGCATCGTCAGGGCGAACCGCACCAGCGACACCGGCCCGTCGCCGTCGTCGATCGTGAGCGCGGTGGTCGACGCGTTGCCGAGCGACACCAGCCGGAACGGGTTCAGCAGCGTGGTCGGGCCGGAGGCCTTGTCGAACACGGCACCGAGGAACTCCTGCTGGCGCTCGACCCTGCCCAGGTCGCCCTTCGGGTCGAAGTACCGGGCACGGACGTACGCGAGGGCGGTCGGGCCGTCCATGTCCTGGCAGCCCTTCTGCACCCTCAGTCCGCTCTTGCGGTCGCGGATGTTGCGCTTCGGGCACAGCTCGACGCCGCCGACCGCGTCGGTCATGCCGACGAAGCCGCCGAACCCGACCTCGGCGTAGTGGTCGACGCGCAGCCCGGTCACCTGCTCGACCGTCTGCACGAGCAGGGACGGTCCACCGAAGGCGTACGCGGCGTTGAGCTTGTTGCGTCCGTGGCCGGGGATCGGGACGTACGAGTCGCGCGGCAGGCTCACCAGCGTCGGCTTCCCGCTGGCCGGGCGGTGCAGCAGGATGATCGTGTCGGTGCGGCGGCCCTCGACCCTGCCCAGCCGCAGCGCCTTGACCTCCTCGTCGGAGAGCCCCTCGCGGCTGTCGGAGCCGACGATGAGCCAGTTGGTGCCCGACCCGCCGTCCGGGCGCCCGTCGTAGTCCTGCACGGCGTCGACCTTCTCGATGCGCGAGAAGAAGTAGAGGAACAGTGCGAGCAGGACGACGACGAGCACCAGCAGGACCAGCGGCACCCGCCGCAGCCAGGACGTGGCGCTGCCCCGCCGCCGGCGCGGCGGATGGCTGAAGGGGGGCGGTGGGTGCGCGCCGCGGCGGGGCGGCTCGACCCGCAGGACCTGGGTCCGCTCGGAGTCGCGGGTACGCGGCGGCGCCGGTCGTCCCGGCTCGCGGGACCAGCCCTCGGGCCAGTCCTTCGGTCCGCTCACTGCCACCTCGTCGTCGTCGACACTTTCCGACCAGCGACGACCGTACCCTTGCCGGCCATGAGCGACGCACCCCCGACCCCCGCCCTCGAGGGGCGCCCGACCAGCGCTGCCCGGAGCACGCTGAGCCGGATCATGACCGTGCTCGACACCAACCTGCTCGGCACGGTGCACGGCGGCGTGGTGATGAAGCTCGTCGACGACGTGGCCGGTGTCGTGGCGCAACGGCACTCCGGCGGCCCGGCGGTGACTGCGTCGATGGACGAGATGGCCTTTCTGCACCCGGTGCGCGTCGGGGACCTCGTCCACGCAGCAGCGCAGGTCAACTGGGCGGGCACCACGTCGATGGAGGTGGGCGTGCGGGTGCTGGCCGAGCCGTGGAACGAGGCCGGGGTGCCGCCGACGCGGGTGGCCACCGCCTACCTCGTCTTCGTCGCCGTCGACGAGCACGGCCGGCCCCGGCAGGTGCCGCCGGTCCTGCCGGAGACCGCGGAGGACCGCCGGCGGTTCGAGGAGGCGGAGATCCGGCGGGCGCACCGGCTCGCCCGGCGCGAGGCGATCCTCCGCTCCCGCGCCGGTGCCGCCGAACCGTCCTAGGCAGGCCTCCCCTGGCTGCTCGTCGTCGGGCGGTCATCCGTCAGATGTCCGCGGTGCATCCGTCTGCCCGGTTTAGGCCCGACCCGCTAGGGCACTCATGATCGCGTGACGGGGCACGGGGTCTTCAGGCGGCGCGTTCGGCGCCGGGTGGCCGGCGAGCGTGCCTCGGCCAACGTCGCTGCTGACGTCAACGTCGTGGTCAGCAGCGGCGGCAGTTCCTCGTCTCGACAGACGGTCCGCATCGACCAGACGGACGGTGCGGCGGCGGGGACCAAGCAGGACGAGGGCGGCAGCGCCGCCAAGGAGGAGGACTCATGAGTGAGAAGGACGCGACCGGGCTGAGCGCCGAGGAGCTCGAGGCCCAGGGCGGCGAGGAGCTGCCCGAGCGCGAGCAGATGTCCCTGGTGAACGCCAACCTCGCCGTCCCGGTGAACGCGGCGGTGGCGGCGAACGTGCTGTCCGACGGTTCCATCGCCTACGCGGACGCCACGCAGGACACCCCGATCGACCAGTCCAACTGACCGCCCCACACACGAGCTGAAGGAGCAGACCATGAGTGCAGAGCAGGACCCCCAGGGCCTGACCGCCGAGGAGCTCGAGGCCCAGGGCGGCGAGGAGCTGCCCGAGCGCGAGCAGATGTCCCTCATCAACGCCAACGTGGCCGCGCCGGTGAACGCCGCCGTCGCAGCGAACGTCCTCTCGGACAACTCGGTTGCGTACGCCAACGCCGAGCAGAACGTGGACATCGACCAGTCCAACTGACCCGGTCGCCAGCACGACGGTGCGGATGGACCCAGACGGAGGGAACCGTATGTCCGAGCAGAACCCGGGTCTGACCCCGGAAGAGATCGACGCCGAGGCCGGCGAGCAGCTTCCCGAGCGGGAGCAGATGTCGCTCGTCAACGCCAACGTCGCCGCTCCCGTCAACGCCGCGGTGGCGCTCAACGCGCTGTCGGACGACTCGGTGGCGGTGGCCAACGCCACCCAGGACGCCGACATCTCGCAGAGCAACTAGCTCGTGCCAGCGGGGCGGGACCGGCACGGTCCCGCCCCGCTGCATGCCCAGAGACAGACCAACGACGACGTGGGGGACATCGCATGACGGTGGCACCGGACCGGGAGCGCGACGCGTCGCCGAGCCCGGACCAGGTCGTGTCGCAACGCTCGCCGTGGCGGGGGCACCGCAGCGGGCGGCCGGCTGGCGCCGCCCAGCCGCCGGACGAGTCCGTCGACCGGCCGAGGCTCGCTGACGGGGTCGAGCTCGTCGGGGAGTACGAGGGGTCCGGCTACAAGGAGCCGCACCACCTGGCCCGACGCAGCAACGGTTCGCTCATCCAGCTCACCGACCTGCTCCACCTGGTGGCCCGCGAGTGCGACGGCGAGACGTCGCTGGCCGAGATCGCCGACCGCACCTCCGAGGCGTTCGGCAAGACGGTCAGCGAGGACAACGTCCGCCAGCTCGTCGACGGCAAGCTCCGGCCGCTCGGTGTGCTGGCCGGCCGGGACGGCTCCAGCCCCGAGGTCGCGCCTCCTGACCCACTGCTCGGGCTGAAGTTCCGCGTCACGCTCCTGTCCGAGCGCACCACCCGGGCCGCGACCAAGCTCTTCAAGCCGCTGTTCGCGCCGGTGCTCGTGGTCGTCGTGCTGGCGGCACTCGCCGCCTTCGACTTCTGGCTGTTCCTCGTGCACGGCCTCGGTGAGGGCCTGCGCCAGACGGTGGAGCAGCCGATCATCTTCCTCTTCGTCGTGGCGTGCGTGATCGTCTCCGCCGCGCTGCACGAGTTCGGCCACGCGGCCGCCTGCAGCTATGGCGGTGCCCGCCCCGGCCGCATGGGCGCCGGCATCTACGTCGCCTGGCCGGCCTTCTACACCGACGTCACGGACGCCTACCGCCTTGACCGCCGGGGTCGCCTGCGCACCGACCTCGGCGGCGTGTACTTCAACGCGCTGGTCGTCCTCGGTGCCGGCGGGGCGTACCTGGCGACGCGGTACGAGCCGCTGCTGCTCGTCTGCTTCGTCCTGCAGATGCAGATCGTCCAGCAGATGCTGCCGCTGCTCCGGCTCGACGGCTACTACGTGCTCAGCGACCTCGTCGGCGTGCCCGACCTGTTCAAGCGCATCGGCCCGATCCTGCGCAGCGCGCTCCCCTGGCGGCCGGCGCATCCGCTGGTCACCGAGCTGAAGCCGAAGGCCCGTGCCGTCGTGACGCTCTGGGTCCTCGCGGTCGTCCCGTTGCTGCTGGTGAACCTCGCCTTCATCGTCTTCCAGGCCCCGAGGATCGTGGCCACCGCATGGGACTCTGCGGCGCGGCAGTGGGGGATCGTCACGACCGCCAGCGGCCTCGCCCTCGCCGTGGGCGTCCTGCAGCTGGTCATCCTGATGATCCCCACCCTGGGCGCGGCGATCACCATGGTCCGCGTCGGTCGCCGCGCCGGAACCGGGGCCTGGGCGTGGTCCGCCGGGTCGCCGGGCCGGCGGTTCTCCGTCCTGGGCAGCGCCGGCCTGCTCGCGGCGGTGCTCGTCGTCGCCTGGTGGCCGGACGGGCAGCTCTCGCCCTTCCGCGAGGGCGAGCGCGGCACCGTCCAGCAGGGGGTCGTCGACGCCGCGAAGTTCCGTCAGGGCAGCCCGCTGCTGCGCTCCCCGCGGGAGGCGCAGCAACCGCTGCCGCCTGCTCCGGACGGCCGGAGCGCGGTCGGTGACGCCGACCAGACCGGCTCTCCCGGGAAGAAGGAGAACGGGCCGCGGCCGAGCAGCAGCCCGTCGCCGACCTCCTCGTCGTCCCCGAGCGGGTCCATCTCGTCTTCCTCGTCGGCCACGCCCTCAGCGAGCCCGACCCCCAGCTCCTCGGGCAGCACCTCGGTGTCGCCCACCCCGACCACGACCACGACGGCCCAGCCCACGCCGTAGGAGGACATGATGAGCTCGACACTGCACAAGCTGCTGCCCCACGGGCGGCGGGCCGTCACCGCGGCCGTCGTGGCCGTTCTGGTCCTCGTGTCCGTCGGGTTCATGGCCCGCGCGGAGCTGGGGTCCGCTCCGGCGACGGACAGCAGCGCGACGCCCAGCGGCGAAGCGGGGTCCGGAGGGAACGGGGACGACAACGTCGCGGTCGCCGTCAACGACAAGGACGGAAAGACCGTGTACAGCGTCCGGCTGAAGGTCGTGCTGACGGGGAAGGACACCGTCGACGCGGCCAACGCTGCGGTGGCAGCCGCCTCCTGCTCGGACTGCACCACCGTGGCCCTGGCACTCGAGGGGGTCGTGGTCTGGGGGGAGCCCGAGACGGTGGTGCCGGTCAACCTCGCCCTCGCCATGAACACCGAGTGCGACAACTGCCAGACCCTGGCCGCGGCCTACCAGTACGTCACGTCCACAGACGGCCGGGTCAGGATCAGCGGTGAGGGGCGGCGCACGATCGCCATGCTGCGCAAGCAGCTCAGTGGTCTGCGGACCTCGGGCCTCTCCGTCGTGGAGGTCAAGGCCGAGGCCGACCGCATCGCTGCTGAGTTCTACCGCGTCCTCCAGGAGGAGGTCGTCCCGATCGGCAAGCCGGCCGGGACCTTCCCGACCCCCGGCGCCACACCGACCGAGTTCGCCCAGGACACCCCGGGAGACACCGCCGGGACGGTCGACGACGGCGGCGCCGCGGCCGAGGGGGAGGCGACGAAGACCGCGTCCACCCCGCCGAGCCCGACTCCGTCGGAGACAGCGTCCAGCACGAGCCCGACGCCGAGCCCCTCGCCGAGCTCCTCGACGACCCCCTGAGGACGGGTCAGCTGCAGACGTCGGCGGCGGCGGTCCGCGGGCCGGAGCCGCCGCCGGTGCCGGTGCCGGATGGCCCGGCCGGTGCGGGCACCGCGCGCGTCCCCGCGTACGACGTGCCGACGACGACCTGCAGGGTGCGGCCCAGGCCGGGCACCGGCTGCAGGCGGGCGCCGGGCAGTGCCGCCGCCACCGTCTTGATGCTCTCGGTGTAGCGCGAGTCGTAGCGCACCGTCGTGCGGGCCAGCCCGCGCCGGCTCCAGTTCAGCGCCGGCCGCGCGACGTCGAAGCCGCGGTGCGCGAGCTCGTCACTGACGCGCGACCCGAGCCCCGCGGTGCCGGCCGCGTTGTAGACCTGGACGCGGACCTGCCCCGCGGGCACCGTGAGACGGGCCCGCCTGCCGGGCCGGTCGCTCGCCAGGGCCGTGTCGGTGCGCATCGCGGTGAACAGCGCCGTCGCCGCCGCGTCGTCCCACAGCGCGACCGAGCCCGCGGTCCGCGAGCGGTAGGACGGGTTGGCGACGGGCACGGTGCGGAAGCGGATGTCCCGGCCCGAGACGTGCCGCAGCCGGGTCCCGAGCTCGACGAGCTCGCTCTCGGTCAGGTCGGGGTCGGCGCGGACCGCCGACAGTCCCGCCTCGAGGAACCGCACCAGCGCCCGCGGGTCGAGCAGCACGTCGCGGCTCGTGACCCGGTTGACCATCGCCGCCAGGAAGCGTTGCTGGCGCTCGACCCGGCCGAGGTCGGCCCGGGCGTCGAGGCTGCGGGCCCGCACGTACGCGAGCCCGGTCTCACCGTCGACGAGGCTGGTGCCCTTGGGCAGCCGCAGCCCCGCCTTGCGGTCGCGGAGCCTGACCGGCGTGCAGACCTCGACGCCGCCCACGGCGTCGACCAGCTTCACGAACCCGAGGAAGTCGATCTCCACGTAGTGGTCGACCCGCACACCGGTGCTGCGCTCGATCGTCGCCACCGCCAGCGGCGGCCCGCCGAACGCGTACGCCGCGTTGAGCTTGTTGCGCCGCTCCGGCACCGCGGTGCCGTCGTCGGCCGTGTGCGCGGGGATGGTCACGTACGAGTCGCGGGGAAGGCTGACCACCTGCACGGCCCCGCGCTCGGCCGACACGTGGACCAGCAGCATGGTGTCGGCGCGACGCCCGGCCGCGGTGTCCTGGGTGCCCACGTGCAGGCGCCGCATCTCCTTGCGGGTCATGCCGGTCCGGGCGTCCGAGCCGACCAGGAGGAACGTCGTCGAGCCGGCCGCGTTGGCCGGTGGCCGGTCGGCGAGCCCGGCGAACGCGTCGACCCGCTCGATGGAGCCGCTGGACCACGAGACCAGCGCGTACCCCGACCCGGCCACCGTGAGGATCAGCGCCGAGCCAGCCGCCGCGGCCACGAGCGAGAGCCGCCGAACCACCCGACCACCGCGAGCACGACCGCGGTGCGAGGGACCGCGTGGGTCGAGCCGGGGCGGCAGCGGGGCAGGCGTGCCGGCGGGCGTGGGCATGTGGGGCGGACACCTTCCGGCGTGCTGTCGACGGGTCGCCGGAGATGCTAGGTCCGGGATGCCCGCCCGCCGGGCAGGCTCGCCGGACAAGACAGCCGGTGGCTACCGTGTCCGGCCATGTCGACGTGGCCAGGTGTGTCGGTCGTGATGCCGGTGCTCAACGAGGAGGAGCATCTCGAGTCCGCCGTCGCCACCGTGCTCGGCCAGGACTACGACGGGCCGCTCGAGGTGGTCCTCGCGCTGGGGCCGTCGACCGACGGCACCGACGACGTCGCCGCCGGCCTCGCCGCGGGCGACGCGCGGGTCCGGCTGGTGCGGAACCCGACGGGGGCGACCGGCGCAGGCCTCAACCGGGCGGTCGCCGCCTCCCAGCACGAGGTCGTCGTCCGCCTCGACGGGCACGCGCTGGTGCCCAGCAGCTATGTGCGCACGGCGGTCGAGACGCTGGAGCGCACCGGCGCCGACAACGTCGGCGGTGTCATGGCGGCCGAGGGCGTGACCGACTTCCAGCGGGCCGTGGCGTGCGCGATGACCAGCCGGCTCGGTGTCGGCCAGGCCAGCTTCCACGTCGGCGGCGAGGAGGGACCGGCGCCGACCGTGTACCTCGGTGCCTTCCGGCGCTCGGTGCTGGAGAAGCTCGGCGGCTACGACGAGACCTTCCTGCGCGCCCAGGACTGGGAGCTCAACCACCGGATCCGTGACAGCGGCGGGCTGGTCTGGTTCACCCCGGCGATGACGGTGACCTACCGGCCGCGGTCCACGCTGCGCGCGCTGGCCAAGCAGTACGCGGACTACGGCCGCTGGCGCCGGGTGATCATGCGCGAGCACCAGGGGACCGCCAGCGCCCGCTACCTCGCCCCGCCCGCCGCCGTCCTCGCCGTGGCCGCGGGCACCGTGCTGGGCGTCGCGGGCTGGCGCCCGGCCCTGGTCGCGCCGCTCGGCTACGCCGCAGCCGTCCTGGCCGGGTCCGCGGTCGTCGGGCGCGACCTGCCGCCGCGGGCGCAGGCCTGGCTGCCGGTCGTCCTCGCGACCATGCACGCCTCCTGGGGCGTCGGCTTCCTGTCCAGCTCACGCTCGTTGCGCGCCCCGGTCCCCGCCGACCGCCGCTGACCGGTCAGCTTCGCCGTCAGCGGGCGGCTGACCGGGCGAGGGGCAGGGTCGTCGGCACGTCGTTGAGGCACAGCGCGTCCACGCCCGCGGCGACGAGGTCGGCGACCGCGTCCCCCTCGGGGCACCACGCGAACACCTCGAGCCCGGCCGCGTGCGCGACGTCGACGGAGTACGCGGGGGAGCGGTGCACGAGACCTCGCTCCACGGGGTTGGGCCCGAAGGACCGGTGGTGCACGCACACGACGTCGAGGTCCAGGTGCGCCGTCGCGGTGACGGCCATCCGCAGCGGGTAGTCGACCCAGGCGATCGAGCCGAGCGCGAGCCCGGGCACCTGCTCACGCAGCCAGAGCAGGGCGGCGACGTCGAAGGACGTGGCGAGCAGCTCGCGCCGGCGTACCTCCCGGGCCAGCACCGGCGCCAGCAACGCGACCGTGCCGCCGCCCCGGCCCAGCGGCGCGTCCTCGAGCACCGTCTTGACGTCGACGTCGACGCCCACGTCGACCGGCAGCGCGTCGAGCACCTCGCCCAGCGTCGACATCTCCTGGCCGGCCAGCTCGGCGGCCGTCCGCTCGACGATCCACTCGCCGTCGCCGGTGGAGGGGTTGTGGTGCACGACGAGCACGTCGTCGGCGGTGCGCGTGACGTCCAGCTCGACCCAGTCGACCCCGAGCTCCACAGCGGCGAGCAGCGAGCCGAGGCTGTTCTCGCGGTGGCCACCGACCGTTCCTCTGCCGAGCCCCCGGTGGCCGACGACAGCCGGGCGGCGGCCGAACACCGGGGAGGTCCTCCTGCCCATGGACGTCACTCCTGTCAGGCAGTCTCGGTTCGGGAGGCGTCGCCCGGGACGATACCGTCGCAGGGACGCAGGACGAGGCTGAGGAGCAGTGCATGATCGGGATGGTGCTGGCGGCGGGAGCCGGTCGGCGGCTGCGGCCGTACACCGACACGTTGCCCAAGGCTCTGGTCCCGGTCGACGGCGAGACCACGATCCTCGACATCGGGCTGCGCAACCTGGCCGCGGTCGGGCTGACCGACGTGACGGTGGTGGTGGGGTACCGCGCCGAGGCCGTCCAGGAGCGGCAGGCAGACCTCGAGGAGCGCCACGGTGTGCAGCTCACGCTGGTGCACAACGACAAGGCCGAGGAGTGGAACAACTGCTACTCGCTCTGGCTGGCCCGCGAGCACTTCGCCCGGGGCGCGCTGCTGGTCAACGGCGACACCGTGCACCCCGTCGACGTCGAGCGGACGCTGCTGGCCGCGGCCGAGCAGGACGGCGCCGCCGGAGTGCTGCTCGCCCTGGACGCGACCAAGGTCCTGGACGAGGAGGAGATGAAGGTCACCCTCGACGGGAACGACCGGATGCGACGCATCACCAAGCTCATGTCCCCGGCCGAGGCGCACGGCGAGTACATCGGCGCGACCCTGATCCAGCCGCACGCGGCCGACGCTCTCGCGACCGCGCTCGAGGCCACCTGGCAGCGCGACCCGGACCTGTACTACGAGGACGGCTACCAGACCCTCGTGGACGCCGGCGGCGAGGTCGGCGTCGCCCGCATCGGCACGCTGCCGTGGGTCGAGGTCGACAACCACGAGGACCTCGCCCGGGCGCGGGAGATCGCGTGCCACTACTAGCCCGGATGCTGCTCAGCCCGCTGTTCATCGACATCCGGGCCGGGGCGGTGTCGGGGCTGGGTGACCTGCTCTCGGACCGGCGCATCTCCGCCGACGGGCACGTGGCGGTCGCCGTCGGCCCGGGCCAGGGCGAGAAGCTGGTCGAGGCCATCCGGCCGACGCTGGCCAACGCCGACGTGTTCACGGTGCGCGGCGGCAGCCTGGAGGCCGCCGGCGAGCTGCAGGCCGAGCTGCGCGGGAAGCACTACGACGCCCTGGTCGGCATCGGCGGCGGCCGCACGCTGGACGTCGCGAAGTACGCCGCCACCCGGCTCGCACTTCCCATGGTCGCGGTCGCCACCAACCTGGCGCACGACGGCATCGCGTCGCCGGTCTCGTCGCTGCTGCACGAGGGCGGCAAGGGCTCGTTCGGCGTCGGCCTGCCGATAGCCGTCGTGGTCGACCTCGACTACGTCCGCGGCTCGCCGCCGCGGATGGTGCGCTCGGGCGTCGGCGACGTGGTCAGCAACCTGACCGCGATCGAGGACTGGCGGCTCGCCCACGACGAGCGCGGGGAGCCGGTCGACGGCCTCGCGGTCACGTTCGCGCGCACAGCGGCCGAGGCCGTGCTGCACCGCACCGACGGCATCGAGTCCGACGCCTTCCTCACCGCGCTCGCGGAGGCGCTGGTGCTCTCCGGCATGGCCATGGCCGCCGCCGGGTCGAGCCGCCCGGGCAGCGGCGCGGACCACGAGGTGATGCACGCGATCGACCGGCTGTTCCCGGGCACGGCGAACCACGGCGAGCTCGCCGGCGTCGGGGCGCTGTTCTCCGCCTTCCTGCGGGAGAACGAGGTGCTGGCCGAGCAGATCGACACCTGCTTGCGCCGGCACGGGCTGCCGCGGGTGCCTGGCGACGTCGGGCTGAGTCAGCAGCAGTTCGTAGAGGCGGTCGTCTTCGCGCCGCAGACCCGGCCGGACCGCTACACGATCCTCGAGCACCTGGACCTCGACGAGGACGCCGTCCGCGACCGGGTCGAGGCGTTCTCCAAGGTCTTCGGCGGCTGACCACGCCGCGGGAGCGAACGCCTCCCGGTGGTAGCGTTCCCCGGTCCGTTCCGTGAGGGCGAGGTCCGCGCCGGTAGGAGAGAAGTGGCTGTTCACGTCGAACCGGCCACCCGGCTGGGCACTCTGTGGAGCAACCGCAGGATCCTGCAGCTGCTGGTCTCCCGCGACCTCAAGGTCAAGTACTCCAGGTCGGTGCTCGGCTACGTCTGGTCAATCCTCGAGCCCCTGATGATGGCCGGGGTCTACTGGTTCGTCTTCACCCAGCTCATGGAGCGCCAGCTCGGCGAGTCCCCGTACATCGTGTTCCTGCTCTGCGCCATGCTGCCCTGGCAGTGGACGAACGCGGTCCTGCGCACCTCGATGAGGGCACTGTCCAAGGACTCCAAGCTCGTCCGGTCGACCAGCCTCCCGCGGGAGATCTGGGTGCTGCGCACCGTCGGGTCCAAGTTCGCCGAGTTCCTCTTCGCGATACCCGTGCTCGCGTTCTTCGCCGTGGTCACCGGCGCCGAGCTGACCTGGTTCGTCTTCTTCTTCCCGCTGGCCGTGGTCATGCAGGCGGCGCTGCTGGTCGGCGCCGGGCTGGCACTGGCACCGCTGGCCACGCTCTACGGCGACGTCGAGCGACTGATGCGGATCCTGCTGCGGCTGATGTTCTACTTCTCCCCGGTCATCTACGGCGTGCACGACGTCCAGCAGCGCCTCGGCGGGGTGGTCGCCGACCTCTACGTCCTCAACCCGCTCGCCGGGATTTTCGACCTGTACCGGACCGCCTTCTTCGTCGACAACTGGGCCGGCTGGAACGCGGTGGGCATCTCTGCCGCGATCTGCCTCACCGTCCTCGGGGCCGGCATCGTGACGTTCCGGCGCCTCGAGGGCGCCGTGCTCAAGGAGATCTGAGTGGGTTCGGTCATCGAGGCCGACGGGCTCGGCATCGCGTTCAAGCGCAACCGTCGACGGCACCGACGGCTGCGCGACCTCGTCACGGGTCGGTCGCCGGCCAAGCGGCGCAAGGACGAGTTCTGGGCCCTGCGCAACGTGTCCTTCGAGGTGGCGGCCGGCGAGGCGGTCGGGCTGGTCGGCGGCAACGGGCAGGGCAAGAGCACGCTGCTCAAGCTCATCGCCGGAGTGCTGCTGCCGGACGAGGGGAAGCTGCGCGTCCACGGCGGGGTCGCGCCCCTGATCGAGGTCACCGGCGGGTTCGTGGGCGAGCTCACGGCCCGGGACAACATCTGGCTCACGGCCGGGCTGCACGGACTGAGCCGTCAGCAGATCGCGGCCCGCTTCGACGAGATCGTGGACTTCGCCGAGGTGGGCGACTTCCTCGACACACCCTTCCGGCACTTCTCCTCGGGCATGAAGGTGCGGCTGGGCTTCTCGGTCATCACCACGCTCGACGAGCCCATCGTCCTGGTGGACGAGGTGCTCGCGGTGGGTGACCGTGCCTTCCGCGAGAAGTGCTACACCCGGATGGGAGAGCTGCTCTCCGGCGGGCGCACGCTGTTCCTCGTCTCGCACAACGAGAACGACCTCCGGCGCTTCTGCACGAGGGGGCTGTACCTCAGGCACGGCGAGGTGGTCGTGGACGGGCCGCTCGAGGACGCGATCGACAGGTACCGCGAGGACGGCGGCCGTCGACGCCGGCCGAAGCCGCCGGAGTGACGGCTTCGCACCTTGCGAGCCAGCTCGAGGCGCTCGCTGCGCGGCTCGAGGCGCAGCCCGGGCACGTGACCCTCCTGGCCGACGACCTGCAGCTGCACCCGGACGCCCTCGCCGACCTCACCGAGGACCCGCGGGAGCGGACCGCGGCGCTGGTCTCCCGCGAGAGAGGCGACGTGCGACTGGGAGCACGTGCCGACGTCCGGGTGCGCGGTGGCCGGGTCGTGGCCGCCGCGTCCGCCGTGCACCGGGTCCGGTCGGCGGACGCGACCTTCGTGGGCGCGCTCCGGGTGGCCGACAGCGACCGCGCGGCCGCGGCCGAGGCGGTGCGCAGCATGGCCGGCCTGGCGCACCGGTCGGGCTGGTCCGGCGACGCGCTGGACTACCTCCTCGTGGCGATGGTCCGCGCCGGGGTCCCGGTCGTCACCGTGGCGCTGGACCCGTGGCCGTGGCAGCGGGGCGCGCCACCGGCGGACCGGGAGGCCTTCGCCGCCGAGCTGGCGACCATCGGTCCGGACGCGTCCCACCGGCTGCGCCTCGCCCGAGCCACCAAGGCCGACGACGGTGCCGTGGCGACGATCCTGAGCCGGCCCCTGTCGCGACGGCTCACGCCGCTGGCCCTGCGGCTGTGCCTCACCCCCAACCAGGTGACGGTCGCCTCGGTGCTGGTCGGGCTCGCCGCGGCAGGCTGCTTCGCGACCGGCGACCGGGCCCTGCTGCTGGCCGGCGCGGTCCTGCTCCAGCTGTCGCTGGTGGTCGACTGCGTCGACGGTGACGTGGCGCGCTACACCCGCTCCTTCTCCGCCACCGGCGCCTGGCTCGACGCCTCGACCGACCGGCTGAAGGAGTTCGCCTGCTACGGCGGTCTCGCCTGGGGAGCCGGAGGAGACGCCGCCTGGCTGCTGGCGGCGGCGATGCTGACGCTGCAGACCGCGCGGCACACCGTCGACTACACGTTCACCGCGGTCAAGGAGCTGCGGGAAGGTGAGAGCGCCCTCGGGCCGCTGGACCGTCTCGACGACGGACCGGACGAGCCCTCGTCGGCGAGCGCGCGCGCGGTCGCCGCCTCCGAGCGCAGCAACCGACGGCCGGTGCTGAAGTGGGCCAAGCGGGCACTGCACCTGTCGATCGGAGAGCGGTGGCTCGTGCTGTCGGTCCTCGCCGCGGCGGGTCGACCCCGGCTCGCCCTCGGCGTGCTGCTCGCCCTCGGGCTGGTCTCGCTGGCCTACACCTCGGCCGGACGCGTCCTGCGCACCCGCGCCTGGGTGCGCCGGGACCCCTCCCCGCGCGAGCGCGAGATCGTGGCCGCGCAGGCCGACCCGGGCCCGCTGCCGGACGGCGTCGGGTCGCTGGTGGCCGCCGGCTCCAGCCGGGCGCTGTGGGTGCGTCCCGCGCTGCTGCGGCTGGCGGAGTACGCGGCGCTCGTCGCGCTCGCCGGGACCGCCGGCGGGAGCGCGCTGCCCGCCGCGTACGCCCTGCTCCTCGTCGTCGCGTCCCACCACTACGACGACCTGTACCGGGTGCTGAACGGGCTGTCGGGGGCGCCCCGGGCGGTGCAGGTGGCCGGGCTCGGAACGGCCGGCCGGCTGCTCCTCGTCGCCGTTCTGTCCGGAGTGGGGGGCGACGTCCTGGTCTGGGGCCTATGGTCGGTCACGGCCGCGCTCGGTGCCCTGTTCCTCGTGCTGGGCCCCGTGCGGGTCATGCAGGAGGTCCGGACCGCGCCCACGCTCGACGGGCAGCCGGCCGGGTGAAACGCCAGACCGGCGCTCAAGCGAGCCCGCCGACCGGACGAAAGGGCGGTATGCGGTCCAACCGTCTCCTTCGTTCGGCTGCCCTCGGCGTCCTGGTCGCCCTCCCGCTGACCGCGATGGGCCAGCTGCCCGCGACCGGCGCCAAGACCTACTCGAAGGCCCGGGTGCTCAAGGTCCTCGACGGGGACACCGTCCGGGTCGACCAGAACTTCGACGGGCGTCCCGACGCCGACGTCCGCCTGATCGGTGTCGACACCCCCGAGAGGGGCCGCTGCGGCGCTGCCGCCGCCACCCGCGGGCTGAGCTCGCTGGTCCGGAAGAAGACCGTGGTCCTGCGGTCCGACACCGGACGGACCGGCATCCGCAACCGGCCCGAGCGGCGGGTCCTCGTCCGGTCGCAGGGCCGCACCGTCGACGCGACGACCTGGATGCTCGAGCAGGGCCTGGGCGTCTGGATGCCCCGCCAGGGCGAGACGACGAACAGCCGAGCCCACCACCAGGCCGCCGACCGGGCTGCGGCCGCCAGGCTCGGCTGGTTCGACCCGAACCGCTGCGGCGTCGGCCCGCAGCTGGCGGGCACCCTGCGCATGCGCGTGCAGTGGCAGGCGGACGCCACCAAGCGCCTGAGCGCCACCGAGCGGCGCAACCAGGAGTTCGTGCGCATCACCAACGACGGGGCCGCGCCGCTCGACCTCGACGGCTGGGTGCTCCGTGTCGGCAACGACCGCAGCCGCAAGATCCCTGAGGCGGGCCCGGTGCCTGCGGGGGAGTCGGTGTTCATCCACGTCGGGTCCGGGACGAACACGGTCAACCACCGGTACCTCGGCAGCAGCGTGCCGATGCTCCTGGGCGCCGACCCGACCGGCAAGCAGCACCTCGGCAGCGGCAGCTACCTCCTCGACCCGCACGGCGACATCGCCGCGTCCATGACCTGGCCGTGCACCACCGGGTGCACCGACGCGGCGCTGAGCGGCCTGCGGGTCGCGCAGGTGATGTACGACCCGCCCGGCTCCGAGGCGTACGCGCTGAACAGCGAGTACGTGGCCGTCACCAACGCGGGCGACGTCCCGGTGCGGACCGGGGACACCGTGGTGGAGATCTGGCCGTGGGTGTTCGAGTTCCCGGCCGACCACGTGCTGGCGCCCGGGGAGACCGTGCGGATCCACGGCGGTGCCGGCCAGGACGAGCACCTGCACCGCTACCTCGACGCGGTCAACCCGCCGCTGCGCAACCTGGCGGGTCAGGTCGTGCTGCGCAGCTACGACGCGATCGTTCTCGACTGCGTCGCCTGGGGAAGCGGCCGCTGCCCGTCTTACCGGTGAGGTTCGCCCGCGTGATAGCGTCCCGCGATCGTGCCGCTTCCCACGTTCGTCATCGTCGGGGCGCAGAAGTGCGGGACGACGAGCCTGCACCGGATGCTGCGCCAGCACCCCCAGGTCCACATGTCCCGGACCAAGGAGCTGCACTTCTTCGACCGGCACTTCGACCGGGGCCGCGACTGGTACGCCGCGCAGTTCACCCCGACGCGAAAGCACCGGCACAGCGGTGAGACGACCCCCTCCTACATGTACCTGGAGGATGCCCGGAACCGGCTGATCGCGACCCTCCCCGACGCCAAGATCGTCATGATCCTGCGCAACCCGATCGACCGGGCGTACTCGCACTACTGGCACGACGTGCGGCGTCTGGAGCAGCAGCGGCGCACCCAGCCGGTCCCCGAGTCGTTCGAGGCAGCCCTGGCCCAGGAGCGGCCCGCGCTGATGCCCCAGCCGGCCGGTGCCGGGGGGGACGCGTTCGGCCAGCTCTCCTACGTCGGCCGTGGCGAGTACCTCCACCAGATCGAGCCGTTCGCCACCGCCTACGGACGCGACCGGCTGCACGTGATGCTCCTGGAAGACCTCCTCGCCGACCGCACCGGTGCGCTGCGCGGGCTGTTCGGGTTCCTCGGCGTCCGCAAGCGGCAGGCGGAGTCGGTGCGCGAGGTCCACGTCAACCGCTACCGCCGCCCGGACGAGTCCGGCAAGGCCAAGGCGACCGAGTACCAGCCGATGCGCCCGGAGACCCGCGCCGTCCTGGTGGAGCACTTCACGCCGCACAACGAGCGGCTCGGGGCCTGGCTCGGCCGTGACCTGAGCCACTGGCGCTGAACCCCAGGATGGGCCCCCCGGTGCCTGGACGACCGACGATCGCCGAGCTGCGGCGCGTGACCCAGCCGCCCGCCGTTCGTGGCCGGCGCAACTCCGAGCACTGGACCGCGGACCTCTACCAGCGGCGGATCTCGCCGTACGTGACGAGGGTGCTGCTCGCCACGTCGCTGTCGGCCAACGCCGTCACGGTCCTCATGATCGTGACCGGATTCTCCGCCGGCGCCGCCCTGCTCGTCCCGGGACTGCTCGGCGCCGTGCTGGCCGCCTTCCTCGGCCAGCTGCAGATGCTGTGGGACTGCTGCGACGGCGAGGTCGCCCGCTGGCGGCGGACGACCTCGCCGGCAGGGGTCTTCCTCGACAAGATCGGCCACACGGTCGCGGAGAGCGCGATCCCGCTGGCCCTCGGCGTCCGGGCCGACGGCGGGCTGGGCTCGATCGCGGGCTGGACCACGCTCGGCGCCGTGCTCGCCGTCCTGGTGCTGGTGAACAAGTCGCTCAACGACGCGGTGCACGTCGCCCGCGCGACCGCCGGCCTGCCCAAGCTCGAGGACAAGGCAGAGTCCGTCACGCCGCACGTGTCGCTGCTGCGCCGGCTGCGGTCGCTGGCCCGGTTCGTGCCATTCCACCGGGTCTTCCACTCGGTGGAGATGACGCTGCTCGCGCTGGTGGCGGCCGTCGCGGACCTGCTGCTGCCCGGG
>DASTVO010000183.1:0-6241 GCA_035759075.1 Actinomycetes bacterium
GGAGGTGTCCGCGGTCAGCTCGGAGGCGACGACGAGCGCCTCGGCAGTGAACATCTCCTTCTTCTTCAACTGCTGCAGCGGGAGCAGCACGCCGACGAGCACGAGGCAGGCGAGCAGCAGCCACGCGTACCGCTTCGCCCCCCACGTCAGCGCCGCCACTGTGTCGCCACCGGGGCTGCCGTCGACGGGCGGCGACGGCATGCCGAGCGGCGCCGACGCCCCGAGCGGCATGGCCTGCACGGGATGCAGCCGACCGGTGCGGCCGCCGTTGGGCGAGGCCGTCACGACCCGGCCCTCAGCACGAGGGAGTGACCGATGTTCGGCCCGCTGACCGTGCTCGTGGCGACGAGGTCCCCGGTCGCCCCGGCCGCGGCCTGCGCGCGGTCGGCCGTCGAGCCGGTGACCGGGTAGGTCACAGTCGACGGGGAGGTGGTCTCGGTGCGTTCCATCGTGCCTCCCGGAGGCGAGATGCTGGTGCTGCGAGCGACGCCGAACAGCGCGACGACCATGGCGCCGGCCGAGGCGGAGACGGACGGTGCGGTGACCGCGGTGGACCTGTCGGTGACCAGGCCGCCGGAGTCCTCGACCGGGTCGGTGGAGCTGACCCCGGCGTAGGCGAGGACCGATCCGACGGCGGCCGGCTTGGCCCCGAAGCTCCAGGTGAAGGACGCCGGCTCGGCCGGCCCGGCCTGGCGCCAGTAGGTCGCCTTGCGCATGGCGGTGCCGTTGGCGTCCTCGCGGACCAGGGTCCACCCGGCCGGCGCGGTGACGGCCGACTGCCCCCGGTAGTCGACGGTCGCGACGAGCAGGTCCCCCGGCTGATGTGCCGGCGCCGGCACCGTGAGGGTGGACTCGGCGTTGTTGGCCGCGGACGCGGCGGCGCGGAACACGACGCCGGTCCCGGTGGGCGGCGGCTCGTCGCCCGGCACGGTGACGCCGACCGCGGCGGACTCGGCGGAGAGGTTCCCCGCGCCGTCTCGGGCCTGCACGGTGTAGGAGTACGGGGCGCCCCCGGTCACCGCCTGGTCGGCGTACGCGGTGGCGGCGACGTCGGCGAGCAGCTGCCCGTCCCGGCGCACCAGGTAGCCGCTGATCCCGGACGCGTCGCTCGACGCCGCCCAGCTCAGGTCGACCCGGCCGGTGCTCGCCGTGGCGGACAGCTCGGTCGGCACGCTCGGCGAGGTCGTGTCGGCGGGCGGTGTGGAGGAGCCGGCCAGCTGCATCTCGGCGTGGTAGTAGCGCTTCTTGCCCTCGGCGACCGCGAGGATCACCATGCCGGTCTCGGCGGTGACGGGGTGCTTGCTGCCGGTGGCGTTGTTGACGACCGGCGTGGCGTCGACGAACTTCTGGCCGCGGCCGGGCCCGAACACGGGGTTCGCCAGGGACGTCTTCTTGTAGTAGATGTCCCCGCCGTTCACCGGGGCGGTCGCGAAGAAGTAGAGCTCGTTGTTCGTGCGGTCGATCTGGATGATCGGGCGGGTGTGGTCGTCGGCCACCGTGCCGGCGACGACGAACCGCCAGTCGCCGGTGCCGTCCGCCCGCGGCGTCCGGATGAGCACGCCGACCAGCGGGGCGTTCGGGCCCATCGCGTCCTGCGAGGTCTTCACCGCGGCGTAGACCCGGCCCTGCGGGTCGTCGGCGACCGTCTTGAGGTTGATGTGGTCGTCGGCCAGCGCGGTGCCGGCCAGCGCGTCCTCGACCCACCACGCGTTGTCCGGTGCGCCGTCGCGGTGGACGGCCATCCGGAAGGCGTGCGACTGCTGGTCGGACCAGAGCACCCCGATGTGGCCCTTGAAGGAGATGACCGAGGAGATGTCGTCGCTGGTGATGGTGACGTCGGGGACGTTCGGCTGGAAGCCGCTGGTCCAGGTGCGCCCGCTCGGGTCGGAGGCCGCCACCCAGACCCGCGACCCACGGGTGTACGTCACCCAGAACCGGCCGGTCGAGTCACGGTCGATGGCGGCCGACTCGGAGCCCCCGCCGCTGTTCACCGTGACCGGGAACCCGGTGAGCCGGGCCCAGGCGCGCGCCGCGGTCAGCTGGAACCGGGCGACCCGCAGCGACGAGCCGGAGGCGCGCGAGGCCACGGTCAGCGTGCCGTCCGCGGCGTCCCAGTGCGCGTCGCCGGTGCTGTTGAGCCGGTCGTCGACGAGCACGCCGGTGTCCCGCCAGGTGTGGTCGGCCAGCAGCTCGTGGATGTGCACCCGGTCGTCGGCCGGGCTGACCAGCAGCCCCCACCAGGCGCCGGCGGCGTACCAGAGCTTGCTCTGCGGCTTGTTCTCGCTGGGGCGCTTGACCGTCGTGTCGTAGGCAGGCCCCTGGTAGGTGACCGGCACCCCGACCTGCGCCTGCGCGCCGGCCGGGCCGGCCAGCACCGCCGCGACCGCCACGCCGAGCGCGGTGGCGGCCCGGGCGAGTCGTCGCGGGCTCATTCCGCGCCTCCGCCGGCCGTGGTCTTCCCGGCGGTCTCCCGCAGCCGGGCGAGCGCGTCGCTGACCGGGTCGACCAGGTCGGCGAGGCGGAACGGGTAGGGGTGGCTGACCTCGTACGCGGGGCGTCCGCCCAGCAGCCGGGTGAGCAGCTTGGCCTCGGTCTCGTCGGCCCGTTCGACCACGTCGCTGGTCCGGTCCGGGAACGCGAACCGGAACTGCCGGTAGTGGGCCCGGAACGGCTCGCGCTCCTCGGCCAGCGAGGCCCGCATCCGGTCCGCGACCTCGTCACCGGACACCGGCCGGCAGACGACATCGGGGCGGCCGTGGCTCGTGACGAGCAGCACCGCGTCCAGCGGGGCGCGCGGCACCGTGCCGTCCGGACCGAACAGCGCCTGCGGGGCGATCTGCCGGAACGCCTGCCGTCGCAGCACCGGCGCCGCGCGGCGCAGGACGGAGGACGCGCGCGGCAGCCGGCCGGCCATCCTCTCGGCGGCCGATGCCGACGCGTCCAGCACTGTTAGCCGGGCCCGGGCCGCGGCGCCGAGACCGTGCCAGACGTCGGGCAGCTGGCGCAGGTGCCAGTGCCAGAGCCGGATCGGCTCCGGCAGGCCGAACATCTCCCCGTCGGTGGTGAGGTAGACCCACTCGTCCCCGACGTACCGCGCGCCGCGGGCCGCGAACGCGAGCAGCGTCTCGGTCTTGCCGCCCTTGGACCAGCCGGTGGCGAGCACGCCGGTCCCGTCGAGCAGGAAGGCCGACGCGTGCAACGGCAGCACGGCCTTGGCCAGCGCCACGTGGTTCACGACCGCGAGCAGGTGCGGCACGGCACCGACGCCCCGCTCGGCCACGATGTCGCAGCGGCGCACGCCGACGTCCTGGAACGGGATGCGGGTCCGGGCCGGCGCGCCGTGCTTGCCGCGCAGCAGGTGGAAGCCGTCGCGGTCGAACCCGGCCTCGGGGTAGCCGACATAGGTGAGCGGCCCGTCGGTCTCGAGCCGGTCGACGAACCGGACGGTGACGTCGTCGGGCCCGGCCGGCGGGTCCGCCTCGAGCGGACCGAGCTGGCGGCGGACGACCTCGACGTCCTCGGGGCGCGGGTCGGGCAGCCGGACCCGGACCACGCCGTGGAGGTCGAAGACGACGTCGGTCATGACATGGCGACCTGTCCGCCCTGTCCGCCCTGTCCGCCCTGCCCGGCGCGCAGCCGCAGCCAGAGCGCTCCGGGCAGCCGCGACCAGAACCCGCTCCCCCACGCGACGTGCATCGCCATGAAGGCGAGGGGGACATAGAGCCGCTCCGACCAGTCAGCCAGGCCCTGCGCCACGGCGACCGACGCGGCGGCCACCGCCGTGGCGTAGGGCAGCAGCATCGCCCCCGCCCAGCGCGGCCGGGTGGCGGCCAGGGTTACTGCCCCCGAGGCGTACGCGACGAAGGCCGGTGGCACCAGGTGCCGCAGGCTGACCGACGCCGGGTGCAGCGCCACGACGTCGGCCTTGCCGCGGCCGTAGCGGTAGTACTGCCGGAAGAGCGCGCCGACCGTGTCCCGCGCCTCCCAGCTGATCGACAGCCGCGGGTCGAACAGCAGCCGGTGCCCGGCCTGCCGCAGGCGGTAGTCCAGCTCGTAGTCCTCGTTGGCAGCGAGCCGCTCGTCCCAGCCACCGAGCTGCCGCAGCAGGTCCACCGGGTAGGCGCCGAACGGCACGTGGTCGACCTCGCACGCGCTGGTGCCGTAGTGGTAGAGCGAGTTGCCCACCCCGAACCGGCTGCCCAGCGCCGCCGAGATCGCCCGGCCGGCGGGGGTGCGCGAGACGCCGTCCTTGCGCCCGCCGACCCCGCCCCACTTCCCCTCGCGCAGCCGCGCCACGGCGAGGCGGACGTAGTCCGGCGGCACCACGGAGTGCGCGTCCACGCGCACCAGCCAGGCCCCCTCGGCCTCGGCGAGGCCCGCGTTCAGCGACGCCGGGATGCTGCGACGGTCGTCCGTCAGCCAGTGGACTCGTGGGTCGCGGTCCGCGATGGCCGTGACGATCCGCGGGGTCGCGTCCGTGGAGGCGCCGTCGACGACGATCACCTGCAGGTTCCGGTAGTCCTGGGCGAGGACCGACTCCAGGCAGGCCGCGATCGAGCGCTCCTCGTTGCGCGCCGGCACCACGACCGTGACCAGCTCGTCGGGCGCCGGCAGGGCCGCCGGCTCGACGAGGGTGACCGGTGCTCGTTCCATGCGGCGCAACGTGACGGCGCGCTTTCTCCGCCCCCGGGTGTGGGCGGGAGTCGTGGTCAGGCTGCCCGTCGTCTCTGCCGTCACGGCAGTCCCCCCCGCCATCGTCGAACGGGGGTACGCCTCGAACCGGACGTTCACGAGCGCTCGGCCCCCCGTAGGAAGTCAAGTGACATGCCGGGCACCGGGCAAGACCCGAGGTGCGCACCCGCGGGGGTCCATCCGGGGGGTGCCGGCCTCGTACTCCTGCGTGAGAGGGCGTCAGCGTTCGGTCTGCTCACGCCGGCCTGCGGTGCCGGCCCGTCGACCGGGCGGCGTGCCGGGCGGGCGCGTGTGGTCGCGTCGGCTGCGCCGGCATGGGTGCCTCCGGTGGCGCGGGTCGGGCGTGCTTCCCGCCCGGCGCCGGCACTGTCGGTGTGACCACCGCGGGCCCGCGGCGGGCCCGGGCAGCGCGCCGCCGGCGGACGGCGGCGACGGTGAGCAGCGAGCCGGCCAGGGCGACGAGGGACAGCAGCACGGCGACATAGAGCGTCTCGGCGGCGCCGCGGCTGAGCGGGCCGAGCCCCCCTGCCAGCAGCGTGGTGCTCACGTCGCGCATGTCACAGCCGGTCGCGGTCGGAGCGCAGCCAGCGGCCGGTCGCCGCGGCGAGGAAGAGGTACGGGTTGCTGCGGTGCCGGCCGCGGTCGGCGCGGGCGCGCCGGTACACGGCGATCCAGACGACCGGTCCGAGCACCGCGACGGCCCCGAGGAAGGCCACCAGCACCCCGGTGCCCGCCCCGAGCAGCTTCAGCGCGGACGCGATCAGCACCACGACGAGCGAGCGCCGGACCACGCCGCCGGGCGCGCCGCTGGAGACCCGCGCCCCGAGGTAGACCCCGGGCAGCGCGCCGATCAGCAGCGAGGCGGTGAGGTCCAGCCGGAAGTCACCGAAGAGCAGGTGGCCGAGGGACGCCGAAGCGACAAGCGGCACGGCCTGCACCAGGTCGGTGCCGACCAGCTGGCCGGCCCGGATCGACGGGTAGAGCATCAGCAGCGCGACGATCATCAGCGATCCGGACCCGACGGATGTCATCCCGACGACGAGGCCGCCCAGCACGCCGACGAGCAGCGTGGGCAGTGGCCGGACCCGCAGGTGCTCGAGTGGCTCGGCCGGCGGGGCGCCACCGGAGCGGGCCTGCTGCTGCTTGCGCAGGTCCATCAGCGCCTTGGCGATCATCGAGAAGGCGGCGAACAGCAGCGCGACCCCGAGGCTGGTCTTGACCACCGACTGGGTCTGCGCGCCGTTCCCGACCCAGCGCAGGAGCAGCACGCCGGCGAACGCCGACGGCACCGAGCCGAGCACCAGCCAACGAACCAGGTCCGTGTGCACGGTGCCCCGGCGCAGGTGCACCGCACCGCCGACCGGCTTCATCACCATGGACGCCACCAGGTCGCTGGACACGGCGGCCAGCGGCGGCACGTTGAAGAAGAAGATCATCATCGGCGTCATCAGCGCCCCGCCGCCCATGCCGGTGAGCCCGACGACGAAGCCGACCAGCAGGCCCGCCATCGCGATCGCCCACCACGCCGCGTCCACGTCTCACCCCCCAG
>DASTVO010000184.1:0-5021 GCA_035759075.1 Actinomycetes bacterium
ATGATCGGTGTCTCGGGCTCCTGCCCAGCATGCCTCACCCGAAACCGGGTCGCCTGGCGCGTCGGGTCGCCGTCCCACGTGCGAAGATGGGCGGCCCGTGCCGGGAGCACCCGCCGGCCCGCCGCTGACCACACCGTCTCGAGAAGAGGGAACTTCGTGGCCGAGGAGCTGTTCGCCACCCTGAAGACCAACCACGGTGACATCGAGGTGAAGCTCTTCCCCAACCATGCGCCGAAGACGGTCGCGAACTTCACCGGGCTGGCGACCGGCGAGCGCGAGTGGGTGGACCCGCGTACCGGCCAGAAGTCCACCGAACCGCTCTACGACGGCACGATCTTCCACCGGGTGATCTCCGGGTTCATGATCCAGGGCGGTGACCCCCTCGGCACCGGGACGGGCGGCCCGGGCTACCGGTTCGCCGACGAGATCCACCCCGAGCTGGCCTTCGACCGGCCCTACCTGCTTGCGATGGCGAACGCCGGACCCGGCACCAACGGCTCGCAGTTCTTCATCACGGTGAGCCCGACGCCGCACCTCAACCGGCGGCACACGATCTTCGGCGAGGTGGCCGACGGTGGCAGCCGACAGGTGGTCGACCGCATCGCCTCGACACCGACCGGCGGCATGGACCGTCCGGTCGAGGACGTCGTGATCGAGTCGGTGCGGGTCGAGCGTCGCGACGCCTGACCGCCCGTGACCGAACACCCCCCGTCGCCCGAACGCGCCCCCGCGGAGCCCGCCACCTGCTACCGGCACCCGGAGCGGGAGGCGCACATCCGGTGCACCCGGTGCGAGCGGCGGATCTGCCCGGACTGCATGATCCCCGCCTCGGTCGGCTTCCAGTGCCCGGAGTGCGTCGCGGAGGGCAACAAGAACGTCCGGCAGGCGCGCACCGTCTTCGGCGGGCAGGTCACCGCCGACCCCGGCTACGTCTCGAAGGCGCTGATAGCGGTCAACGTCGTCGCGTACGTCGTGCAGCTGGTCTCGGACGAGTTCACCGTCCGGTTCTTCGACCTCGGGCTCGCGCGTGACCCGGCGACCGGCGACCTGTTCGGCGTGGCCGACGGCGAGGTCTACCGGCTGCTGACCTCGGCCTTCCTGCACGGCGGCATCTTCCACCTGCTGCTGAACATGTACGCGCTCTTCCTGTTCGGGCCGCAGCTGGAGGGCACGCTGGGCCGGGTCCGGTTCACGGCGCTGTACCTGGTGTCCGCGCTGGGCGGCAGCGCGCTGTCCTACGCGTTCAGCCCGCCGAACCAGCCCTCGCTCGGCGCGTCCGGCGCCGTGTTCGGGCTGCTGGGCGCGTACCTGGTCGTGAGCCGGCGGCTGGGCCGCAACAGCACGCCGGTGCTGGTCCTGCTGGCCATCAACTTCGGCTACGGCTTCCTGGTCCCGCGGATCGACTGGCGGGCGCACCTGGGCGGGCTGGTCGCGGGGGCGCTGGTGGCCCTGGCCCTCGCGTATGCCCCGCGGGGCAGCTCCCGGGCGCTGGTGCAGGCGGCCGGGACGGTGACGACCCTGCTCGCCGTGGTCGCGATCGTGGTCTGGCGCACCGTCGACCTGCGCGGCGGGCTGTTCTGAGCATGGCGCGGGACGCGGTCGTCGTCGACGCGGTGCGGACGCCGGTCGGCCGGCGCGGTGGCGGGCTGGGCGGCACCCACCCCGTCGACCTCTCCGCGCACGTCCTCGACGCCCTGGCGGAGCGCACCGGTCTGGACCCGGCCGTGGTGGACGACGTGGTGTGGGGCTGCGTCTCCCAGACCGGCGAGCAGGCCGTGAACGTGGGCCGCAACGCCGTGCTCGCGGCCGGCTGGCCGGAGGAGGTCGTCGGCGTCACGATCGACCGTCAGTGCGGGTCGTCGCAGCAGGCGGCGCACTTCGCGGCGGCCGGGGTGATCGCCGGGCAGTACGACGTGGTGGTGGCCGGCGGGGTCGAGTCGATGACCCGGGTGCCGATGCTGTGCACGGTCACCCAGGGCCCCGGTGTGCCGTTCGGCCCGCGGATGCTGGCGCGCTACGACGACGGGCTGGTCCCCCAGGGGATCAGCGCCGAGATCATCGCGGCGCGCTGGTCGCTGTCGCGGACTGCCCTCGACGAGATCGCCGTGCAGTCCCACGCCCGGGCGGCGGCCGCCGCCGACTCCGGCGCCTTCGACGCGGAGCTGGTACCGGTCGGCGAGGTCCGGGCCGACGAGGGCATCCGGCGCGGCACGGACCTGGAGACGCTGGCTGGCCTGCGCACGGCGTTCCGGGACGACGGCGTGGTGACGGCCGGCAACTCCTCCCAGATCTCCGACGGGGCCGCCGCCCTGCTGGTCACGACCTCGGAGGTGGCCGCGCGGCACGGCTGGCGGCCGCTGGCCCGCTTCCACTCCTTCGCCACCGCCGGGGTGGACCCGGTGACGATGCTGACAGCCCCGATCCCGGCCACCGCGAAGGTGCTCGACCGGGCCGGGCTGACGCTCGACGACATCGGGACCGTCGAGGTCAACGAGGCCTTCGCGTCGGTCCTGGGAGCGTGGCTTGCCGAGACCGGCGCCGACCCGGCCCGGGTGAACCCCCGCGGCGGGGCGATCGCGCTCGGGCACCCGCTCGGTGCCTCTGGGGCCCGGCTGATGACCACGCTGGTGCACACCATGGCGGCGACGAGGTCCCGCTACGGCCTGCAGACGATGTGCGAGGGCGGCGGGATGGCCAACGCCACCGTGCTCGAGCTGCTCTGAGCGCTCCGCACGGGGCATGATCTCGACCGCGGTGCCCAGAAAGGCAGTCGGCTCGCTTCCTGAGCACGGTCGTGGAGATCTTGGGGTCCGCCGGGGCGCCCCCAGGCGGTTGTCCACATTGGGGAAAACCCGTGTGGATGACTTACAGCGGTGTGTTTCCGCAGGTTGGCGGGCTGGACACCGCCCGGACACCGGCAGGTCGCCGGGCGGTCACTTCCAGCGGGTGGACAGCACGAACCCGGCGATGATGAACGCGAACCCGATGGCCATGTTCCACAGCCCGAGGCCGCCGATCGGGTACTCGGTCTGCGTCACGTAGTACACGACCACCCACAGCAGGCCGACCACGAACAGCGTCACCATCAGCGGGGCCAGCCAGCGCGGGCTGCCGATGCGCACGGCGTCGGTGCGCTCCTTGGGCGGGGTGAACGCGAAACGGCGGCGGATGCGGGACTTGGGCACCGAACTCTCTCTTCCTGGTCACCGGCGGTCGGCACGCACTGCGGGCGCCGTTCGTCGGTTAGCGTACGGGCAGCAGCCTCCTGACCAGCCTAGTCCGCCGGTCGGCTGGCTCTGCGCACCCGACCCGCGACGACCCGCGGGCGACGAACCGTCCGCCCGAGCCGACCCGAGGAGAAGACCGTGCGCTCGCCCTGGCGGCTGGCCGCCCCGCTGGCCTTCGCGGCCGCCGGCGTGCTCTTCGCCACCAGCGCCGGCGCGGCCCGCGGAGGCGACCTGCGCGGCGGCACCCGCAGCGACCTCACCGACCTGATCCGGGCCGAGGAGCAGCGGGCCGCCGAGGTCAACGACCGGGTGGACCGGCTGCGCGCGGAGATCGAGGCCGCCACCGAGCGTGCCGGTGCGACCGACCGGCGGGTGGCGGGTGAGCAGCGACGGGCCGGCGACCTCGCGTACGCCGCCGGCACCGTTCCGGTCGAGGGGCCGGCGATCACGGTGACCCTGGCCGACGCTCCCCGCTCCGCCGACCGGGTGCTGCCCGAGAACGCCAGCCCCGACGACCTCGTGGTGCACCAGCAGGACGTGCAGGCGGTCGTCAACGCGCTCTGGGCGGGCGGAGCCGAGGCGATGCAGATCATGGACCAGCGCATCGTCAACACCAGCGCGGTCCGCTGTGTGGGCAACACGCTGATCCTGCAGGGCCGCGTCTACTCCCCGCCCTACGAGATCACCGCCATCGGCGACCCGCAGCGCCTCCAGGTCGCCCTCGACAGCTCCGCGGGCGTTCAGCTCTACCGGTACTACGCCGACACGTTCGGGCTGGTGTACGCGACCGAGGAGCGCACCGCCGTCCGGCTGCCGGCCTACGACGGGTCGCTGGACCTGCTGCACGCGCGGACGACCGCATGAGCGGTGGTGCCGACGCCGCCCGGGCGGCGGCGCGCGCGCTGGGCGAGCTGCTCATCACCGCCGGGCTGGTGCTGCTGCTCTTCGTCGCCTACCAGCTGGTCTGGACCAACGTCGAGGCCGAACGGGCCCAGGGGCAGGTCGCGGACCAGATCCGCGAGGCCTGGGAGCGGCCCACCGGACGCACCGGCGCCGGCACCGATGCGGGCACGACGGACTTCGGCGAGGGCTTCGCCTTTCTGCGGATCCCCCGCCTCGGCGAGAAGTACTCGGTGCCGGTCGTCGAGGGCGTCGGCCTGGACGTCCTGTCCCGTGGGGTCGGGCACTACCCCGACACCGTCCGGCCCGGCCAGGTCGGCAACTTCGCCGTGGCCGGCCACCGGGCCACCAACGGCGAGCCGTTCGCCTACCTCGACCGGCTGCGCCCCGGCGACGCCGTCGTCGCCGAGACCCGCGACGCGTGGTTCACCTACGTCGTCGACAGCATCCGCATCGTGCGGCCCAGCGACACCTGGGTGATCGACCCGGTGCCGGGCAAGCCGGGCGCCGAGCCCACCGAGCGGCTGCTGACGCTGACCACCTGCAACCCGCGCTGGTCCTCCACCGAGCGGCTGATCGTGTTCGCCCACCTGGAGGAACGGCGGACCAAGGACGACGGGCCGCCGCCGGTCCTGGCGAAGGGGGTGGCCTAGGTGTACGCCTGGATCTGGAGGCACCTGCCCGGTCCCGTGCCGGTACGGCTGCTGGCCGCGCTCGTCCTGGCGGTCGCGGTCGTGGCGCTGCTGTTCACCACCGTGTTCCCGTGGGCCGAGCACGCCCTGCCGTTCCTCGACGTGACGGTCGAACGATGACAACAATGACGATGCGGATCCTGGTCGTCGACAACTACGACAGCTTCGTGTTCAACCTCGTGCAGTACCTCGCCCAGCTCGG
>DASTVO010000185.1:0-8330 GCA_035759075.1 Actinomycetes bacterium
AGATGTAGGGGTAAGCATGTCCGCCGACCACCACATGTGCAAGTGGTTCCGGGCCATCCGTTCGGATGATTTCCGCCGGACCGCATCGCCGCAGGTCAGCGACCACGACCACCGCGCCCCCCCGGCGTGTCGCAGGTCACACCGCGGGTGCGGCCCTCCTCCGCCCGGTCGGTGGGCGTCTCGCCCGATCGGGTGACGTCTGGACCGCCCTGATCGACTTTGCCTGATCTTGGTCCAGCAGCCCGGCCCAGGGCCGATACGGCAGGGACCACCTGACGCCACCCACGAGTCCGTGACGGAGTCCTTGCCGTGCCCGAGAGCTACTCCCGGTCGGGCAGCCGCACCACCCCCGTGCTGCTGACTGCGCTGCTGATCACCTTGTCCCTCCTGACCGGTCTGGTCGGCCTCGCCTCCCCCGCCGACGCGGCGGCGATGCGCACGGCGCGGGCCTGGTACCGCCCGGCGATCGAGCCCCTCGCCGCGTACCAGGCGCAGACCACCTGCTCCCCGCGCGCGAAGCCGGGCGTCGCCGACTTCGCCGCCCGCCTGCTGCGGGCCAACCCGAGCACCCGCAGCATGGGCATCGTGCGGGCCTGCGGGGTGGGAGTCCGCTCCGAGCACAAGGAGGGCCGCGCGTTCGACTGGGGCGGCCTGGACGCGGGCAAGAAGGCCGACCGCGTGCGGGTGCAACGCTTCCTGCGGTGGCTGCTCGCGAAGGACAAGTTCGGCAACAAGCACGCGATGGCGCGCCGGCTGGGTGTCCAGTACGTGATCTGGAACCGCCGGATCTGGGGCTCGTACGCGGCCGACGCCGGCTGGCGGCCGTACCGCGGGGCGAGCCCGCACCGTGACCACGTGCACATCAGCTTCACCTGGGCGGGGGCCCGGGCGAAGACGTCGTTCTGGACCGGCAAGGTCGGCAACGTCGGCGCCGCACCACGACCGGCACCGCTGCCCACGCTGCCGCCGCGACCGACCGTCCCGCGTCCGACGACGCCGACGGTCCCGCGGCCCACCGTCCCGCCGGCGCCGCCCGTCGTGCCGCCGCGGCCGGTGCCCGCGCCGGCCGGCGCGCTGCTGCCCGGCCCGGCTCTTCTCGACGAGACGTTGACCGTTCCCGCCGGAGCCGGCACGGCGCTCACGACCGGTGCCCTGCAGCAGGGCCAGACCTACCTGGTGGAGGTCTCCGGGACCTACGCCTACGGCAGCCAGCCCGGCCAGGTCGCCGACGCCGAGTGCTCCACGGCGGCGACCGACAGCAGCTGGCGACGCACCCGATCGGTGCACCCGGCGCAGCCCCGCGAGGACCACCTCGACCTGTACGTCGACGGTGTGGACCTCTACGCCGACGCCGACGTCGACGGAGGTGGCGACTGCGACCTGCGCACCCACACCTACCGCGACACGCTCACCCCGTCCCGTACCGGCCGGGTGACGCTCGAGCTGTGGGACCCCACCACCCCGGCCGACAACTCGGGCGCGCTCACGGTGCGGATCATCGCCGTGGCCCCCCGGCCCGAGCTGCGCTGGCAGGTGCCGGCCACCGCGGCCGCCGGGGTCACCAGCCCCGGCGCGCTGGAGGCGGGCGTGACCTACCTGATGACCGTCACCGGCACGGTGGACGCGGGCAACGGGGTGACCGCCGACGCGGAGTGCTCGGTGTCGACCGCAGACGGGGTCTGGCAGCGCGACCGGTCGCTGGTGAGCACGGCGCCCACCGCCGACCACCTCGACCTGCTGCTCGACCGGCGGGACATGACGTTCCGGCCGGTCAGCGACTCCGACGGCGACGGGTGCGACACGGACGGCCACGCCTACCGGCTGGTGCTGACACCGAACCGCACCTGGCCGGCGAACCTGCGCGTCGACGACCCGGACTGGACCGACAACGCGGGCGAGCTCTCGGTACACGTGCAGCGCGTCGACCCACCGGTGGGCACCGAGACCGTCACGGTGGACACCTCTGCGGCCGACGTCGAGACGCGGCGGAGCTACCTGGCCGGCAAGCCGCTGCTGCTGAGCGCGGCGGGCAGCTACGCGATCGCCCCCGGGACCACGGCTGACGCCGAGTGCTCCGCGACCGCGGCCGACCCGACCTGGCGGGCGACCCGCAGCACGCTCTACGCCGGGGGCCGTTACCTCGGGGACGTCACCGTCGACGGCCGCGGCGACTGGGTCGGTCCGGGCGGCGCCCGCTGCGACCCGACCACGCACACCTACACCTGGACGTACACGCCGGACCGGACCGGGCCGCTGCTCCTCGGCGTGGCGGACCACGACCGCAGCGACAACTCGGGCACGGTGACCGTGACCATCTCCCCGGCGACAGGCTGACCGATGACCGTCTCGCTGACCCCGACCCGACTCCGCGGCGCCCGGACGGCGGCCGCGGCGCTCGGCCTGGCGCTGCTGCTCGGGGCCTGCTCGGCGGCCACCGCCGAGCAGGGTGGCGACTCCGCGGGCACTCCTGCCGAGTCCGCACGGAGCACGGCCGACGGCCCGGGTCCGTCCGACACCCCCGACCCGGCGCTCTCCGGCCAGCCGGTGCCGACGCTGCCACCCGGCGACCCGGGCACCGACGGCAGCGGCGAGGCCGCGACGGACGACGCCCCGCCCGAGGGCGACGACGGGCACGCGGGCGAGCACGGCCCGGACGAGGCGGTCGGGGCGCGGACGGTGCCGGCCGCCGCTCTCGTGGACGCCGCCACGGTCGCCGCCCTGGCCGGCGGCAGCTGGTCCACGGAACCCGACACCGGGTCGGCGGCAGGATGTCCGCCCGTGACCCCGGCGGGTGCGGCCGCGAGCCGGACGCTGCTGCTGCGCTCCGCTGACGGCACGCTGCTGCAGGTGGTGTCGGCGCACCGGACGGTGCGCGCGGCGCGGCAGGCCGTGGACAGCGTGGCCGGCCTGCTCGCCGGCTGCGGGTTCACCTCCGCTGGTGACCCCCGGCTCGGCGAGGCGTCGGCCGCCCTCGCACGGGACGACAGCGGCGCGCCGGAGAAGGCCGTCGTGATCGCTGCGGAGGGCGCCACAGTCGTCCTGGTGGGCCGAGGATCCGCAGCCTCCGCGGCCGCCTGGGACTCGCTCGCCGACCTGGCGCTCGGCACGTCCTGCGCCGCCGGCGTGCACGGCTGCCACTGACACCCGCGTCACCGAGGGTCAGCCCGGCGGGGTCAGCCGGCCGGGACCAGCAGGACGGTGCCGGCCTGCACGGCCGAGGACTCCAGCGCGTTGAGGTCGAGGATCGCGTCGACCGTCTGGCGGGGGTCGACGCCGGGCGCCTCGCGCAGGGCGATCGCCCAGAGGGTGTCGCCGGGGCGGACCGTGACCCGCTCGGCGGTCGCGGCCGAGCCGGGCTCGCTGCCCGCCGACGCGGGGACCCCGCCGGTCGCCAGCACGGCCACTGCGACCAGGGTCAGCAGGGACAGCACGGTGAGCAGCAGCCGGCCGCGCCGGGTCAGGGTCATCGGCGGGCGTGGAGTGCGCGCGACGTGCCGGGCACGGGTGACGGGCAGTCCGGCGCTGACGGTGATGGTGCTCATGTGCTCCTCCTCGACGACTGCCTGACCTCGAACACGCGTTCGATCGAACGTCTGTACGAGTTGTACCCCATCGCCACGACAAAATCCACACTTCTTCGAACAGGTGTTTGATTCGGTGTCGTGATCTCGCTACCGTTCTCAGCACGTGGACCGGTCCTGCGCACGCACGGCTCGGCCACGACGGGCACGCTGCCCGAGGGGTCGGACACAACCCGCCGGTCGACCCGGCGGGCTCGAGAAGGAGGAGCCGTGGCGCCACGGGAGACCCGGCCGGCAGGCAAGTCGGAGAAGGCCGCCGATGCGGCAGCGGGACGTGCCGGCACGGTGGCGGAGATCCCCGACGGCCCGGCCGACGCCAGCGGCCTGACGCCCCGGCAGCGCCGGGTGCTGGAGGTCATCCGCGACTCGGTCGACCGCCGCGGCTACCCGCCGAGCATGCGCGAGATCGGCGAGGCGGTGGGCCTGACGAGCTCCTCCAGCGTCTCCCACCAGCTCGCCACGCTGGAGAAGAAGGGCTACCTGCGCCGCGACCCGAACCGGCCGCGCGCCATCGAGGTGCGCTCCCCGGACTCCGCACCCCGCGCGGAGCGCTCCCCCGCGTACGACGGTGCCGGCGGCAGCGTGCACGACCTGGAGACCGGCAGCGGCGACGCGCGCCCGGCCGCGGCCTACATCCCGGTGGTCGGCCGGATCGCCGCGGGCGGGCCGATCCTCGCGGAGGAGGCGGTCGAGGACGTCTTCCCGCTGCCCAGGCAGGTGGTCGGCGAGGGGACGCTGTTCCTGCTGCAGGTCCGCGGCGACTCGATGGTCGACGCCGCGATCTGCGACGGCGACTGGGTCGTCGTGCGCCAGCAGCAGGTCGCCGAGAACGGCGACATCGTCGCGGCGATGATCGAGGGCGAGGCGACGGTCAAGACGTTCAAGCGCCGGGACGGCCACGTCTGGCTGATGCCGCACAACCCGGCGTACGAGCCGATCCCCGGCGACGAGGCCACCGTCCTCGGCCGGGTCACCGCGGTGCTGCGCCGGGTCTGACCGAACGCGGGTCCGACTGAGTCCCAAGGTTCGGCAAAGTCGGTCAAGGGACCGTCTTGCCGACCCGATCCCTTCCTGGTGGCAACCCGCGACCTGGGCTCGCTGGGTGGCTTCCCCCGACAGACCGTCCGCGCCTCCGTGCTCGGCGGCCTGCGGCACGAGGACATCGCGGCTGCCCTCGACGAAGGGCTGGGCGTCTTCGACTCGGACGGCACCAGCCTCGAGTCGAACGCTGCCCTGCGCCGGATGCTCGCCGCGGCCGACGGCGAGCCGCTCTCGCTCTCCAGGCCCGGCCTCCGGCTGCTCGACCAGTCCGGCCGGCTGCTCGGGCTCGAGGCCACCCCGTTCGGCCAGGCGCTCGCCACCGGCCGCCCGGCGCCCGCCGCGGTCCTGGGTCTGTCGAGAGGCGAGGACGACATCCGCTGGGTCCGCATGGCCGCGGTCCCCCAGCGCGCGGCGGACGGCTGCCCGGTCGTGGTCGTCACCTGCAGCGACGTCACAGCGGAACGGGACGCCCTGCTCGCCCTGAACACGGCGGAGCGACGGCTGCGGCTCTCCGCCGAGCACGCTCCGATCGGCATCGTGCTCGTCTCCCCCGACGGGGTCCTGCTCGACGCCAACGACGCGTTCTGCCGGCTGCTCGGCTACGCCCACGAGGAGCTGACCGGTCAGGCGATCGGCGACATCACCCACCCCGACCACGTCGCCACCGACGCCGGACTCGTCGAGGCGCTGCTGGCCGGGGAGATCGACACGTACCGGGTGGAGAAGGTGTACCTCACCGTCGACGGCCGCGAGGTCTACGCGCAGCTCTCGGTGGCGCTGGCCCGCGACGAGGACGGCGTGCCGCAGTACTTCATCAGCATGGTCGAGGACATCTCGGCCCAGCTCGCCGCCACCACCGCGCTCGAGCACCGGACCAGCCACGACCAGCTGACCGGCCTCCCGAACCGGACGCTGCTGCTGGAGCGCACCGAGACCGCGCTCTCGCGCGCCAGCTGGAAGCGCGGCCAGGTGGCCCTGCTGTTCTGCGACCTCGACGAGTTCAAGCTCATCAACGACAGCCGTGGCCACGCCGCCGGCGACGCGGTGCTCGTCGAGACCGCGAACCGTCTCTCTGCCTGCATCCGCCCGGGTGACACCGCCGCGCGCCTCGGCGGCGACGAGTTCGTCGTGCTGTGCGAGGGGCTGACCGGGCGCACCGAGGCGGAGAAGGTCGCCCAGCGGCTGATCGACGCGCTGACCGAGCCGATGGCGCGAGCCGGCGACGTGACCATGACGGTCAGCATCGGGGTCGCCTTCGCCGAGCCGGGCATGACGGCTCCCGACCTCCTGCGCAACGCCGACGCGGCGATGTACCTCGCCAAGTCCAACGGACGCGACCGCCTCGCGCTGTTCACGCCGCACCTGATCGAGAAGGCGACCGAGCGCCTCGACCTGGAGCACCAGCTGCGGGAGGCGATGCGCACCGAGGCGCTGTTCCTGGACTTCCAGCCGGTCCGCCGGCTGCAGGACGGCGCCGTCATCTCCTACGAGAGCCTGGTCCGCTGGCAGCACCCGGTCCGCGGCCTGCTCGGCCCGGGCGCCTTCCTGCCCGTCGCCGAGGCCAGCGACCTGGTGCTGGAGCTGGACCGCTACGTCCTGCCGCGGGCCTGCCGGGCGGCCGTGGCGTGGGGCGACAGCGCCGACGCGCCGAGCGTCAGCGTCAACGTCTCCGCGCGCCACGTGGGCCGGGGGCGGCTGCCGGGCCTGGTCGCCCGCGCGCTGACCGAGACCGGCCTGGCGCCCGACCGGCTGGTGCTCGAGCTCACCGAGACCGCGCTGCTCGGCATGACCGCCGCGGCGCAGGCCGAGCTCGACACCCTGGTGGCCCTCGGCGTGCGGCTGGCGATCGACGACTTCGGGGCCGGCTACTCCTCGCTCAAGCACCTCATCGAGGTCCCCGCCAGCTTCGTCAAGATCGACCGCTCGTTCGTCGCCGCGATGGCCGAGTCACCGCCGAGCGCCGCCGTGGTCGCGTCCGTCATCTCCCTGTGCCAGGCCCTCGGCATCGCCGTGGTCGCCGAGGGCATCGAGGAGGAGCCGCAGCGACGCATGCTGACCGCCCTCGGCTGCGTCTACGGGCAGGGGTACCTGCTCGGCCGGCCGGGTCGCATCGACCTGACCGCCATGTCGCGCCGGACCGGCTGATCAGCTCTCCCGCCGGACCTCGGCGGGCTCCTTGTCCGGGCGCAGGCCGCGCCACGTGGGGTGCCGCAGCCGACCGTCCCTGGTCCACTCGGTGAACGCGACCTCACCGACCAGCTCCGGGGTCACCCAGTGCGCTCCCTTCGCGTGCGCGCGCGGCACCTCGTCGGCGAAGGGCGGGGTCTTGCGCTCCAGCCGCGCCAGTCGCGCACCCAGGTCCTCCAGCACCCGCACGGAGAAGCCGGTGCCGACGTGCCCGGCGTACACCAGCCGCCCGTCGTCGTCGTGCACACCGAGCAGGAGCGACCCGATGCGCCCGGTGCGGTTGCCCTCGCCGGGCGACCAGCCGCCGACCACGACCTCCTGCATCCGGACGTGCTTGACCTTCACCCAGTCCTGCGTGCGCCGGCCGGGGTGGTAGGTCGACGCCCGGCGCTTGGCGATGACGCCCTCGAGGCCCTGCGCCCCGGACACGTCCAGCGCGGTGGCGCCGTCGCCCTCGAAGGCGGGCGGGGTCGCCCAGTGCGGGCCGTCCAGAGCCAGACGCTCCAGGACGGCGCGGCGCTCGTCGTACGCGGTGGAGGTCAGCGACTCCCCGTCCAGGTGGAGCACGTCGAAGGCCAGGAAGCTGACCGGCACCCTCGCCAGCAACGCGGCGCTCGGCCGCTGTACGTGCATGCGCGCCTGCAGCTGGCCGAAGCTGGGACGACCGGCCTCGTCGAGCGCGACGATCTCCCCGTCGAGGACGACCCGCCGGCCGGGCAGCGCCGCGGCCAGGCCGCGCAGCTCCGGGTAGGTAGCGCCCACCTCGCGGTCGTTGCGGGTCAGGACGCGGACCTCGCCGTCCTCGACGTACACGACCGCGCGGACCCCGTCCCACTTCATCTCGAACGCCCACGCGTCCTGGCGGTCCACCGGCGGCAGGTCGCCGGGGCCGGCCAGCATGGGGCGCACCAGCGGGAGGGTGTCGTCGGCCACAGTCATTCGTATCGCACCGGCGGGTGGATTCGAGGTCCCGCCGGCGATGTGCTTCACTCGTGCGGTCCCGAGACCCCGACCCGCACCGGAGTGATCGACCAGTGCCAGCCGGCCGGCACCGCCGCACCACCCACACCCGGGTACGGCTGCAGCGGTGGGGAGCGTTGACCGCCCCGATCCTCGCGGCCGCGACGGTGGTCCCGGCGGCCTCCGCGATCGAGCCCCGCCCCGCCACGCCGCAGGTGGGCACGGCGCCCGACCGCGCGTCCTCGCCGGCGATCCGTGCCTACACCCGGGCAGTGTCCCGCGGCCTGGACCGCCCAGAGCCTCCGGCGCCGAGCCTGGCCGACGTCGAGGGCATCTCGGAGGCGGCCGTCGAGGAGCCGACACCGCCCGCGCCTGCCGAGCTGTCCGCCCGCTGGGTGTCGGTGGCGCTGAACGTGCGGACCGCGCCGCGTGAGGACAGCCGGTTGCTGACCGTGCTCGAGCCCGGCAGCAAGGTCCAGGTCACCGGGGTGGACCGTGGCTCCTGGGCCGAGGTCGTCCGTGACGACCGGCTCGCGTGGGTGCACAAGGAGTACCTGCTGC
>DASTVO010000186.1:0-5364 GCA_035759075.1 Actinomycetes bacterium
GACGACATCGGCGCCGCTGCCCGGTGGCCGCGGCGTGACCGACTGCGGGGCCGGGTCATGAGCCCGCGCACCGCACGCAGCGGCCGGACGACCGAGCTCGTCCTGCTGCTCTTCTCGCTGGCGATCGCCATGGCGGCGTACGCGGCGGTCGGGCTCGCCCACGACGGCGCCCTTCCTGCGGGCATGCTCGGCTACGGCGGCGGGCTGGCCCTGCTCTACGGTGCCGCCCACGTCGCGCTGCGTCGGCTGGCGCCGCACGCCGACCCGGTCCTGCTGCCCGCGGTGACGCTCGTCAACGGCCTCGGTCTGGCGATGATCCACCGGCTGGACCTGGCCTACGCCGCCCGCGCCGAGCAGTTCGGCCGCGAGGCCCCCAGCGCCGCCGCCCCGGCGCAGCTGACCTGGACCGCGGTCGGCGTCGTGCTGTTCGTGCTGGTGCTGGTCTTCGTGCGCGACCACCGGGTGCTGCAGCGGTTCACTTACACCGCCATGGTGGTCGGCCTCGGGCTGCTGCTGCTCCCGCTGCTGCCGTTCATCGGCACGACCATCAACGGGGCGCGGATCTGGATCCGGCTGCTCGGCTTCTCGTTCCAGCCCGGTGAGATCGCCAAGCTGGTCCTGCTGGTGTTCTTCGCCGGCTACCTGGTGGTCAAGCGGGACGTGCTCGCGCTGGCCAGCCGCCGGGTCATGGGGATCGACCTGCCGCGCGCGCGGGACCTCGGCCCGGTGCTGCTTGCCTGGGTGGCCAGCCTCGGGGTGCTCGTCTTCGAGCGCGACCTCGGCACGTCGCTGCTGTTCTTCGGCGTCTTCATCGCGCTGCTCTACGTGGCGACCGAGCGGCTCTCCTGGCTGCTCATCGGGATCTCGCTGTTCCTGTCCGGGTCCTTCCTGGCCTGGACGCTGTTCGGGCACGTGCGCGAGCGGGTGGACATCTGGCTGAACGCGTTCGCGCCGCGCAACGTGAACGACGACAGCTACCAGCTCGTGCAAGGCCTGTTCGGGATGGGCACCGGCGGCCTGCTGGGGGAGGGGCTCGGCCAGGGCCGGCCCGAGATCGTGCCGTACGCGCAGACCGACTTCATCATCGCCGCGGTCGGCGAGGAGCTCGGCCTGACCGGGCTGATGGCCGTCCTCATCGTCTACGCGATCGTCGTCCAGCGCGGCCTGCGGACCGCCATCGCGGTGCGCGACTCGTTCGGCAAGCTGCTCGCCGCCGGCCTGGCGTTCTCCGTCGCGCTGCAGGTGTTCGTCGTGGTCGGGGGCGTCACCCGGCTGATCCCGCTCACCGGGCTCACGGTGCCGTTCCTGTCCTACGGCGGCTCGTCGCTCGTGGCGAACTGGGCGCTGGTCGCGCTGCTGCTGCGCATCAGCGACGCCGCCCGCCGCCCGGCGCCGCCGCCGGCTCCCTCCATCCAGGACGCCAAGACCCAGGTGGTGCGGTTGTGAACGCCCCCCTGCGCCGGCTCTCGGTCGCCGTGATGCTGCTGTTCGGCCTGCTGCTGCTCAACGCCAACTACCTGCAGGTCGTGCGGGCCGAGGACCTGCACAACGACAGCAACAACCCGCGGCTGATCGCCGAGGAGTACTCCCGCGAGCGAGGCCCGATCCTCGTCGGCGGCGAGCCGGTCGCCCGCAGCGTCGAGACCGACGACCAGCTCAAGTACCTCCGGCAGTACCCCGGAGGGCAGGTCTACGCCCCGGCGACCGGGTTCTACTCCCTCGTCTACGGGGCCAGCGGCATCGAGCTGGAGTCCAACTCGATCCTGTCCGGCACCGACGACAGCCTGTTCGTGCGGCGGGTGATCGACCTGCTGACCGGCACGCCACCCAAGGGCGGCAGCGTCGCGCTGACGCTGAACCCGGCCGCCCAGAAGGCGGCCTGGGACGGGCTGCGCAAGCTCGGCGCCCGGGGGTCGGTCGTCGCGATCGACCCGTCGACGGGCGCGATCCTCGCCATGGTCAGCTCCCCCTCGTACGACCCGGACGCCCTGTCCTCGCACCGGCCGTCCGAGGTGCGCGCGGCCTACGACCGGCTGAGCAGCGCGAACGGCCGGCCGATGCTCAACCGGGCGTTGCGGGAGACCTACCCGCCCGGCTCCACCTTCAAGATCGTCACAGCTGCCGCTGCGCTGGAGAGCGGTCAGTACGGCCCGGACAGTCAGGTCGACAACGCCGCCGAGCTCGACCTGCCGCTGACCGACGCCACCCTGCCGAACTTCGACGGCGCGCCCTGCAGCTCGGCCGGTCGGGCCACGCTGACCGACGCGCTCAAGCGCTCCTGCAACGCCGCGTTCGGGCAGATCGGCCTCGACCTCGGCGCGCAGGCCCTGCGCGAGCAGGCCGCAAAATTCGGCTTCAACGACGCGTTCGAAGTCCCGATGCGCAGCGTCGCGAGCCGCTTTCCGGAGGACCTGGACGAGCCGCAGACCGCCCAGTCGGCGATCGGGCAGTTCGACGTGCGGGCCACCCCGCTGCAGATGGCGATGGTCGCGGCGGCCGTCGCCAACCGCGGGGTGCTGATGAGTCCCTACCTCGTCCAGGAGGTACGGGCCCCGGACCTTTCGGTGCTCGACAGCACCCGCCCCAAGGAGCTCAGCACGGCGGTCAGCCCGCAGACCGCGGCGACGCTCGCCCAGATGCTCACCCAGGTCGTGGACGCCGGCACCGGCACCAACGCGCAGATCGAGGGCGTCAAGGTGGCCGGCAAGACCGGCACCGCGCAGCAGGGCGACGACCGCAAGCCGCACGCGTGGTTCGTCTCCTTCGCGCCGTCGGACACCGACGCGCGGGTCGCCGTCGCGGTCGTCGTCGAGGAGGGTGCGGACCAGGCCGAGGTGAGCGGTAACCAGCTGGCGGCGCCGATCGCGCGGGACGTCATGCGGGCGGTGCTGAACCGATGACGCGACCGATCGCCGACCAGGTCCTCGGGGGTCGCTACCGGCTGACCTCGCGCATCGCCGGTGGGGGCATGGGCGAGGTGTGGAAGGCCCGCGACGAGGTCCTCGGCCGCGAGGTCGCGGTGAAGATCCTGCGCCGCGAGTACGCCGACGACCCGACGTTCCTCGAGCGCTTCCGGGCGGAGGCGCGGCACACGGCGGCGCTCTCGCACCCGAACATCGCCGCGGTGTACGACTTCGGCGAGGGGGGCGGCGGCGAGGAGCAGGACAGCCCGTTCCTCGTGATGGAGCACGTACGCGGCGAGCCGCTGTCCGCGATCGTCGCCCGCGAGGGCTCGCTGCGGCCCGACCGCACCCTCGAGCTGGTCGGCCAGGCCGCGCTCGGCCTGCAGGCCGCCCACGACGCCGGGGTGATCCACCGGGACGTGAAGCCGGGCAACATCCTCGTCACCGCCGACGACGAGGTGCGGATCACCGACTTCGGGATCTCCCGGGCCACCGACTCGGTCCCGCTCACCCAGACCGGGACGATCATGGGCACGGCCTTCTACATCTCGCCCGAGCAGGCCAGCGGCGGCTCGGTGACGCCCGCCAGCGACATCTACTCCCTCGGCATCGTGGCCTACGAGTGCCTCACCGGGCGGCGACCGTTCAACGGCGACACCCCGGTCAGCGTGGCGCTGGCCCAGGTGCGCGAGGAGCCGCCCGCGCTGCCACCGGAGCTGCCCGAGCCGGTGCGCGCCCTGGTCATGCGGATGCTGGCCAAGGACCCCGCCGACCGGCCAGGCAGCGCCGGTCAACTCGGCCGGGAGGCGCTGACCCTGGCCCCGGCGCTGGCCCGCACGCCGGCAGCCACGGCGGTCCTGCCGGTGAGCGAGCCGGCCATGGCGGGCGCGGCCCCGGCGCCGGCGGGGCGCGCAGCGCACACCGACACCGACCCGGGCTTCCACCTGCCCTCACCGTCGCGGCTGCCCACCTGGGTGCCCTACGTCGTCGGAGTCGGCCTGGTCGCGTTGCTGCTGGTCCTGGTGTCGAACGCCTTCGGTGCGGCCGACACGTCGCCCGGCGGCACGGCGCAGGGCGCCACCGCCGGCGCCACCGGGCCGGTGCTGGTCGACGTGGTCGGGGCGGACTACCTCGGGCGTCCGGCCGGCGAGGCCCGCCGCGAGCTCGCGGACCTGGGTCTTCAGGTCGAGGTCGCCCGCACCGGGGGAGGGGGCCCAGTCGGTACCGTGAAGGAGGTCTCCCCGGTGGGATCGGTGGAGGCGGGCAGCCTGGTGACGCTCGGGGTCGTCGACGAGGCCCCGCGCGAGGACGAGGATCAGGACGACGACGCGTCGTCGCCCGGCAACGGCAGCGGCAAGGGCAAGGCCAAGGGCCGGGACAAGAACGACGAGAGGGACGACTGAGTGAGTACCGCAGTCCCGGCGCAGCTGGGAGGTCGCTACGAGATCGGCGAGCTGCTCGGTCGCGGCGGGATGGCCGAGGTCCACCGGGGGACCGACTCCCGGCTGGGACGTACGGTGGCGGTCAAGATGCTCCGGCCGGACATGGCCCGCGACCCGTCGTTCCAGGCACGGTTCCGCCGGGAGGCGCACTCGGCCGCCTCGCTGAACCACCCGTCGGTGGTCGCCGTCTACGACACCGGCGAGGACGAGTTCGGCGGCAACCCCGTGCCGTACATCGTCATGGAGTACGTCGAGGGCTCGACGCTGCGCGAGCTGCTGGCCTCCGGCAGCAAGCTCGTCCCCGAGCGGGCGCTGGAGATCGTCGACGGCGTGCTCGCGGCGCTCGCGTACAGCCACCAGCAGGGCATCGTGCACCGCGACATCAAGCCGGCCAACGTGATGCTCACCCGCAACGGCGACGTCAAGGTCATGGACTTCGGCATCGCCCGTGCGGTCGCCGACAACGGCGCCACGATGACGGCGACGTCGGCGGTGATCGGCACCGCCCAGTACCTCTCGCCGGAGCAGGCCCGCGGCGAGCAGGTCGACGCCCGCAGCGACATCTACTCCACCGGCTGCCTGCTCTACGAGCTGCTCACCGGGCGGCCGCCGTTCGTCGGCGACTCGCCGGTGTCGGTGGCCTACCAGCACGTGCGCGAGGAGCCGGCGCCGCCGTCGAGCATCGACCCGGACCTCCCGCGCAACGCCGACGCGATCGTGCTGAAGGCGCTGACGAAGGACCGAGAGCTCCGCTACCAGCGGGCCGACGACATGCGGGCCGACATCGCGGCCGCCCTGGCCGGCGGTGCGGTGGCCGCCCCGCCCGCGCCGGCCCCGACGCAGGCCATCGACCGCACCGCGGTCGCCGCCGCCACCTCCACGTTCCCGGTGCAGCACGACGAGCCCGACGGACGCGAACGCCGCGGCGGCCGCGCCGTCGGCTACGCGCTGCTGGCCGTCGCGGTGGTGGCGGTGTTCGTGATCGCTGCGCTGCTGGCCCGCAACCTGTTCGACGGCGG
>DASTVO010000187.1:0-3574 GCA_035759075.1 Actinomycetes bacterium
GCGGACTGCATGTCGTCCCAGCCGAGGCTGGCCGACCCGCGCACGATCTGCACGGTTGAGCTGCCCACCTGCGGCTGGACGGGGAACTGGTCGTCCTCGTCGTAGAGGGCTCGGCCGGTCTCCGCCCAGTCCTGGATGAACGCCGACTGCAGGCCGTCGACCGCGGGACCTTCCACCCGCAGGTGGGTGTCCCGCCACTCGTTCTCGTTGCGCGCGTCGCCGCACCACTCCTCGGCGATCCCCACGCCCCCGGTGAACGCCACCCGTCCGTCGACGACGCACACCTTGCGGTGCAGCCGGTGGTTCGACTTGAACGGCGACTTCAGGAGGGGCTTGCGGAACCACTCGACCTGGACCCCCGCCTCGTCCATCTGGTCGACGAGCCCCCTGTCGATCAGGCGGCCGCCCAGGGCGTCGATCAGGAGCCGTACGCGGACGCCGGCTCGGGCCCGTTCGCTCATGGCCTGGGCGAACTCGACCGCGATGTCGCCCTTCCAGTACACGAAGGTCATCAGGTCGACGGTGCTCTCGGCCGCGCGGATCGCCTCCAGCATCGCCGGGAAGATCCGGTCCCCGTTCTTGAGCACCGTGATGCTGTTGCCCTCGGTGAAGGGGGTCCCGATCACGACCTCGAGCCGGCGCCGCAGCACCTCGTTCAAGTCGCCCACGCGACTACCTCCTCGGACGGGGCCGCTCACAGGAGTCCGCGGCGTGCTGCTTCCATACCCGCTTGGAAGCGGGTACTCGCACCGAGGTCCTCCATGAGTTCAGCCACACGCCGTCGGACCGTGCGCAGGGAGACGCCCAGTTGGCGGGCGATGTACTCGTCCTTCGTGCCGATCATCAGCAGCTCGAGGATCTTCCGCCGTTCATCGACGTCACCACCCTGCGCCACGGGGAGCAACGGGGTGGACCGCTGCCAGTACTGCTCGAAGAGCTCGCGGACCAACGCCACCAGAGCGGGCGCCCGCACGAGCAGGTGCCCCTCGACCCCGCCGCCCCACGTGGAGGACACCAGGGCGACCTCGGTGCCGAAGACGGCCATCGGCGGGAGGGCGTGCACCATCAGCCGGACGTCCTCCCCCGCCCGGGCCCAGTGGCGGACGTACTCCAGTCGGTCCGAGTCGTGCACGACGTCGGCCGGGTAGAGCCCCCGCATCCTGCGACCGGCTCGCAGCTGCTCCTCGATGACCTCGACGTAGGTCGGTGAGTCGACGTCGATGTCGACGACCGGGTGGCAGCTGATGACCTCGCCGGTGGTGCCCCGCTGCAGGTCCTCGACGGCGACGAACGCCTCCTCCGCGCTGAGCAGCTCGAACGGGACGCTCGACCATCCCCGGGACTGGCCGACCATGTGGTCGGCGGCGAAGCCGGCCAGGCTGGCCCGGACGGCGTCCAGCTGGGCCCGGCGCTCCTCGAGCAGGCGGAGCTCGGTGTGCAGCAGGGCGGCGAGCGCGGTCCCCGGTGAGGACGGCGCCAGGCCCGCGGCAGTGGCGCTCACCAGACCGACCCGGCGGAGCTTGTCGAGGGCGGCGGTCACCGCCTCCGGTGCGAGCTGGAGGTGGCGCGCCAGTCCCTCCGCGCCGAGCTCGGGGTTGCGCAACAGGGCCCGGTAGGCGGTCTCCGCCACGTCGTCGAGGTCCCAGACACCGAGCGCTGACACGGGGGCCACGCTAGCGAGCCTGGCAGGTTGCTGTCATTGGCACGGCGGGGCCAGTGCGCTGGGCCATTCCGGGGCATGCTGTCTTCGGCAAGGCGCGGAACCGCGGCAGGGGACGGTTCCGCGCCTTTCCTGTGTCCGGGCTCAGGAGAGCGCGGCGACCGCCTCCGGGCTGGAGTCCGCGAGGAAGGTCCGGCACCTCTCGGCCTCGTCGGCCTCCCCGATCGCCGCCGCGGCGGCACCCAGCGCGTGCAGCGCGCGGAGGAAGCCGCGGTTCGGCTCGTGCTCCCACGGCACCGGCCCGTGCCCCTTCCACCCGTTGCGGCGCAGCGCGTCCAGGCCGCGGTGGTAGCCGGTCCGCGCGTACGCGTACCCCTCGACCGTGCGGCCGTCGGCCAGAGCCCTCTCGGCGAGCTCGGCCCAGGCCAGGCTCGAGGTCGGGAACCGCGCCGCGACCTCCGCCGGCGAGGCACCGCCGGCGAGCAGCTCCCGCGGCCCCGGCTCGTCGGGCAGGTGCGTCGGGGGCGGGCCGGCCATCAGGTTCTGGTGCGGTGTGGTCATGGCCCGATTCTGCCCCGAGCGGCCGGTCGCCCTCCCCCCGGTTGGGCGACGTTGCGCACGAATCCGACGGCGTGTCGTACGGCGTGTCGGGGCGCAACGTCGCCGAACTCGAGGGGGGTCAGTCGTCGTCGGGCCGCTCGGGCCGGTCGGGGCGGCTCGGTCCGCCGCGCAGCTCGAGGTCCGCGACGACACCGGCGTGGTCGGAGGGCCAGAGTCCGGACACGGTCCGGTCGGCGGGCTCCTCGCCGATGACCTCGACGTCGTCCGCCTCGACCCGTGGCCGGCGGTCGTCCTGGTAGAGGACGTAGTCGATCCGCCGGTCCAGGGTGGACGGGTCGTTGCGCAGCAGTGCGTCCTGACCGGCCGTGTCACCCGGTCCGGAGCCCTCCTCCTCCCAGGCGTCCTCGAGGTCCAGCGCGTCGACGAGGATCTTCGCGGCGCCACTGCCGGGGTCGGCGTTGAGGTCGCCCAGCACCACCACCGGGTGCGGCGAGGCACCCAGCGCGGCGGCCAGCTCCTGGGCCTGGGCGTCCCGGATCGGGGCGAAGCTGTCGACCTCCAGGTGCGTGTTCGCCACCCGCACCGTCTTGCCGCTGAAGGTCACGTCCACGGACGACCAGCCCCGCAGGACCGCGATCGAGCCGATCGAGGGAAGGGTCGTCTCCAGCCTGGCGGTGAAGTTGTTCTGCTCCGAGACGTTGGTCGTCAGCAGCCGCGAGCCGAGCACGTCCGCGCGGACGATGATCACGTCGCGGTCGGTCAGCTTCACGAAGCCGGCGCCCGGGACCGGGACCGGCGGGCTGGCGAAGTTGTCGTTGGTGGCGACCGCCACGTAGGGGACGCCCTCGGCAGCGAGAGCCGTCAGCAGGAGCGCCTGGAAGTCCAGCACCGCGGCGAAGGGCCCCGTCGGCAGCGCGCCGACCTCCCACAGCGAGACCTCCTGCAGACCGACCACGTGCGGCCGCTCGTCCGCGATGAGCTCGGCGAGAGCCAGGGCACGCTCAGGGAAGCGGGTGGCCTGTACGTCCGCGAACAGCTTCGCCGCCGCGGCCAGCGGGTCACCCGCCGGGTTGAGCACCGGGGCGATGTCGCCGCCGAGGTAGAGGTTGTAGGTGGCCACGGTCAGGTCACGGTGCGAGCTCTTCCCGTTGTCGTCGTCCGCCTGCGCCGGCGGTGCGGACAGGGACAGCGCGGCCGCCAGCGCGGCGACCGGCACGAGGAGTCTGCGACGTACGAGCATGGCTGCCCGCCCCTCCTTGATCGGGCCCGGTGACCCTCACACAAGCAGGGGGTGGTCTCCCCGTCCAGGGGTTCTGTCGCCCCGGCGACCGACTACTTGCCGAGCGACGTGCC
>DASTVO010000188.1:0-2299 GCA_035759075.1 Actinomycetes bacterium
GGTCTCGACTGCTTCGAGCCGCCGGACGAGTGCGTTGCGATCGGCCATCTTCTCCGCGGCGTGCGCCAGGGACAGCGTGACCGTCGGCAGCAGCCCCTCCGGCACCAGCGCCACGGTCACCCCGAGCGCGAACACGAAGGCCTCGTGGCCGGCCGTACCCAGGAGGAGAGTGACCGCGAAGAACGCGCCACCGACGAGCACCGCGACGACCGCGATCACGCGGACGACCGAGTGCAGCTGGATCGAGAGCGGGCTCGGCGGCCGGGCGGCGGCCGCCGTCAGCTCCGAGATGGAGGCGAGGCGGGTGCCACCGGCGGTGGCGGTCACCGTCGCCTCGCCGGCCCCTCCCACCACGAGGGTCCCGGCGTACCCGAGGTCGCCGGCTGCCTTGCGTACCAGCGTGCTCTCGCCGGTGAGCATCGACTCGTCGAGGGCCAGAGCCAGGGACTCCTCGACCCGGACGTCGGCGCAGACACGGTCCCCGGCTTCGAGCAGCACGAGGTCCCCGCGTACCAGGTCGGCCGCCGCCAGCCTGCGCCGGACGCCGTCCCGGCGCACGCTCACCGTGGCGGGCATGAGGTCCTGCAACCGGTGGGCGGCCCGGTCGGCGCGGTACTCCTGGGCGAACGCGAAGGCGCCGTTCAGGAGCACCACCACGACGATCGCGGCAGCCAGCTGCGGGAGCCCGGCAAGCGCGGCGATCGCGGCTGCCGCCCACAGCATGGCGGCGAAGAAGTGGGTCAGCTGACCGGCGAGCAGCCGCCATGCCGGCGGCGCCTTCGCGACCGGGAGGACGTTCGGGCCGCTGGCCGCCAGGCGTCGAGCCGCCTCGCCCGCGGTGAGCCCCTCGCGTGCGAGGGGGCGGGCAGGCCCGGGCAGGGTCACGTCCCCGTCCATTGGTCAGGAGTTGCGGTCAGGCCTTCTCGGACGTCGGCTGGGTCCGGCGTGCCGGCTGCGGGATCCTGACCCGCTCCTCCGGCGGGATCGGCACCGGCACCACCACGACCGGGCAGGTCGCACCCCGGATGCAGCCCTCGCTGGTCGAGCCCATCAGCGCGGTGAGCAGGTGGCTGTGGCCGTGGCTGCCCAGCACGAGCATGTCCGCGGCCGAGGCCGCCTCGACCAAGGTCTCCACCGGGGGCCCCTCCACCAGCTCGTAGGACACCACCGGCCGGTGCTCGTGCAGGGACAGGGCGACCGCGACCTCGCGCTCGAGCTCCTTGTCCACGCGAGCCTTCTCGGCCTCGTACGCCGTCGTGTCCGACTCGTCCTCGGTCCAGGGCGGCTCCCAGGCCCGCACGATCTCCACGCTCGAGTCGCTGTGCCGGGCCTGCTCCAGTGCCCACTCGAGGGCCCGGCGGCCGCCCGCCGACCCGTCCACCCCCACCACGATCAGTCGCTGCTTCATCGCTCACACCTCCACGACGAGCCTGGGGGAGCACGGCCCGTGGTGGCAGGGACCAACGTCCCGCAGTCGCCCGCCGACCGGCGGCTGGCGCCGGTCGCTGCCGGCTAGCGCTGGAGCAGCTGCCCGATGAGCGCGTCCAGTGCGGTCTCGCTGACCTCACCGGACGGGACGATCGCCGAGGTGGCGTCCAGGAAGGACAGCACGGCGGCGGCCGACACGCTCAGCCGGCAGGGCTCCCCGGAGTCCGGCCGGGGCAGCTCGAAGGTCACCTGCTCGCGGTCCGGACCGGGCCGGACCCGGACGGCGCAGTCACCGGTGGGCTCGTCCAGGCCGTAGCGCAGGAAGTCCCGGAGCACGACCCAGGTGCCGGACGGCAGCGACGGGTGCGGCGGGTCCGCGACGACGGTGAGCCCCACCGTGATGGGGTCGGCGTCCGACCAGGACAGCTTCAGGGCGAGGACGAAGGTGCCGGACCGTCGCCCTGCCGGGACCGGCACGGCCGTCACCACGATGTCGACCGACTGCGACCCGGACCCGTTGGGCATGGCCTGACGGTACCGGGCATGGTTCGGACCCGGACGCGGGTCTCGGAGGGGGCGGCCGCGCCCGGGTCCGGGCACAAGGTCCCCGTGACTGGTTGTGTCCCCGTGGACCCCGTGATCCCCGTCGTCAGGTACGCGGCAATGCGGTGAAGCGTGAAGCCCCCCGAACGGCGTCCAGGTACCCGCCGCGTGTTCTTGTCAAACCGGTCTGTTGCGTCGAGAGGACTCAGCCGGTGCCGCGCGGCGCCACGTGCTCCCCGGTGACCAGCGCCGTCAGCTCGGCCCGGTTGCGCAGCCCGAGCTTGGCCAGCACGTTCGAGACGTGGTGCTCGACGGTCCGGCGGGAGAG
>DASTVO010000189.1:0-2678 GCA_035759075.1 Actinomycetes bacterium
GTCGACCCGACCGGCAAGCCGTCGCCGCAGCGCTGGGTGCCGAGGCCGGGTGGTGGTGACCCGTTGCGTCCGGGCGTCGTGACCTGGGTCTGGGAGGGGACGTTCGCCATCCGGCGGGACGTGTTCGAGCGCGTCGGCGGATGGCCCGGGCACTTCTTCTACGGGCACGAGGGGATCGACCTCATGTGGAGGGTCTGGGACCTCGGCTACGTCGGCTGGTACGCGCCGGACATCGTGATGAACCACCCCGCGACCAGCCCGACCCGGCACGCCGTCTACTACCGCATGAACGCCCGGAACCGGGTCTGGGTCGCCCGCCGGAACCTGCCGTGGCCGCTCGTCGTCGCCCATCTGGCGGCGTGGACGGTGCTGACCGTGGTGCGGCTGCGCTCGCCACGCAAGCTGGCCCCGTGGTTCGCCGGCTTCCGCGAGGGCCTCGGGCCGGGGTCCGGGGAGCGTCGGCCGATGTCGTGGCGCACGGTCTGGCGGCTGACCCTGGCCGGCCGCCCGCCGGTCGTCTGAGGGCGTCGACCGCTCACCTACACTCGACCGGCCGACCTGCACCGACGGACAAGGGGAACGCGCGTGCCCGGAGCGACCGCCCCCGGCTCCCTGGGGGAACCGGACCTCTCGGTGGTCGTCATCGGCTACAACGACCGCGAGCACCTGCCCACGGCGATCCGGTCCGTCCTGCGGCAGACGCTGCGACGGCTCGAGGTCATCGTCGTCGACGACCGCTCGACGGACGGCTCGGCCGACGTGGCGGAGCGGATCGCGGCGAAGGACCCGCGGGTACGCGTGGTGCGGCTGCCCGAGAACAGCGGTGGCTGCAGCCGGCCGCGCAACGTCGGCCTCGACCATGCCCGCGCGCCGTTCGTCATGTTCCTCGACAGCGACGACGTCTACGACCGGCACGCCTGCAAGAACCTGCTGCTGACGGCCGAGCGGACCGGCGCGGACGTCGTGGCCGGACAGGTCAAGCGCGTCCTGGTCACCCAGAAGCGGGAGACCGGCTGGATCAAGCGGCTGTACCGCCGGCGGGCCGTCTACAACGGCATCCGGGAGAACCCCGAGCTGTTCTTCGACCCCCTGTCGACGAACAAGCTCTACCGGCGGGACTTCCTGAACCGGGAAGGCATCCGGTTCCCGGAGGGCGTGCACTACGAGGACTCGCTGTTCTCCACCGAGGTCTACTGCCAGGCCAGGGTCATCGCGGTGGTGCCGAACATCGTCTACCACTGGCGGGTGGTGCACGCCGAGGAGGGCGAGGAGGGCGAGGACCTCTCGATCACCCAGCGCCGCTCGGAGATCAGCAACTTCCGGGACCGGATCGCCGTGCACCGGATGATGGACGACTTCCTCCGTGAGCACGGCTCGGCGGACCTCAAGGTCCACAAGGACTTCAAGTTCATCCGGCACGACCTGCGCCTGTACCTCAGCGACCTGCCGCACCGCGACGAGACGTACCAGCGCGAGATGCTGCGGATGGCGGCCGAGTACCTCGAGACGGTCAGCGACGAGACGCTGCAGATGTGCCTGCCGGTGGAGCGGATCTGCATCCGCATGGTGCGCAAGCTCGACCTCGACCAGACCCTCAAGGCGATCTACCACCTGAAGTTCGGCTACAAGCTGGCCACGTCCCTCGTGGAGCGGGACGGGCGCGTCTACTGGACGGACGCCTACCTCGACGACCCCGCCGACCGGGCGGTGCTGGACGTCACCGACCTCCGGCTGCACAAGCTGCCGTTCGAGAAGCTGCCGCTCCACAACGAGGTGACGTCCTTCGCGATCAGCCGTGGGCGGCTGCGGCTGCAGGGTCGGGCGCTGAACCAGCTCGGGCGCATCCCACCGGACGCCGACCTGCGGCTCTCGGTGTCGGCGCGGAACCGCGGTGGCTCGCCGCGGCGCCGGGTGCCGGTCACCGAGTGGAGCCACACCGGGACGCACATCCTCTACACGGCTGACCTCGACCTCCGGGAGCTCATCGGACCGCTCGACCAGGCCGAACCGTTCTGGGACCCCCGGCTGGAGATCGAGTGGCAGGGCAAGGTCGCCAAGAACCCGTTCAGCACCGACCCCGACCTCGTGGACGAGCGTCCGGTTCCCTACCGGGGGCGCCTCGGCGGCCTGGGCCGCGGGTCGCTGAAGCCGTACGTGACCCGGCGGCTGCATCTCGCCTTCGAGCAGACCCCGGACTCGGGCGCGGACGCGGTCGGTGCCCGGCTCGAGCAGGTGCGGCGGCGCGTGGTCGCAGCCGTGCAATGGAGGACGCGCAAGGCGTTCACGTCCCCGGCACTGAAGAGCCAGGCGTACCGGCTCTTCCAGCGACTCCCGGTCAAGCGCGGCCTCGTCGTCTTCGAGTCGCACATGGGCCGGCAGTACTCCGACAGCCCGCGCTACATCTACGAGGCCGCCGTGGCGGCCGGGCTGGACCGGCTGCGGCTCGTGCCGGTCTGGTCCCATGCCCGGCGTCTGCCGCGGAACTTCCCGGCCGACGCCCGCACGGTGCGGCGCGAGAGCTGGCGGCACCACTACCTGCTCGCCCGGGCCCAGTTCTGGGTCGACAACCAGGGCCTGCCCCGCCACTTCACCCGGCGCCAGGAGACGACCTACATCCAGACCTGGCACGGGACGCCGCTGAAGCGGATGGGATTCGACTCGCCGGCCCTGGAGCGGGC
>DASTVO010000190.1:0-3308 GCA_035759075.1 Actinomycetes bacterium
GACGAGAGCGCCCACCCAGCCGCCGCGGGCACCGTCCACCCCGAGCACCCGGGTCACGCCGGACCCCTGCCAGACTGCGCGCCATGCGCGTCCACCTCGGCTCCGACCACGCCGGCTTCGAGCTCAAGGCCCACCTGGCCGGGTGGCTCAGCGGCCAGCGGTACGACGTCGTCGACCACGGCCCGGTGGAGTACGACCCCGTCGACGACTACCCGCCGTTCGTGCTGCGGGCGGCGCAGGCCGTCGTCAACGACCCGGGCAGCCTCGGGGTGGTGATCGGCGGCTCCGGCAACGGGGAGCAGATCGCGGCCAACAAGGTCCGCGGGGTCCGCGCCGCGCTGGCCTGGAACGACGACACCGCCGGCCTGGCGCGGGAGCACAACGACGCCAACGTCCTGAGCGTCGGCGCGCGCATGCACACCCTCGACGAGGCGACCCGGCTGGTGGAGCGGTTCCTGACGACCGGCTTCACCGGCGACGAGCGGCACGTCCGGCGGCTGGAGATGATCGGGCACTACGAGTCGACCGGCGAGCTCCCGGAGCTGCCCGACCCGCCCTCGCTGTAGTCGCCGGGCCGGTCCGCCTCGGGGTCCGGCTCCCCGCTCCTCGGCCGCCGCGGCTCGCGAGAGACGTCGCGAGCCCGCATCGCCTTCTCCACCCCGACCTTCGAGGACCCGGCACCGGTCAGGCCGCGCAGGGACTCGGCTCCTGGTTCGCGCCGTGACATCCGCAGCTCCTAGAAGACTCGGGGGCACCAGGGCGCCGGCGTCTGCCCGAAGGCGGTGGACGCCGCGGCGAGCGCGCCGGGCCGGCGCTCCACCACCCGGCCGGCCAGCGCCAGCTCGGCGAGCGGGGTGCCACCGAGGTAGGCGGCGCCCAGCTCGGTGACGCCGAGCTGCAGGTCCGGCTCGTCGCCGGAGCGCTCGCAGCGGGCCGCGTCGGGGCCGCCGCGGAGCCGCCAGCGGCCGGCGTTCCACGGGCAGAGGTCGTCGGTGACGTCGAGGACCAGGTCGACCTCTGCCGCGTACCGCCTGGCCCCCAACGCCCGGTCGAGGTCCACCAGCCGGGCGTACAGCCCGTCGTGCAGCGCGGGCTTCGCCCTCCGCGGGTTCTGCAGCCAGTGCAGCAGCGGGTCGTCGACGGGCACGTTCCAGAGGTGGGCGCTGCCCATCAGGTCCAGGTCGAACAGGTACCGGTAGACCGCCGCCAGGGCCGGCCCGTCGGCCGCCATGACCTCGCGCACGTCGACCTGTCCGGAGCCGAAGCTGTCGTCGAAGTGCTGCTTGGTCGCGTACAGCGCGAACCCGCGGACCGCCCCCCCGTCCTCCGCGACGACGCAGCGCAGCGCCGACTTGCCGTTGCGCATCGCGGGGACGTCGGAGACGGCGCGCCGCCACCAGCGCTCGTCGCGGGCCGGCATGCCGGGCCGGTGACGCGACACGTTCTGGTAGACGCCGGCGAGCACCTTCCAGTCCGCCGGGTCGGCCAGCCGGAGCCGCAGGGCGGGGTCGATGGGAAACCCGGCGTGCAGCGCCTGCGGGTCCCGGGGGACGGTCATCGACAGCAGGCGGCTGGCGAGCCCGTAGCCGAACCGTCCGTAGATCTGCGGCTCGGAGGCCCACAGGATCGCGACCGGCTCGCGACCCGTGTCGTGGATCGAGTGCAGCTGGTGCCTCATCAGCGCGCGGAGCACGCCGCGGCGCCGGTGCGTGGGGAGCACCCCCACCCAGGTCACCCCGGCGACGGGGAGGGTGGACCCGGGCACGCCGATCTCGAACGAGTACGCACCGGCGATCCCGACCAGCGTCGTCCCGTCGTACGCCCCGATGTCCCGGGTGATCTCGTGCGTCTCGCGCTCGAGCTCGACGAGCTCGTCCGGCGCCGTCGCGCCGAACGCGTGGCTGTCCACGTGGTGCAGGTCGTCCCAGTCGGCCTCGGTGAGGGACCGGACCTGCCACGTGCTCCCCGTCTGCGTGCTCATAGGGAGGTGCTTACCAGCACCTCCCGCGGGCGGGCCACCGGGTTCCGCCGCCGTGGTCCTGGTCACGATTGCAGCGGGTCGCCGGACCGGCCCCGACCCGGACATCGTGGACTGCCTGTGACTGGTCCTCACTGTCGGTACTGTCCTCTGCCATGTCCGCCCACCGTGCGCGCCGTCGCCGTGCCGCGCGTCCGGACCTGTGGTGGCGGGCGACGACCTTCGTCCGCAGGCGTCTGATCCACCATGAGGGCTTCGTCCTGGTCGTGCTCAGCCTGTGCGCGGCGGTCATGGGCGGACTCTTCGTGGTCGACCCCGACCTTTTCCCGCTCCCGATGGTCGCGCTGGTCGTGCTCGCCGGCGGCTTCCTGCTCAGCGTGCGCAGCCTGCTGCTGCTCGACCTGGTCGTGGCTGCCGTGGTCGTGCTCGAGCTCGTGCAGGCGACCGACGTCCCCACCGGTGCCGTTGTCGTGGTCGCGGGGACAGCGGCGATGGTGCACCTGTTGGCTCGTAGCCGGGGCCGGCTGGGCGTGCAGGGAACCCGCGGTGACTCGATGCTCGTCGACCTGCGGGACCGGCTGACGGCGCAGGGCGAGATGCCCGAGCTGCCTCATGGCTGGTCAGCCGAGATGGTCCTCCGGTCCGCCGGCGGGGCCTCCTTCTCCGGCGACTTCCTGGTCGCCACCCGGTCCGACGACGGGCACCTGCTGGAGGTCGCGCTGGTCGACGTCTCCGGCAAGGGCGTGGCCGCCGGTACGCGGGCGCTGCTGCTCTCCGGCGCCTTCGGTGGGCTGCTCGGATCGGTGCCGACCGAGGACTTCCTCCCCGCCACGAACCGCTACCTGCTCCGCCAGCAGTGGGAAGAAGGCTTCGCCACGGTCGCGCACGTGGTCGTCGACCTGCGCACCGGCGAGTACGTGATCTCGGTGGCCGGGCACCCGCCGACGGTCCACTTCTCGGCCGGGTCCGGCCGGTGGCGCCTCAACGAGACCAGCGAGGGCCCGCTCCTCGGGGTGTTCCCGGACGCCAAGTACGTGAGCGAGCGCGGCCGCCTGGACCGGGGTGACGCCCTGCTGATGTTCACCGACGGGCTCATCGAGAAGCCGGGGCAGGACCTGTCCGTCGGCCTCGACAAGCTGCTCGGCGAGGCGGAGCGGCTGGTCACAAAGGGCTTCCGGCACGGGGCCCGCAAGCTGATCGACCGGGTGGCGGCGGCGCACAACGACGACCGCGCCGTGGTGCTGATCTGGCGCGAGTGACTCGGCCGCGGGCAGCCGAGGAGTAGAGGCGGCTCCGGCGGGGTACTCCGCGGTCCGTGACCGATCCAGAG
>DASTVO010000191.1:0-4922 GCA_035759075.1 Actinomycetes bacterium
AGCGACCCGAGCGTGTCCGAGGCCAGGGCGACCACCCGCAGCCGTACCGGCTCTGGCAGCGGCCCCTCCCAGCCGGGCTCGTCGCTCATCCGCCCTCGGCGTGGCTGCCGGGGTCCGCGGGACGCGGGACCAGCTCGACGGTGTCCACCCCGTCGCACCACCGGCACCGGACGGACTCCACGCGCTCGTCGAGCACCTCCCGTTCCTCGACCGCGGGCTCACCGGCCAGGTCGACGTGCACGAACTCCAGCGTCCGGGTTGAGCGGGTGACGTCGAAGCGGGTCAGGTTGCCGCACTGGCGGCAGCGCCAGCGGGTCGTCGGCGAGGGCGGCGGCGGAGCGGTCACGAGGCGTGAGCCTACGGCGACGAGCCGCCCGAGATCAGTCCCAATCCGGGGACGCCCCCGCTCCGGATGCAGGTCGGACCGCGCCGGAGTGACACCGGTCACACCGGGCCCCCGACATCCCTTGGGAGGGAACCATGTCTCAGTCGAGACGAGCCCCCCGGGCGCGCGCGACTGCGCTGCTCGGCGTGGGAACGCTGCTCGTGGGCGGAGGCCTCGCCGGCCTCGCCCCGGGCGGAGCGACTGCCTCGAGCCACCGCGAGGCCCCCGCCATCGCCGGCCAGCCGGCCTACGACAACACCGACCTGTACGCGTTCGTCGACCCGAACGACACCGGGATGGTGAACATCATCGCGAACTGGTCGCCGTTCTCGGAGCCGACCGGTGGGCCGAACTTCTACCCGTGGGCCACCGACGCCCGGTACGACATCAAGATCGACAACGACTACGACGCCAAGCCGGATGTCATCTACCGGTGGAAGTTCAAGGACGCCCGCACCCCGAAGCCGTCGGACAGCTTCACCGGCAACGGCACCTTCCTCTACAACAACGGCCCGGTCACAACGCTGGACGACGAGAACCTGTTGTTCCGGCAGACCTACACGCTCAAGCGCATCGCGGTCCGCAAGGGCAAGGACGGCGTCCGCACCCTGCTGAAGAACGCACCGGTCGCGCCGTCCTACGTCGGTGACGCGTCGATGCCGAACTACAACGCGCTGCGCGACGCTGCCGTCAAGGCCTACCAGGGCTCCGGCCGGCAAGCCTTCGCGGGCCAGGCCGAGGACCCGTTCTTCCTCGACCTGCGCGTCTTCGACGTGCTCTACGGCGGCGACTGCAAGACTCAGGCCGGCCACGACACGCTCGCCGGCTTCAACGTCAACACCCTTGCCCTCAAGGTGCAGAGCAAGGACCTGGTGGCCTCCGACCGCTCCGTGGTCGGCATCTGGAGCACGACCGACCGCAAGAACAGCAACGGCAAGTTCCGCCAGGTCTCCCGCCTCGGCCAGCCACTGGTCAACGAGGTCGTGATCCCGTACCAGGTCAAGGACACGTTCAACACGCTCAAGCCGCGTCAGGACGCGGCGGCGCTGCCGTTCGTCAAGAAGTCGGAGCTGGCGGCGACGCTGAACGCGGTCTGCGGCACCAGCGCGCCGGTCAACGACCGTACCGACCTGGTGCAGGTCTTCCTCGAGGGGGTCAAGGGCATCAACAACCCGCGCGGCAAGGAGCGGGCGGCTGAGTACCTGCGGCTGAACACCGAGTGGCAGCAGGGTCAGACCTTCAACCGGCTCGGGGTCGTCGGCGGCGACGCCAACGGCTTCCCGAACGGTCGCCGGCTGCAGGACGACGTCGTCGACATCGCCCTGCAGGTGGTCGGTGGCGTGCTGAAGGGCAACGCGGCGCAGGCGTCGACGCTCGGTGACGGCGTGGACAAGAACGACACCGCGTTCGGCGCGGACTTCCCGTACGTCGCGCTGCCCCACAGCGGCTCGATCACCAAGAAGGCCCCGCCCGCCCAGACCGGCTCGGCGCTGCTGACCGGCGGCCCCAGCAACACCGGTGGCAACGGCGGCTTCCCGACCGGGCAGGTTTCGCTGGTCGGTCTCGGCGCGCTGGCCCTCGTGGCCGGTGCCGCCATGGCCCGCACCGCCCGCAAGAACGGCGCCGCGCCCGCCTCGGCGTAAGCGCAGCCCGACGCTGCCGGGCACCGGACGGCCAACCCCTCCGGTGCCCGGCGGCGCCACCCCCCGACGAGAGGCACTCCAGTGGGACGACTGCTCTGCCCCGCGCTGCTGACCGCCGGTGCGCTCGCGCTGGCCGCCGGCTTCACGCTCTTCGCCGCCGTCGCGTTCGGCGGCAGCCCCCAGGTGACCGGCCAGGACCGACGCGCCAGCACGCCCGTGCGGCCCGCCGTCGCGGCCTCGGCCGGCGACATCCCGTCGCTGCAGACCCGCCTGCAGCAGACGCCGGGCGACCACCGCTCCTGGTCCCGGCTCGCCCTGGCCTACGTGGAGGAGGCCCGGGTCAGCGCCGACCCCACCTACTACCGCAAGGCCGACGAGGCGCTGGCAAGAGCGGCCGAGCTCGCGCCCGACGACGCGCTGCAGCTCACCGCCCGGGCCGCCCTCGACAACGCCCGCCACGACTTCGCGGCCGCCCTGGAAGCGGCCGACGCTGCCGTCGCAGCCAACCCGTTCAGCTCCCTGGCCCACCAGCTGCGCTCGGACGCGCTCACCGAGCTGGGCCGCTACGCCGAGGCCCGCCGTGCAGCACGGCAGGCCGACGACGTCGAGCCCGGCCCCTCGACGTTCGCCCGGCTGTCCTACCAGGCCGAGCTGCGCGGCGACCTCGCCGAGGCGGACCGGCTAATGCGGCTCGCCCGGGACGCCTCGACGGGCTCGGCCCCCGCGTACGCCTTCGCCGCCTTCCACCTCGGCGAGCTGGCCCGCGGCACCGGTGACCTCACGGCGGCCGGCCGGCACTACGCCGCCGCCCTCGACGCCGACCCGGACTTCTCCCCCGCCCTGGCGGGGCGGGCCCGACTTGCGGTGGCCCGCGGGCAGACCGCCGCCGCGCTGCGCGACTACCGCGAGGTCGTCCGCCGGCTGCCGCTGCCCGAGTACGTCACCGAGCTGGGCGAGCTCTACCTCGCGCTCGGCCGTGACGCCGAGGCCCGGGCGCAGTTCGCCGTCGCCGAGGCGTCGGCCGCGCTGGCCCGCGCGAACGGTGTCGGCGTGGACCTCGAGGTGGCGCTGTTCGAGGCCGACCACGGCTCCGCGGAGGCCGCCCTCGCCGCGGCCCGCGAGGAGTGGGCGGCGCGGCGCTCGATCCACACCGCCGACGCCCTGGGCTGGGCGCTGCACGCGGCCGGGCGGGACGCCGAGGCGCTGCCGTACGTGCGGCGGGCCACCCGGCTCGGTACCCGGGACGCCCGGATGCTGTTCCATCACGGCGCGGTCGCCGCGGCCCTCGGCCGGACCGGGGAGGCCCGCGAGCAGCTGCGGGCAGCGCTGGCCGTCGACAACGGTGTCGCCCCGCTGCGGGAGAGCCAGGCCCGTGCCCTGCTCGCCGGGCTCGGCGGTGCGCGATGAGCCGCTGGACCCTGCGCGGGCTCGCGGCGCTCGTCGGCGCCGGCGCGCTGCTGGTGGCGGTGCCCGGCGCCGCCAGCGCCCACCCGCTGGGCAACTTCACCGTCAACCGGTACAGCGGAGTCGTCGTCGGCACCGACCGGGTGACCGTCGACCACGTGCTCGACCTGGCCGAGATCCCGACCGCGCAGCGCCGACCGGCCGTGGACACCTCGGGTGACGGCCGGCTGTCCCGGCCCGAGCTCGCGGCGTGTGCGCGCTCGGCGTGCGCCGAGGCAGCCGGCTCGCTCCGGCTGACGGTGGCCGAGCAGCCGTACGGGCTGGACGTGACCGCGGCCGCTGCCCGCGCGCTCGACGGGCAGGCCGGGCTGCCGGTGCTGCGCCTGGAGTGCGCGCTGGGGACCGGGATCGCGCCGCTGGCCGGGCCGACAGCCGTCCGGCTGGTCGACACGGCCGCCCGGGACGAGGTCGGCTGGAAGGAGGTCGTCGCCACCGGCGACGGCACCACGCTGACCCGCTCCGACGTGCCGGAGCGAACCCGCAGTGCCCGTCTGACGTCCTATCCCCAAGACCTGCTGTCGAGCCCGCTCGACCAGGAGGCCGCCCGGCTGGTGGTCCGCCCGGGGGGGACAGACCACCAGCCGGCGTCGGCGGCCGACCTGCCGACCGGAGTGCTCACCCGCGGAGCCGACCGCCTGACGGTCGCCTTCGAGGGCCTTCTCCAGCGCTCCGGCGGCGGGCCGGTCGCGGCAGCCCTCGCGCTGCTGGCCGCGCTCGCCCTCGGCGCCGCCCACGCCGTGGCCCCCGGGCACGGCAAGACGGTGATGGCCTTCTACCTCTCCGGCCGCCGCGACGGGGCGCTGCGCTCGGCGGCCACGGTCGGCGCGACCGTGACGGCCACCCACACCGCCGGCGTGCTCGGTCTGGGGCTGCTGGTCAGCGCCGGGACGGCGGTCGCACCCGCCCGTGTCTACCCCTGGCTCAGCCTGGTCAGCGGGCTGCTCGTCGTCGCGGTCGGGCTCGGCCTGCTCCGCGCCGCCCGCACCGGCAGCGGCGGTCTGACCGGCCACACCCACGGCACCGGCCCCGGCCAGCACACCCACCCGCCGTCCGGAGCCAGCCCCCACTCCGGTGGTGATCATGCAGCTCCGGGGATCGTGGACGTCCCGAGCCCCCGGTCTGCGAGAACTCACCTTGACCATGCGGGTGATCATGCAGGTGTGGGGATCTTGGTCCACGAGGACCACGCCCACGGGCACGACCACGACCACCCGCACAAGCACCCGCACCCGCACGCCCACGCCCACGCCCACGAGGTGCCGGCACCGTCCCGGCGCGGCCTGGTCGCCATCGGCCTCGCCGGCGGCCTGCTGCCCAGCCCGTCAGCCGTTCTGGTCTTCCTCGGCGCGCTGGCCCTCGGCCACCCGTGGTTCGGCGTGCTGCTGGTGGTGGCGTTCGGCCTCGGCATGGCCGCCACCCTGGCGGTGGTC
>DASTVO010000192.1:0-3315 GCA_035759075.1 Actinomycetes bacterium
GGGCCGGCCGGGAGGTGCGGACCTGGGGCGGACGGCTGGTGCGGATGTGGCCGCTGGAGCGGCCGGAGCCACCGGCGGTCGCGGCCCGCGGGCGGTTCGCGCGCAACGCCGTCGTCCAGGGGGCGGCGGCCGAGCTGTTCAAGATGTGGGCGGTCTCGGTACGGGCCGGGCTGCCGGAGGGCGCGGAGGTGGTGCTCGCGCTGCACGACGAGCTGCTCGTGCACGCCCCCGCCGACGCCGCCGACGCCGTCGTCGCGCTCCTGCACGACGCGCTCGGCCGCACCGGCGCCCGCTGGGCGGCGGGCAGCGGGGTCCGGCTGGTCGCCGACGTGGCGGTGGTCGACCGCTGGTCGGACGCCAAAGGCTGAGGCTGTTTCCCGACCGCCCCGGCGGTCATGATCGGAGGCATGCAGCCCTTCGACAGCGTCACCGTCCTGGAGAACAGCACCGGCCTGGACCGGGTGGTCGACCCCGTCCGCGGCGCGCTGCGCGGCCTGCTCCGCCGCGGGCCCGTCGCCGACGCCCTGCACGGGGTCTGGCTGGGCCATCCTCTCCACCCGACCGTGGTGCAGGTCGCCATCGGGGCCTTCACGTCCGCGTCGGTGCTCGACGCGCTGCCCGGCCACGACCGGTCCGCGCGGGTCCTCGTCGGGACCGGGCTGGCCGCGTCGGCGCCGGCCGCCGTCACCGGCTGGGCCGACTGGTCCGGGCTGCACGAGCAGCAGCAACGGGTGGGCGTCGTCCACGCGGCGGTCAACGTCGCCGGCCTCGCCGCGTACGCCGCCTCGCTCGCCGCCCGGCTGGGCGGGCGTGAGGGGCACGGACGCGCGTTCGGCTGGGCCGGGCTGACGCTGCTCGGCGTCGGCGGTTTCCTCGGCGGGCACCTCTCCTTCCGGCAGGCCGCCGGCGCCAACCACGCCGAGACGGTCCCGCACCTGGTCAGCCCCGGCTGGCAGGACCTGTGCGCGGTGGACGACCTCGGGGCCGACGGCGAGGCCTCAGTGCACGTCCTCGGCGCCGGGGCGCAGACGGTGCCCCTGCTGGTGGTGCGCCGTGGTGACCGGATCGACGTGCTCTCCGACCGGTGCAGCCACCTCGGCGGGCCGCTGCACGAAGGCGAGGTCGACACCGACAGCGGCTGCGTCACCTGCCCGTGGCACGGCAGCGAGTTCAGCCTCGAGGACGGGTCGGTGCGGCACGGACCGGCGACCGCACCGGTGCACTCGTTCGACGTGAAGGTCGAGGGCGGCCGGCTGATGGTGCGGCTGCCCGGCGCCGGCTGACCCTCGCCGGCGGCCTCAGGTCGTGACGAGCAGGACGCCGAAGCTGCCGATCAGCGCGGTGAGCAGCGACTGGTACACGGCGTTGCCGGCCCGGACGAACAGCGCCCGGCCGACGACGGCGTACGAGCCGAGGGCCAGCATGGGCAGCGCGACGTAGGCCAGCGGCGGGACGTCGGGGCGGCCGGTGAGCAGCAGTGTGCTGAGCTGGATGATCGCCATGATCCCGTAGCAGAACGCGATGTGGCGCCGGACGTCGCGCTTGTCCGAATACAGCGAGCTCACCATGGCGGTGAGCACGCCGCCACCGAGGTTCGTCAGCCCGTGCAGGACGCCGAGGCCGAGCGTGAACGGCGTGAGCCGCCGGTGGACCAGCCGGCCCAGTGCCTCGCGCGCTGCCGGCACCCCTCGCAGGACGGCGGTCACCAGCAGCATGACGCCGATGGCCGGGCGCAGGTCGACGTTGCGGCCGAGCAGCAGGACGACGACAGTGCCGACCAGCACCGCGGGCGCGGTGTATCTCAGGAACTTGCGCCGGATCGGCTCCAGCGTGAGCCCGCCGCTGGCCCGGACCTGCAGCGTGCTGACCGCGATCGAGCACGGCAGCAGGTAGGCCAGGACCGCGGCGAACGGGTAGCCGAGGAGCAGCAGCAGTGGCGTGCCGAACACCAGCAGGCCGACCCCGAAGACGGACTGCACGGCGGCGAGGACCACGACCAGCGTGGCGATGACGGCGAACTGGGCAGCCGTCTGGTCCGAGGCGAGCAGGTCGAGCGCAGACACGGGCAGCCGTCCCCCCCAGGTGATGGGCCGTGGGACGACTGTCGCAGCGCCGCCGGGGGTGAGGGAGCCTCAGATGTCGTAGCGGGCGCTACGCAAATGGCTAGACGGTCTCGAGCGTCTGGCCCCGCTTCGCCAGCTTCTCCCGGTGCGCCTCGCGCCTGTCCTCGAACCGGCTGGCCTGCCGCTGCAGCTCCAGCAGGAACTCGGAGAGCTCCGTGCGCGCCTTCTCCCCCTCGCCGTCGAGGCCCTCGAGGTCGAACACCCCCCAGGCCCGCAGCACCGGGGAGAGGACGTCGTCGTGGTGCAGCCGCAGGTCGTAGATCCCCGCCAGCGCGATCTGCACGGACTTGCGGGTGAAGTTCTCGATCGAGGCGCCAGGCATCTCGAAGCTCTTCACGACCTCGACGATGGCGCGCATCGTCTGGTTGGGAGCGACCTGCAGGGCCGCGCCGAGCAGGTTGCGGTAGAACAGCATGTGCAGGTTCTCGTCCAGGGCGATCCGGGCGAGCAGCTGGTCGGCGACCGGGTCATTGGTGATCTTGCCGGTGTTGCGGTGCGAGATCCGGGTCGCCAGCTCCTGGAAGGACACGTAGGCCAGCGAGCGCAGCAGGTCGTCGTGGTTGGCCGACTCGAACCCGGCGCCCATGTGGGTCATCCGGGCGTTCTCCAGCGCCACCGGGTCGACCGCGCGGGTCACCAGCAGGTAGTCGCGGATGGCCATGCCGTGCCGGCCCTCCTCGGCGGTCCACCGGTGCACCCAGGTGCCCCACGCGCCGTCCCGCCCGAAGACGGTGGCGATCTCGTGGTGGTAGCTGGGGAGGTTGTCCTCGGTGAGCAGGTTGACGATCAGGCTGGTCCGCGCGACGTCGGACATCTTCGACTGCTCGGGCTCCCACGGGGTACCACCCTCGAGGACGCCGGGGAAGTTCCGGCCCTCGCTCCACGGCACGTACTCGTGCGGCATCCAGTCCTTGGCCACCCGCAGGTGACGCTCGAGGTTCTCCTCGACGACCGGCTCGAGCTCGCGGAGCAGGTCGGTCTGGGACAGGACGGGCGTGTCGACAGCGGTCATGGGGAAGCCTCCGGCATCTCGCAGACCTACGGTTACGTCACCGTAGGTATTCCACGGTAACCCAGGTCGGCAAACCCCTGAAGTCCCGGCGTGTCGGAAGCCGGTCAGGTCGTGACCGGGCTGCGCCCGAGGCAGGCGAGGAACGACCGGTCGCGCAGCTGACGGACGGCCTCGCTCAGC
>DASTVO010000193.1:0-4940 GCA_035759075.1 Actinomycetes bacterium
CGCGAGCACACGGTGGCCCACCCGGCGCCCGGGCTCGTCGTCGTCGCCGGCGGGAAGTACACGACGTACCGGGTCATGGCCAAGGACGCGATCGACGCGGCCGCGCACGGGCTCGGCCGCCGGGTCGCGCCGAGCGTGACCGAGAAGGTCCCGCTCATCGGCGCGGTCGGCTACCCCGCGCTGTGGAACCAGCGCGAGAGCCTCGCCCGCAATGCCGACCTGCACGTGGCGCGGGTCGAGCACCTGCTGCACCGGTACGGCGTGATGGTCGAGGAGGTGCTGGAGCTGGTCACCGACGACCACGAGCTGGGCAGGCCGCTGCCCGGGGCGGACGACTACCTGCAGGCCGAGGCGGTCTACGCCGCCTCGCACGAAGGCGCCCGGCACCTCGACGACATCCTCACCCGGCGCACCCGCATCTCGATCGAGACCTGGGACCGCGGGCTGGAGGCCGCTGACCACGTCGCCCGGCTGGTCGCGCCCGTGCTCGGCTGGAACGACAAGCAGGTCACCACCGAGATCGAGCACTACCGGGCGCGGGTCGAGGCAGAGCGCGAGTCGCAGCAGCAGCCGGACGACGAGACCGCGGACGCGGCCCGCCTCGGCGCGCCGGACATGGTGCCGCTGAGCTGACAGGCCCCTAGCGGCGCCGGGCGGCGCGCAGCGCCTCCGACTCGATGGCGCACTCGGTGTGCAGCAGGGCCACGTCGTCGGCGCCGGAGCCGACCGCGTCGAGCAGCCCGTCGACCAGCCGGCCGGCCGCGTCGGTGAGGGCGCGGGCACGGCCGCGCGGGCCGTCGAGCCCGGCGGCCACGCGCGCGGCGTCCGGCTGCGCCTCGAGCAGCTGCAGCTCGCCGTCCACGCGGTGCGCGGCGTACTCCAGCCGGGCCACCAACGCCGGCACGTCCCCGACTGGGGCGTCCACCGCGCGCGCCACAGCCAGCGCCTTGCGCGCCGCGGTCACGCTGCGGTCCAGGTCGCGGCGCAGCCGGGCGACCACACCGGGCGGGCCGGCGGCGTAGGACCGAGCGGCCAGCCTGGTCCGGTCGCGCACCGACAGCGCCCGGAGCCGCACGCTGCGGGCGAGCCGCAGGGTCAGGCCGACGACGGCGCAGGACATGAACGCGAGCGTCGCGACGACGGCGAGCAGGACCTCCATGACCCGAGGCTACGACGACAGCCATGGCCGCGCGCGCCCGGACCATCACCGTTACCCGCGGGTAACATCAGCCCCATGCCGCTCCTGGTCGCCGACGGGTCACCGTACGGTCGGCTGACCGCGGCCGTGGTGTCGACGTCGGGGACGACCGAGACGACGCGGGCGCCGTTCACCGGCGAGGCGCTGGCGGAGCTGCCGCTGTCGACGCCGCAGGACGTGACCGAGGCGTACGCGGTGGCGCGCGCCGCGCAGGCCGACTGGGCCCGGCGACCGGTCGCCGACCGGGCCCGGGTGCTGCTGCGGCTGCACGACCTGGTCCTGTCCCGGCAGGACGAGGTCCTCGACCTGGTGCAGCTGGAGAGCGGCAAGGCCCGCCGGCACGCGTTCGAGGAGGTCGTGGACGTCGCCCTCAACGCCCGCCACTACGCCCGCACGGCCAAGCGCGCGCTGGCCCCCGCGCGCCGGGCCGGACTCGTCCCGCTGCTCTCGCAGGTCCACGAGCTGCGCCACCCCAAGGGCGTGGTCGGCATCGTTTCGCCGTGGAACTACCCCCTGACCCTGGCGGTGTCCGACGCGCTGCCCGCGTTCGTCGCCGGCAACGCCGTCGTGCACAAGCCGGACACGCAGACGGCCCTGACCGCGCTGTGGGTGCGGGCCCTCGCCGTCGAGGCCGGGTTGCCGGCGAACGTCTGGCAGGTGGTGCTCGGGGACGGCCCGACGGTCGGACGCGCCGTGGTCGACGGCGGCGACTTCGTCTGCTTCACCGGCTCGACCGCCGTCGGGCGGGAGGTGGCCGAACGCTGCGGCCGGCGGCTCGTGGGCTGCTCGCTCGAGCTCGGCGGCAAGAACCCGCTCGTGGTGCTGGAGGACGCCGACCTGCCGCGGGCGGCGGCGGCGGCCGTGCGGGACTGCTTCACCGGCGCCGGCCAGCTGTGCGTGTCGATGGAGCGCATCTACGTCGTCGAAGAGGTGTACGACGAGTTCGTCGCCGAGTTCCTGCACCGCGTACGCCGGATGCGCCCGGGCCCTGCCCTCGACTACTCGGCCGACATGGGCTCGCTGCTGTCCCGTCGCCAGCTGGACCGGGTGGTTGCCCACGTCGAGGACGCGGTCGCCAAGGGCGCGACGGTGCTCGCCGGCGGCCGGCCCCGGCCGGACCTCGGCCCGCTCTTCTACGAGCCGACCGTGCTGACCGGCGTCACCGAGGAGATGGCGCTGTGCCGTACAGAGACGTTCGGACCGGTGGTCGCGGTCACCGCAGTAGCCGACGAGGACGACGCGGTGCGGCGGGCCAACGACTCCGAGTACGGGCTCAACGCGAGCGTGTGGACCCGCGACGTCGCCCGCGGCCGGCGGCTGGCCGCGCGGATCGAGACCGGCACCGTCGCGGTGAACGAGACCTACGGTGCGCCGTGGGGCGCCACCGCCGCGCCGATGGGCGGCCGGAAGGCCTCCGGGCTGGGCCGCCGGCACGGCCGGGAGGGGCTGCTGCGGTACACCGAGCCGCAGACCGTGGCGGTGCAACGGCTGGTCGGCTTCGCGCCACCGCCGGCCGTGCCCTTCGAGCGATGGGCGGCGGGGTTCACCGCGGCCGTACGGCTGATGAAGGCGGCCGGCAGACGGTGACCGACTACGACGTCGTCGTGGTGGGCTCCGGCTTCGGCGGCTCCGTGGCCGCGCTGCGACTGACCGAGAAGGGCTACCGGGTTGCCGTGCTCGAGGCCGGGCGGCGGTTCGCCGACCACGAGTTCGCGCGGACCTCGTGGGACGTGCGGCGCTTCCTCTGGGCACCACGGCTGGGCTGCTACGGCATCCAGCGGATCCACCGGCTCCCGCACGTCACGGTCCTGGCGGGTGCCGGGGTGGGCGGTGGGTCGCTGGTCTACGCGAACACGCTCTACCAGCCCGACGACGCCTTCTACGACGACCCGCAGTGGGCCGGCATCACCGACTGGCGGACGGAGCTGGCCCCGTACTTCGTGCTCGCGTCGCGGATGCTCGGCGTCGTCCGGAACCCGACGGTCACGCCCAGCGACGAGGCCATGCGCGAGGTGGCCGAGCAGATGGGCGCCGGCGGCACGTTCACGCTCACCCCGGTCGGGGTCTTCTTCGGACCGGCGCCCGGGGTGACCGTCGAGGACCCGTTCTTCGACGGTGCCGGACCGGCGCGGACCGGATGCGTCGAGTGCGGCGCGTGCATGACCGGTTGCCGGCACGGCGCGAAGAACACGCTCCCCAAGAACTACCTGTGGCTGGCCGAGCGCGCCGGGGCCGACGTGCTGCCCCTGACGACGGTCACCGCGGTGCGACCGGATGCCGGCGGCGGATACGCGGTCGACACCGTCCGGACCGGGGCCTGGACGGCGCACCGCACCCGGCGCACGGTCACGGCGTCGCAGGTGGTGCTCGCGGCCGGTACCTACGGCACCCAACGGCTGCTGCACCGGATGCGCGACGACGGTCACCTGCGACACCTGTCGCCGCGGCTCGGCGAGCTGACCCGGACCAACTCCGAGTCGCTGGTCGGGGCCCGGTCCCGTCGCCGCGACGTCGACTTCAGCCGGGGCGTCGCGATCACCTCCTCGTTCCGCCCGGCCCCGCACACCCACGTCGAGCCGGTCCGCTACGGCCGCGGGTCGAACCTGATGGGCCTGCTCGGCACGGCGCTCACCGACGGCGGCGGCCCGCGCCCGCGGTGGGTGACCTGGCTGCGCGAGCAGGTGCGGCACCCGGTCCGTACGGTGCGCACGCTGTCGCTGCGGCACTGGTCGGAGCGCACCGTCATCGGCCTGGTGATGCAGTCGCTGGACAACTCGCTGGTCGTGTCCGGACACCGCGGTCGCCTCGGCCGGTGGCGGCTGACGACGCGGCACGGGCACGGGGCGCCCAGCCCGACCTGGGTACCGGAGGGCAACGAGGCCGTCCGTCGGCTGGCGCGCGTCATCGACGGCGAGCCCGGCGGCACGTACGCGGACCTGCTCGGGTCCCCGCTCACCGCTCATTTCCTGGGCGGTGCCGTCATCGGCCCGGACCCCGAGCGCGGAGTCGTCGACGGCTGGCACCGGGTGTTCGGCCACCCCGGCCTGCACGTCGTCGACGGGGCGGCGGTGTCGGCCAACCTCGGCGCCAACCCGTCGCTCACGATCACCGCGCAGGCCGAGCGGGCCATGGCGTTCTGGCCGAACGCCGACGAGCCGGACCCGCGCCCGCCGCTCGGGGCGCCCTACCACCCGGTGGCCCCTGTGCCGGCGTACCGCCCGGTCGTGCGGGGTAGGACGCCGCAATGACCTTTGCTCTGCTGCCCGGCTGGACGACCTCCGACATCCCCGACCTGACCAGTCGGCGGGCCGTGGTGACCGGCGCCAACTCCGGGCTCGGGCGGGTGACGGCCCGCGAGCTCGCCCGCAGAGGCGCGCACGTCGTGCTGACCGCGCGCGACTCGGCGAAGGGTGCCGAGGCGGTTCGCCGGATCCGGGACGAGGTGCCGGACGCGTCTGTCGAGCCGGGGCTGCTGGACCTCGCCGACCTGTCCTCCGTACGGACGTTCGCGGCCGAGGTGGGCGCCGAGCCGCTGGACCTGCTGGTCAACAACGCTGGTGTCATGGCGCTGCCACGGCGGACGACGGTCGACGGGTTCGAGCTGCAGCTGGCCACCAACCACCTCGGGCCGTTCGCCCTGACCGGGCTGCTGCTGCCGGCTCTGCTGCGTCGGCCCGGAGGTCGCGTGGTGACGGTCAGCAGCATGCTGCACTGGTTCGGCTCGCTCGACTTCGGTGACCTG
>DASTVO010000194.1:0-3496 GCA_035759075.1 Actinomycetes bacterium
GACGAGCTGCCGAGCACCCTGCAACGATCCGGCGCCAAGGCGCAGCGAACGTTCGCGAAGACGCACGACTCGGCCGCCGAGAGCTACGGAGAGGGCGAGCGGGCCCACCGTGCGGCGTACGCGGCCGTGAAGCACACCCACGAGAAGGTCGGCGACCACTGGGAGCCCAAGGACGGCAAGGGCCCGTCGGACGCGCAGGCGGAGGGCGGCGCGAACACCTCTCGCCCCACGGCAGAGGGTGTCGACGCCAACGCCCCGAAGCAGCACCTGTACGACGTGGCCAAGCGACTGGACGTCTCCGGGCGCTCGCAGATGAGCAAGCAGGAGCTCGTCGACGCGATCAAGAAGGCGAACCGGCGGGAGTCCGCGCGGGCCCGCTCGTGACACCGAGGCGGTCAGATCGGTAGGCCCGGTACTAGCCGGATCATGCGGTGTGACTAGCCGGGACGTCGACCGGTCACCCACCGAACGGGCCATGGCGATCAAGGGGCGAACGGATCACCCTTCCAGTGGTTGTGCAGCCCGGCTGGAGGTTCTGAGGGGGGCCGCCGGAGGAGCCCAACCGGGGTGAGTCGGCCCGCGCGCGTCTCTCGGGGGATGAGACAGGGCGCGGGCCGTACCACGTCCGGCCCCGTCGTGGCAGCGAGGATCCGACCCGGACCTGCTTGCAGGCCAGGGTCGGACGCCGGCGGCCCGTCAGGCCGCGAGAGCCACCACCACGTAGATCACGACCATCACCGCGACCAGCCCTGCGAACATCAGCAGGACCGACGGCGGAGGCGTGACCGACTGGTGCCTCTCCGGTACGTGCTTCACGTCACTAGTGCTAACCCGGAAAGCGGCCGCAGTCAACGCCACTCGGTGTCAGGCGCACAGCCCGAGGCTCGAGATCACCCGTGCGGGGGACGGGGACGACGGGGCTGCGGTCCAGGTGTCCCGCATCCCGGTCACCCGCCAGCGAACCGACACGTTGAGCAGCCCGGTGCCGGTGTCGCTGAAGGTCGTGCCGGCTGCGGGACCGTGAACCACCGACCAGGGCCCGAGGTCGACCGAGCGCTCCACCACGTACGCGGTGGCGAGCGGGGTCGCGGCCCACGACACGATCACGGACGACCCGCCCGTGCAGACGGCCGCCACCGGCCCGACGGTGGTCATGGTCACGGCCCCGGCCCGCCCGTCGCCCGTGCCCCGGCTCGACCAGGCCGCCGCAGCGGACTGGCCGAGCACAGTGACCATGAGGATGGCGACGGCGACCGGGACCGGTCCGACGCGGCGGAGCAACGCGGGTCCGTCAGCTCTGCGATCCGGTCACGGTCGCTGCGACGGCGACCGTCGCACCCTGGCAGCCGTCACCGGCGGTCGTCCTCATGGTCAAGGCGCCGGTCACGGTGACGTTCACTGAGCCGTTGGCAGGCACGCCGGTGGACGCCACCGTGCCGCTGCCGACCGAGAAGTCGCTCGGCGAGCAGCTGCCGGCTGCACCCGTGACGCCGGTGACCGCGGTGACCGAGCCGCCGGTGATCGTGACCGGGTAGGGGTTCGGGTTCGCGACCGACAGGTGCACGGACCCGGTCGCGCCGGGGTAGAGGTCGGCCACCGGCGTTCCGGCGGTCACCACGAGAGCCTGGGCGGTCCGCGCCTCGGCTGAACCCGGGCCGCTTCCGCTCGCCGACCAGACGGCGAGACCGACGCCGGCCGGCAGGAGCAGCGCCGTGGTCCAGGCGGCGACCGCCGTCACGCGGCGGCGGCCGGGAGCAGGCGCGACGTGATGGGCAGCCTGGTGGCTGGGCATGAAGGACTCCGTCCGGAAAGGGTCCCGTCCGGAAAGGGTCCCCCGTGAGGTGGGCGTACCGGAGCCCGCGACGCGTCAGGGCGTCGTGCGGACGAAGACGATGTCCTGCCGGTTGTGCGTGTCGACGAACAGCCCGGGCGGCTGCGGGAAGACGACCGGCAGTCCGAGGTCGTTGGCGACGGTGACTGCCGCGACAAAGTCCTTGCCCGCAGCGTCGAGTCCGACGTAGTCGCCCGGGAAGTACCCGCGGCCGCCGGTCAGGACCATCTGCCGCATGTCGAACGACTCCGGGGTCAGTCGCCGTTCGGCTACGCGCGTGAGGTCCTCCTCGAACAGCGCGAGGTGGACGTCGGTGCTGAGCGGTGCATCGCCCGGGACGTCGTTGCGGAAGTCGTAGAACAGCACCCCGACGGTCCCGTCATCGTTGACCGACACCGTGGGCAGGAAGGCCTGGACCTGCGGGTTCGTGCTGACGGCGACCGGCTGCGACCAGGTACTGCCGCCGTCCGAGGAACGAGCGGCGACCACGCCGACGAGTCCCTGGCTGGTGAGCTCTTGCCAGGTCATGTACAGCTCGCCCGTCGCTTTGTTGACCGCAATGTCCGGCAGCTCACCGGCGTCACGCACCGGGATCCCCAGGAGCTGATCGACCGCGGACGCCGGGGTGAACCCGCTGACGACGCTGTCCATCCGCTCCCAGTGCCGGCCCTGGTCGAAGGACCGGAAGAGCGCTTGCTCGAAGTCGACCGCGACGTTCTTCTGGTCGAACAGGATGCGGAAGAACGCATTCACCAGAGTGCCGTCAGGCAGGACGACGATCTGAGCGCCCTGGCGGAAGAACGCAACCTGCGAGGGTTGGAGGGGCTCGAACGTCCCGACTGGGCGGGCGGGGCCCCACGTGCTCCCGCCGTCGGTCGAGCGCGACACCAGCAAGGCGGTTACGCCTCGTCGGAAGAGGGTCCAGGTGGCGTAGACGACGTCGGGGTCGGACGGGTCCGCGGTGATCGAGTTCTTGTCGTGGAACAGGGATGCGAAGACACGGTCCTGCGCCGGGTTCCTCTTGATGATCACTGGCTGCGACCAGGTGACGCCGCCGTCCGTCGACCGCGCGGTCGCCATGCCGTTCTCGTTGACGGTGTCGTCGGTGACGAGTGCCATGTAGTGGGCGGTGCCGTCCGGACCGAAGCTGACCCACGGGTCCGAGGCACGCTCGAAGTCACCTGCCGAGCGGGGCGCGCCGCCCGAGCAGCGCGTGAACGGGATGTTGACGAACGTCCACGTGCTTCCGCCGTCCATCGTGTAGGCCGCGCCGACGCCCTGAGCGGCGCCGGTGCTCCATCGGTCCTGGTGCCAGGCAGCGATCATGTTGTCGGGGTTCGTCGGGTTGACGGCCAAGTAGGGCTCGGTCTCGCTGTTGCGGTACAGCACCCCGGTCTGCGGTGCGCCGTTGCACGCCGTCACCGCCGAGGGGTCGTTCGGGTCCCCCCCGTCCGGATACGGGCTCAAACGGGTGATGTGGACGGGTACGGCCTCGGCGCCGGCGGGCACGGCCGCCGCGACCACCGTCAGGGCGGCGGCAGCCACCAGGAGCGTGCGCAGGTGCGTACGGGCGCCAAGCATGTCCCCACCTCCGGGCCGAGCGGAGCAGGCCGATCAGTTCGATGCTTGCACCGCCTCCCGAGGCTGTCGAGAACGGTCCTGGAC
>DASTVO010000195.1:0-2270 GCA_035759075.1 Actinomycetes bacterium
ACGTTCCGCCGGGTGACCCTGCCGTTGGTCGCGCCCGGCGTGCTGGCCGGGGCCGTGCTGTCCTGGGCGCGGGCGCTGGGGGAGTTCGGGGCGACCATCACCTTCGCCGGCAGCTTCCCGGGGACCACCCGGACGATGCCGCTGGAGGTGTACCTGGCGCTGCAGCGTGACCCGGACGCGGCGATCGCCCTGTCGCTGGTGCTGCTGGTCGTGTCGGTGGCCGTCCTCGGTGCGCTGCGCGAGCGCTGGCTGGGTGCGCTGTGACTCTCGACGCCGACCTGCACCTCACCCGTGGCGGCTTCCGGCTCGACCTCGCGCTGACGGCCGAACCCGGGGAGGTCGTGGCCCTGCTCGGGCCCAACGGGGCGGGCAAGTCCACCACCCTGCGGGCGCTGGCCGGCCTGCTGCCGGTCGACCGCGGGCACGTCCGGCTCGGGGCGCACGTGCTCGAGCACACGGCGACCGGCGTGCGCCGTCCGCCGGAGCGCCGGCAGGTCGGCGTGGTCTTCCAGGACTACCTGCTGTTCCCGCACCTGACCTCCCGGGAGAACGTCGCGTTCGGCCTGCGGGCCCGGGGCGTTCACCGCGCCACGGCGCGGGCGCGGGCGGACGAGCAGCTGGTACGCGTCGGTCTGGCCGACCACGCCGGCAAACGCCCCCGGGAGCTGTCCGGCGGGCAGGCGCAGCGGGTCGCGCTGGCCCGGGCGCTGGTGACCGACCCGCAGCTGCTGCTGCTCGACGAGCCGTTGGCGGCCCTCGACGCCGGGACGCGGGTCGAGGTGCGGGCCGACCTGCGCCGCCGGCTCGCCGACTTCACCGGCGCCACCGTGCTGGTCACCCACGACGCGCTCGACGCGTTCGTGCTCGCCGACCGGCTGGTCGTCGTCGAGGGCGGTCGGGTCGCCCAGACCGGTTCACCCGCCGAGGTGGCCCGGCACCCGCGTACCGACTACGTGGCCCGGCTGGTCGGGCTCAACCTGTACCGCGGACGGGCCACCGATGGTGCCGTCGAGCTGGACTCCGGGGCCCGGCTCTTCTCCGCCCACCACGAGTCCGGTCCGGTGCTGGTCGCGTTCGCCCCCTCAGCCGTCGCCCTGCACCGTGGCCCGCCGGACGGCAGCGCGCGCAACCGGTGGGAGGCGACGGTCGAGGCGATCGAGGAGCGCGGCGACACGGTGCGGGTCCGGCTGGCCGGGCCGCTCGAGGTCGCCGCCGACGTGACGGCCGTGTCGGTCGCCGAGCTGGGACTCGTGCCCGGCGCGCGGGTCTGGGCCGCCGTCAAGGCCACCGAGACCATCGTCTACCCGGCCTGAGCCGACTACCGTCGCTCCCATGGCTGACGACACCTTCACCGTGGAGCGCTCCGCTCACGTCGACGCCCCGCCCGCGCGCGTGTACGGGCAGGTCGCCGACTTCCACAGCTGGCGCAGCTGGTCGCCGTGGGAGGACCTCGACCCCGACATGCAGCGCAGCCACTCCGGTGCCGCGTCGGGGACCGGCGCGGTCTACGCCTGGTCGGGGAACCGGAAGGCCGGCCAGGGACGGATGGAGATCACCGAGGCGACCGAGCCGTCCCGGGTCGAGATAGACCTCGTCTTCGAGAAGCCGTGGAAGGCGCACAACACCTCGGTGTTCGCCATCGTGCCGGACGGCACCGGGTCCCGGGTCACGTGGACGCTGACCGGACCGAAGACGTTCATGACCAAGGTGATGGGCCTCTTCAAGTCGATGGACGCGATGGTCGGTCCGGACTTCGAAAGGGGTCTCGCCCGGTTGAAGTCCACGGCGGAGACGTCCACCGCGAGCTGAGCCGCAGTCAGCCCTCGGCCCCGGACCGCCCGCGAGCCTCCCGTGGGATCAGCGGCTGCTCGCCCCTGACCCTCAGCTGCTGCACCGCCCAGGTGTTGCCGTCCGGGTCGCTGAACCCGAAGAAGGTGCCGCCGTCCCGCTCGTCGAAGACGGTGATCTCGCTCGCGTCCACGCCGCGAGCGAGCAGCTCGTCCCGAGCGGCCGCGGCGTCGGCGACGCACAGCTGCAGCCCGCGCATCGAACCCGGCGGCATCTCCCGCTGCGCCGGCAGGTCGCCGATCACGATCGAGCAGCCGGAGCCGGGCGGGGTGAGCTGGGCGACCCGCATCTGCTCGGTCCGGGTGTCGTGGTCGAGCACGAAACCGACCTGGTCGCGGTAGAAGGCGAGGGCGCGGTCGATGTCGCTCACCGGCAGCACCACGACCTCCAGAGTCCAGTCCATGCCGGGACCGTAACGGGCC
>DASTVO010000196.1:0-4743 GCA_035759075.1 Actinomycetes bacterium
CAGGTAGCTGTGGTCGGTGTCGGTCGGCATGATGACGAGGCCGTCCACCCGACGCGAGCTGAAGGCTGCGACGAGCTCGCGCTCCCGCACCGGGTCCTCGTCCAGGCTGCCGGCCAGCACCGCTACCCCACGCCGCCGGGCGGCGTTCTCCACGGCGCGGTGCAAGGCGGAGGAGAACGGGTTGTCCAAATCCTCGAGCACCACGCCGATCGTGGCGGTCCGGCGGTCCGCGCGGCGAAGGCTGCGCGCCCCGAGGTCGAGCCGGAAGCTGAGCTCGTCTGCAGCGGCCATGACCCGGCGGGAGGTGGCGGCGGAGACACCGGGCTCGCCGTTGACCACCCTGGACACCGTCTTCAGGCTCACGCCGGCGAGGGCAGCGACGTCCCGCATCGTCGGCCGGGAGCCGATACGTCCGGTCGACGGTAACGGTCCCATCACGCCGACCCCATTTCCGGAAACAGATGCTTGACGGCCTTGTAACCGCAGGGCTACAACTGCGCTGACAACGTTGTCAAGCACGGTCGCCAGACTGACGCCCAGACGTGAGGACAGATCTATGATTCGCAGGACGAAAAGGACGCAGGGACTTCGGCTGCTCGGTGTGGCGCTCGCCGGCGCCCTGGCCCTCTCCGCGTGCGGCGGGGACGACAGCGGCACCGGGTCCGGGGGCGGCGGCGGTGGCGGTGGCGGGGAGGACATCGCGATCTCGCTGATCACCAAGGACTCGACCAACCCGTTCTTCGTCGCGATGCAGGAAGGCGCGAAGAAGGCCGCGGCCGACAAGGGCATCGAGATCACCATCGCCTCCGGCAAGGAGGAGGGCGACGACCAGGGCCAGATCGACGCGATCGAGAACGCCATCACCCTCCAGCAGCAGGGCATCCTCATCACCCCGATGTCCACCGGGGTCAACTCGGCCATCCAGAAGGCCCGGGACGCCGGCATCTTCGTCATCGCCCTGGACACGCCGCCGGACCCGCCGGACGTCGTGGACATCACGTTCGCCACCGACAACCGCAAGGCCGGAAACCTGATCGGGCAGTACGCCGCGGCGAAGCTGAACGGCGAGAAGGCCATCATCGCCCTGCTCGACATCTTCGACGACAAGGTCGTCTCGGTCGACTACAACCGCGACCAGGGGTTCCTCGAGGGGATGGGCATCGAGGACATCGGTGACCCGAAGGTCAACGGGGACGAGCCCAAGACCGGCACCTACTCCGGTGGCGAGTACGAGATCGTCGGCAACGTCGCGACCGGCGCGAACGAGGAGGGCGGCCGCACCGGGATGGAGCAGCTGCTGTCGAAGAACGGCGACATCAACGTCGTCTACACGATCAACGAGCCGACCGCAGCCGGCGCCTACGCGGCGCTCAAGGCGGCCGGGAAGACCGACGCGATCGTGGTGTCCGTCGACGGCGGCCGCGCCGGTGTCGAGGCCGTCGAGGCCGGCACCATCGCGGCGACCTCGCAGCAGTACCCGGCCAAGATGGTCGAGCTCGGCGTCGACGCGATCATCGACATCGTCAAGACCGGCAACAAGCCGGAGAACTCCCCGGGCCTGGACTTCTACGACACGGGCGTGACGCTCATCGCCAAGGAGCCGGTCGAGGGGGTCGAGAGCGAGGACCCGCAGTACGGCCTCGACAACGCGTGGGGCTGACCCTCTCGTTCTAGATCGGCAAAACCCGTACGGTGGGGGCGGTCGCTGCGGCGGCTGCCCTCACCGCGCGGTCATCAGGTAGTCGTCGTCGACGAAGAGGAGACACCTGTGAGCGGCACGACGACAGCACCAGAGAGCTCCTACGACGCGGCCGAGGAGTTCCTCGAGCACCGCACGACCGCCCAACGGGTGCAGACGACCCTGCACAGGTATCCGTGGCTCAGCCCGGCGATCGTGCTCGTCCTCAGCGTGATCGTCTTCTCCCTGCTCAACAGCAGGTTCGCGACGCCGAACAACCTGTCGCTCATCACCCAGCAGGTGGCCGTGGTGGGTGCGCTCGCCGTCGGTCAGACCCTGATCATCCTCACCGCCGGCATCGACCTGTCCTGCGGTGCGATCATGGTCTTCACCTCGATGGTGATGGCGAAGACCGCCTTCGACTCCGGCATGCCCGGGCCGCTGGCGATCCTGCTGGGTCTCCTCGTGGGGGCGGCGGCGGGCGCCGCGAACGGCCTCCTCGTGACGAAGGTCCGGCTACCACCGTTCATCGTCACCCTCGGCACGCTGAACATCTTCGTGGCACTCACGCTGCTCTACGCGACCGGTCGCACGATCCGCGACGCCGAGCTCGCGACCGGCCTGGCCTGGCTGGGTGAGACCTTCTCGATCGGTGAGGTGCGGGTGACCACCGGTGTGCTGGTCATGCTCCTCATGTACGCCCTCTTCGCCTTCGTCCTGAAGTACACCGCGTGGGGACGGCACGTGTACGCCGTCGGAGACGACGCCGAGGCCGCGCGACTCGCGGGCATCCGGGTGCAGCGGGTGCTGATGAGCGTCTACGTCACCGCCGGCGTGCTGTACGCGCTGACCGGATGGATCCTCATCGGCCGGGTCAACGCGGCCAGCCCGAACTCCGGCATCGACGCCAACCTCGACTCCATCACCGCCGTGGTCATCGGCGGCACCAGCCTCTTCGGCGGGCGCGGCACGGTGCTGGGCAGCCTCATCGGCGCCCTCATCGTCGGCGTCTTCCGCAACGGGCTCACCCTGGCCGGCCTCGACGTCTACTACCAGACGCTGGCGGTCGGCATCCTCGTCATCCTCGCTGTCTCGGTCGACCAGTGGATCCGGAGGGCTCGGGCATGACCGCCACCAACCAGGAGAGCACCGCGACACCCACCGGGCAGCCGGTGATGCAGGCCGTGGGGATCGTCAAGACGTACGGGCACGTGGTCGCCCTGGACGCGGTCGACCTCGAGCTCTACCCCGGCGAGGTGCTCGCGGTCATCGGCGACAACGGGGCGGGCAAGTCCACGCTGATCAAGTGCCTCTCGGGCGCCGAGGCGCCGAGCCAGGGACAGATCCTGCTGGACGGGAAGCCGGTGCACTTCCGGACGCCCCTGGACGCGCGCCGGCACGGCATCGAGACCGTCTACCAGACGCTGGCCGTCGCGCCGTCGCTCGACATCGCCGGCAACCTCTTCCTCGGCCGCGAGGAGCGCCGGGCCGGCCCGCTCGGGTCCGTGCTGCGGATGCTCGACGGCACCGGCATGCGCAAGCACGCCAAGGAGCAGATGAGCTCGCTCGGCATCGGCACCCTGCAGAACATGGGCCAGGCGGTCGAGAGCCTCTCCGGCGGACAGCGCCAGGCGGTGGCGGTGGCCCGGGCGGCCGCGTTCAGCAGCAAGGTGATCATCCTGGACGAGCCGACCGCCGCCCTCGGCGTCAAGGAGTCCGGCCAGGTCCTCAAGCTGATCCAGAGCATCCGCGAGCGCGGGATGCCGGTCATCCTGATCTCGCACAACATGCCGCAGGTCTTCGAGGTCGCCGACCGCATCCACATCCAGCGCTTGGGCAAACGGGCGGCGGTGGTGTCGCCGAAGACGATCAGCATGTCCGACGCCGTGGCGGTCATGACTGGTGCGCTGAAGGTCGCCCCCGAGCAGGAGGTCGTGACCGCGAAGTCAGGACCAGCGGAGCGCACCTAGGCGGCGAGGTCGGACCCCGCCACCACCCGCAGCGCCTGCGCGGCGATGGTGAGGGCCGGGTTCATGGCCGCGGAGGACGGGAAGAAGCTGCTGTCGACGACCCACAGGTTCTCGACCTCGTGCGAACGGCACCACGGGTCGAGCACGCTGGTGGCGGGATCGACCCCTGCCACGACCGTTCCGCACTGGTGGCTGTTCATGCTGATGTCGAACCACTGGGTGAACACGGCGTCGTAGCCTGCGGCCCTCAGCAGCGCCTTGGCCTTCTTGTGCAGGCGACGGTGCGTGCTCCGGCCCCGGGCGGTGCGGGAGGTGGTGATCCGCCCCTGCGTGTCCACGGTCACCCGGTTGGCCGGGTCGGGCAGGTCCTCCGACATCACCAGCCATTGCACGCTGCGGCCGGCGATCACCCGCAGCAAGGACAGCGGGACCTTCGTGGCCCAGCTCTTCATCATCACCTCGTCCACGCGGCCGATGAGCTGCATCGTCCCGAGCGGACGGCCGTCGCCGCCGTCGGCGTACCAGTCGTTGACCGACAGCGTCTTCTGGAACACGACGTCGTTGCGCCGGTTGGCGTCGAGCGCGGCGACGTGGGCGTTGTTGTGCATCATGAAGTTGCGGCCGACGAGGCCTGAGGAGTTCCCGAGCCCGTCGGGATGCGCGTGGTCGGCGGACGAGAGCAGCAGCGCGGCGGAGTTGACCGCGCCGGCTGCCAGCACGAACCGGTCCCCGCGTACGGCCGCGACGCCGTCCGGTCCCTCCACGACGAGATGGTCGACCCGTCGGCCGGAGCCGTCGGCGACGATCCGCCGCACCCGGGTGTCGGTCGCCAGCCGGAGGCCGGTCTCGGCGAGCGCCGGGTCCAGGGCGCAGGTCTCGGCGTCGCTCTTCGCGCCCAGCCGGCAGGGGAAGCCGTCGCAGGTCCCGCACCTGATGCAGCCACCGGCCGGTCCGCGGTCGACACCCATCGCGTTGGAGCTGGGGTGCACGCCCTGGGCCCGCAGCCGCTCGGCGAGGTCGGCGACGTAGGGCTCGTGCTCGAGCGCCGGGTGTGGGTACGGCGTGCTGCGCCAGGGCTCGGTGGGGTCCTCGCCG
>DASTVO010000197.1:0-2084 GCA_035759075.1 Actinomycetes bacterium
GCCGGTCTCGACGACCCGGCCAAGCAGCAGCTCTCGAGCCTGCTGCGCGCGCTGGTCGTCCCGTTCGAGAAGGACTGATATGTAGGCCTCTTCTGTCAAGGGGCAGGGTGAAGCGCCGCCGCGACTGGTTGTCGTGGCGGCGCTTCGTTTCTGGCATGGTCCCGGGTCGTGTCGAGCGGGTCTGTCGACGCACGTGGGTCAGACTGATATGCGCGGGTTGGTTACCGCAGGACCGCGGTCCGGCTGGAGCGCTCCGCTGGGCTGTCTGAGGTCGAGCGTCACGAGCGGGTGCTCGTGGCTCACAGTCCTTTCGCGGGTCGGCTCCGCACGTTGCTGTCGGCGGCCCGGGTGATCCGTGCCAGAAGTCCAAGATCGCTGGGTTAGTCGGGAATGGTGGCCAAGGACCAGCACCAGCCGGCGAGCTCGCGGGCGATCGCGGTCGTGGCGACGGTGTGCTTCTTCTTCCGTGCGCTCATGGTGGCCCAGCGTCTGTTGAGGCGGTGGTTCCCGGCGTGGGCGCGTACTCGGGCGGCTTCGGGGGCTTGGTCCCACCGCGCCTGCAGGACCTTCCCGACGACGTAGCGGGGCTTGTGGTGCCAGGCAGCCTCGACCAGCAGCCGGCGGACATGTCCGTTGCCGGCCTTGGTTATGGCGCCCTGGCGCCGGCTCTCGCCGCTGGAGTGCTCGGAGGGAACCAGTCCGAGGTAGGCGCCGATGCTGGAGCCGGTGAACCGTTCCCAGTCGCCGATCTCGACGGCGAGGGCGAACCCGGTCAATGTGGAGACGCCTCGTAGGCAGCACAGCTTGCGCACAGTCGGGGTGAATTCGCTGTCAGCGGCCATCGAGGCGATGGCCGCATCGAGCCGGTCCCGGCGGGCGATGGCGAACTCGACGGCTTCGAGGTCAGCCGCGTAAGCGGCCCGGGTGCCGGACTGCTCGAACCGGATTCGTCGCAGCCACGCCTCGTGGACGCCGGTCCAGGCCCGGCCGCCGGAGTAGACGTGGCCGTGGCGCAGCAGCAGCTTGGAGACCCGGTGCCGGGCCCGCATCAGGTCGCCGCGGACGTCCTCGCGGGCACGGACCAGGTCCCGGGCAGACTCCCGTGCCACGCTGGGTACCCGGACGCCGGTGATCTGGCCGACCTGCAGCAGCTGAGCCAACAGCAGCGCGTCCCGCGCGTCGGTCTTGACCCGATCCCCGCTGGGGCGGTTCAGCTTCGACGGTGCAGCGACCTCACAGCGGATCCCTGCAGCGGTCAAGGACCGGTAAAGGCCGAACCCGGTCGGGCCCGCCTCATAGGTCGTGGCGACCGGTCCCGGCAGGGACCGCAACCAGCCGATCACCGCGTCAGGGTCCGGAACGAGGGTCGTCTTGAAGACCTCACCCGTCACCGCGTCCAGACCGGTCGCGACGACCGATCGTGCGTGCACATCGAGCCCAACGCTCGTACGCTCATGAATCACCGGGGCCTCCTACGACTGTGGATAGGCCGAGCAGGCGGCCCCTGCTCGGTAACCCACGAACATTCGTGTGAGAGGCCCCGGCCCGCAACCACTCAGCGGCGAGTAGTCACGTCATACGGTCTGAGCCGCCGGGTCACAGCCCGGGCGCGCCCCACACGGGCATCCAGCGCTGCAGGTCGGGCTCGACGGGCAGGTCATTCCTGACCAGGTCGCGCACCTGCATCTCCAGCAGGTTGTCGCGGCGGCTGCCCTCACCCGACTGTGGCGCGAACGGGTAGAAGGTGCCCTGCTTGTAGAGGTAGACCAGCGCCAGCGACCGGCCGGTGGCGTCCGTGAACGACACCAGGGAGCACAGCAGCTGCGGGCCGAACCCCTGCGCCTCGAGCGCGGTGTTGACGGCGTGCAGGTCCGTCACCAGCGCGGAGATGTCGTCCTGGCGGGCCACCAGCCAGGTGAAGCCGTAGGCGTCGACCTCCCGCTCGAGGTCGGGGTCGTCGTCGTTGTCGAGCACCGCGGTGATCTCTGCCTCGGCGGCCGCGAACGCCGCTCCCTCGGCGGCCCGGAAGCAGACCGCGCCGACGCCTGTCGGCTCGAACGACGCGGCGGTCTGCAGCGTGATGG
>DASTVO010000198.1:0-8069 GCA_035759075.1 Actinomycetes bacterium
CGAGCGATGACGGACTGCTCGATGGCCGAGACCTTGTCGGAGTTCATCCCGATCAGCAGGACCCGGTTCGAGGAGGAGAGCGGCTGCAGCAGCGTCGGCGGCTTGGAGACGTTCGGCAGCGCGTGCGCCTGCGCCAGCCGCTCCTCGATCAGCTGCCGTGCCTCGTAGATGTCCATGCCCTGCCGGAAGACCATGACGACGGACGACAGGCCTGGCACCGACTCCGACCGGATGGTCTCGATGCCCTCGACGCCGTTGAGCAGGTCGGCCTCCAGCGGCACGGTGATGAGCTGTTCCACCTCCTCGGCGGAGAGCCCCAGCGCCTCGGTCTGCACCTCCGCGTACGGCGGGGTGAACTCGGGCAGCACGTCGACCGGCGCACTGCGCAGGCCGACGAAGCCGACCGCCAGGACGCCGGCCGCGATGCCGAGCACCAGAAGCCGGAACTGCAGAACCCCTCGGAGCAGCGATCCCATGGTCCCCCCTCGAACCAATCGGGCGGCCGGAGGGCACACACAGATCGTGTGGACCACGACTCGCTCTGCCGACGTTGCCTGAGAGGAAGATGAGGGTCATCACGCATCGGGATTAGCAGGGCTACGACAGCGGCTCTACGCATGACTCGCCCGGATGGTGTCTAGTCAGATGCGGCGTCGGCAGCGATGCCGCAGTGCTGGGTGCCTGGGGGGGACATGAGCTGCGAGCACGACCCGCGAGCCCACCGCCTGGCGTCCGGCCGCGCACGTCGCCCGGATGAAGCGAGCTTGTGATGGACAGACGTTTTCTGGTGCCGGCCGTGGCCCTCGTGGTGGCGCTGGGCGGAACCTATGGAGCCACCCGTGGCGGGGACAGCGCGGCCGCGGCGACGGAGACCGTCACCGTCGAACGTGGCGACGTCGCGGTGACCGTCGGCGGAATCGGCAAGGTCACGACCCTGACGGAGGCGGCCCGGCAGGCGACCGCTGCCGTGGTCGACACGAGCTCCAGCAGTGGCGCCTCGTCGGCCCCTATCGACGCCGTCTTCGCGACCGCCCCGGGCCACGTCACCGCGCTGCACGTCCGGGTCGGCGAGAAGGTCAGAGCCGGCCAGCCGATCGCGACGATCGCCGACGACGGCACCACCCGGACGGCGATCATCCAGGCCGAGCACGACCTCGCCGCCGCCCAGCTCGACGTGGCGCAGCTGAAGGTCCACGACCCCGCCACCGGGCTGCCGCCCACCGCCGCGGAGGCCACGTCGGCCAGGGCCGCACTCAAAGCCGCCCAGGACCACCTCGCGAGGCTGACGGGCAAGCCGCTGCCCTCCGACATCACCGCCGCCCAGCTCGAGGTCCGGCGGGCCGTCGCCGAGCTCCAGACCGAGCGGGAGGCGGCCGGCAGCCGCCCCGACTCGATCGCCGCGGCCGAGCTGGCCGTGAGCACCGCCCAGCACCGGCTCGCCCTGCTCACCGGCGCACCGGACCCGGCGGAGGTCGCAGCCGCCCGGCTCGAGGTCGCGAAGGCCGAGGTGGAGCAGGAGGCACTGCTCCAGCCGCAAGCACCGGCCACCGCCGCCGAGATCGCCGCTGCGGACGCGGCGGTGACCAGCGCGACGGAGAAGGTCGCCGCTGCCCGCGTCGCCGGCGTCGCCGCGGACATCGCGGCCGCCGAGGCCGAGCTCGCCCGGGCACGCGCCGACCGCGAGGCCCTCAACGCCGTCGGCCCGGCGCCGTCCGCTGCAGCCCGCAACGCGGCCAGGCTGGCCGTCGAGACGGCCCAGGCCAAGCTGGACCAGCTGCTGCGACCGCCGGCAGCAGCGGTCGAGGCGGCCCGCGGCGAGCTGGCCAAGGCCCGGGCCGACCTGGCCGCAGTCAGGGCGAGCGGCGCCCCCTCGCGCACGTCTGCCGCGAAGGCGGCGATCGCGGCCGCTCAGGCGCGACTGGACGCCCTGCACAACCCCTCACCGGAGGCCATCTCCACGGCGCGGGCAGACGTGGCGCGCGCGGGAGCCGACCTGGCGATCCTGAGCCAGCGCGGCGCACCGGCGAGCAAGACGGTCCGGGCGGTGGCCGCGCTGCGCGTGAACCTCGCGACCCAGCAGCTGCGCCTGGCCAAGGAGCTCTCCAGCCGGCTCACGGTGCGGGCGCCGTCGACCGGCACGGTGACGAGTGTCCTGACCAACACCGGGGCAGCGGTCGACGCCACGACACCGCTCGCCCGCGTACAGGACCTGGACAACCTCGTGGTCAGTGTCAGCCTGACCGAGTTCGACGTCAGCAAGACCTCGGTCGGGTCCACCGCGAGGGTCCGGGCGGACGCGCTGGGCGGTCGCGGCTACGGCGGGCAGGTCGCCGACGTCGCGCTCAGCGGCAACGAGAAGGGCGGCGTCGTGACCTTCCCGATCATCGTCGAGCTCGAGGACACCGAGGGCCTGCGTCCCGGGATGAGCATCAGTGTCAAGGTCGTCGTGGCGGAGCGGGAGGACGTCTTGCGGGTTCCGCTCGACGTGCTCGACGGCCGCGAGGGCAAGGACGCGACGGTCCAGGTGCTCACGCCGTCGGGCAAGGTCAAGGAGCGCGAGATCAAGCTGGGCCTCATCAGCAGCACGCACGCAGAAGTCCGGTCGGGTCTCAGCGCAGGCGACGAGGTGGTCGTCCCGCTCGGCGAGGAAGAGGCCTGAGGCAGCGATGGCGTCACCGACGGTCATCCGCACGGTCGGTCTGCGGAAGCGGTTCGACTCCGGCACGGTCGGGGTCGAGGCGCTCCGCGGCGTCGACCTGCAGGTGACCCAGGGCGAGTTCCTCGCCGTGATGGGTCCGTCCGGCTCGGGCAAGACGACCTTGCTGTCGATCCTCGGTTGCCTCGAGCCGCCGACGGCGGGCGAGTACTGGCTCGGCGACGAGGACGTGGCCCGGTTCGACGAGCGCAAGGCGGCCCGCGCGCGGCGGGAACGCATCGGCATCGTGTTCCAGAACTTCAACCTGCTGCCCCGGTCGACCGCCGCGCAGAACGTCGAGCTGCCGCTCGTCTACGCCCGGGTTCCGCCGCGCGAACGGCACGAGCGGGCCCGGGACGCGCTCGCGGCCGTCGGGCTGCTCGACCGCGCCCACCACCTGCCGAACCAGCTGTCCGGCGGGCAGCAGCAGCGGGTCGCGGTGGCCCGGGCCATCATCATGAACCCGCAGGTGCTGCTGGCCGACGAGCCGACCGGGAACCTCGACTCGCACAGCGCGGACGAGGTCCTCGCGGTCCTCAACGAGATCCACTCCGGCGGCGCAACCCTGGTGATGGTCACGCACGCGCGGGAGGTGGCGGAGCACGGCACCCGCATCGTGCACATGCGTGACGGTCAGATCGAAGCCGAGGAACAGCTGCGCATCCCCGCGCAGGGACGCGCCGACCACGCGAAGGCCGGCACGTGAGACCCGTCGAGTTCTTCCGGCTCGCCCTGCAGGCGCTGCGGTCCAACTGGCTGCGCGGCGTGCTCACGGCGCTCGGTGTCATCATCGGGGTCGCCTCGCTGGTGTCCCTGACGGCTGTCGGTGCCGGCGCGCGTGCCGGGGTCGAGGCCGACCTGGAGCGGCTCGGGCCGAACCTGGTGATCCTCGACGGCGAGGTCATCGTGCTACCGGACGGCACGGAGTCGCCGAGCGACCGCACCATCACCCCCGGCGACCTGGCGGCTGTCGCGACGCTGCCCGGTGTGACCGCGGTGGCGCCCCGACAGGGCTCCGACGGGCTCGTCGTGTCCGCGGGCGCCCGGGGCTCCAGCTCGGTGGTCTCCGGCATCACACCCGTCTACCAGCGGATCCACAACTACGAGGCCGAGCAGGGTCGGCTCCTCACGGCCGAGGACGGCCGTCTCGGCAACCAGGTCGTGGTCCTGGGCCAGCGCCCGGCGGAGCGCATGTTCCCGGGCGGCAACCCGGTCGGACGCACCATCCGGGTGATCGACCGCGAGTTCACCGTCATCGGTGTCTTCGCCAAGAAGGGGTTCCTCGGCGACGAGAACCTGGACAACCAGGTGTTCATGCCGCTCAGCGTCGCCAAGCGCGTGGTCTTCGGCGGCGAGAACGTGATGTCCGCCGCCATCCAGGTCGCCTCTCCGGACCTGGTGGAACCCACCCTGGACGCGGTGGACGAGCTGATGATCCAGCGCCACCGCATCGCCTCCGGCCGCGGCGAGGACTTCAGCACCGAGGACCAGACCGAGATCGTCACCACCGCACAGGCGGCCACGTCGACCTTCGAGACCCTGACCCTGGGGCTGGGAGCGATCGCGCTGATCGTCGGCGGTATCGGGATCATGAACATCATGCTGGTGTCCGTCACCGAGCGGACCCGGGAGATCGGCATCCGCAAGGCCGTCGGCGCCGAGCCCGGCCACATCCAGCTGCAGTTCCTCATCGAGGCGCTGGTGCTGTGCGCGGTGGGTGGGCTGCTCGGGGTCGCCCTCGGCGTGGGCAGTGCCAGCCTGATCAGCAACCTGGCCGGCTGGCAGACGATGATCGACCCGCTCTCGCTCGTCGTCGCGCTGAGCACGGCGTTCGTCGTCGGCCTGGTGTTCGGCTACTACCCGGCCCGGCGGGCCGCCCGGCTGCCGGCCGCGGTCGCGATGCGCGCCGACTAGGACGTCTCCCGCCGGTCACGCAGCGTCACCGGGTTCAAGTGGGCCCCGTCAGCGCCGATACGTCCTCATGGCCGTGTGTCCGCGTCCGGCGGAGGTGGGTTGATTGGTGGCTGCCCTCTGGGCACTCGTCGGGGTGACGTTCGCCCTCGCCGCCGTCGTCTTCACCCGCCGGTCCGCCCCCGCCGACCCGCTGCCGGGCTTCCTGCTCGCGGCGGGCGTCGCGCTGCTCGCGGCCGGCCGGGCAGTGGGGCTGGTCGACGACGCGGCGCTGTCGTACGCGGACGTCCCGCACCTGCTCGCCTACCCGGCCCTCGCCGCCGCGGTCACCGCCTTCCAGCGGGACCGGGTCCGGCTCGACCAGGACAGCCTGCTGGACGCCCTCGTCGTCACCGTGGCAGCCGCACAGGCCGGCTGGCTGCTGCTGATCGAGCCCGCGCTCGGACAGGACGCCGGCCTCGCCGGGACGCTGATGACCTCGGCGCACTCACTGGGGCTGCTCCTCGTCATCTCGGTGACCGCGCGGCTCGGGTTCGCGGTCATGGGGTCCGGCGACGGCGCAACCAGGCTGCTGCTCGCCGGGCTGCTGGTCGGGGTCGGCTCGGAGATCGCCGCCGCAGCCACCGGCGTCCACTCGCTCGCGCTGGGCTGGGCAGCCGGCGCCGTCCTGCTGCTGCTCGCCGTGCGGCACCCAAGGATGGCCGCCCCCGCCCCGCTCGCCGAGTCGACGAACCTCGCCAGCGCCTGGCGGTTCATGGCTCTCCTCGGCCTCGCCTGCCTGGTCTCCCCCGTGCTCGTCGTGGCGCACTCGGCCGACGGCGGCACGACCGGCGCGGCCGTCGTGCTCGGCGGCGCCCTCCTGCTCTTCTCGCTCGCCCTGACCCGGATCGTCAGCCTGCTGGCCCGGCTGCGCCGGACCCTGCGCCGTGAGCACGTGCTGCGGGAGGCCACCAGCGCGCTGGTGGGTGCGACCGACCGTGCCGGCGTACGCGATGCCGCTCTGGTCGCGGCCGTCGACCTCATCGACCAGCCCGGCGCCCGCGCCTGGCGGATCGACGGCGACCCGGGCGGCACCGTGGCCCAGGCCTACGACGACGCGGACGTGGCGACGTTCCTCGACTCTGCCGAGCTCGCGGTCTTCCCGGCCGCGGACAACGGCTTCGGGGTCCTGTCCGCACCGTCGCTCCTGCACGCCTCGCTGGGCGTCCCGGGGACCCACACGCTGGTCATGGTCTCGCTGCCGGTTCGCGGCGCGGCGCGCGAGGCGGCCGTCGTCACGGCCGAGCGGGCGCCGTCCGAGCGGACCGTCGCCGCGCTCGGCTCGCTGGCCGCGACGATGAAGCTCGCGCTCGAGCGGCTGGACGTGGGCGAGATCATGGTGGAGCGCCGCAGCGAGCGCCGTCTTCGGCTGATGCTGCAGTACGCGTCCGACGTCATCTGCATCCTCGACCACGACCTGACGGTCGTCCACGTGACACCGGCCGTGGAGCCCATCGTCGGCATGCCGGCACCGGAGCTGCTGGGGATGAACTGGCTCGAGGTGGTCGCCGAGGTGGACCGCGAGTCCGCCCGGGACCTCGTCAGCCTCGCCCAGGGCGGGCGCCCGGCGCGCGGTGAGGTCCGCCTCAACACCGAGGACGGCAGCCTGCGCCACGTCGACGCGGTCGTCACCGAGGTGATCGACGAGGACCTGATGGGTTTCGTCGTCACCTGCCACGACATCACCGAGCGTCACGAGCTCGAGGAGCAGCTGACCCACCAGGCGTTCCACGACGCGCTGACCGGGCTCGCGAACCGGGCGCTGTTCCGCGACCGCCTCGGCCACGCGATGGCGCGTGCCCGCGGCAACGGCAGCTACGGCGTGCTGTTCGTCGACCTCGACGACTTCAAGACGGTCAACGACAGCCTCGGGCACGCCGCCGGCGACGCCCTGCTGCGGGAGATGACCGGTCGGCTGCGCGGCTGCCTTCGCGACGGTGACACCGCCGCGCGGCTCGGCGGCGACGAGTTCGCGGTGCTGCTGGAGGACGTCGAGGACGACGAGCACTGCGCCGAGATCGCTCGCCGGCTGCTCGCGGAGATGGCGCGCCCGTTCGAGATCGGGGACTCCGAGGTCACGACCGGGGCGAGCATCGGGGTCGCGACCGGGCACGGCGCGTCGACGCCCGAGGACCTCATGCGAAACGCCGACCTGGCGCTCTACGACGCCAAGAACGCGGGCAAGAACCGCTTCGCCGTCTTCGCGCCCACGATGCACGAGGCCGCGCTGGCCCGGCTGTCGCTGACCAGCGACCTGCGGCACGCGGTCGAGCGCGGCCAGATGGTCGTGCACTACCAGCCGCTGGTCGAGCTCGACTCGGGCACGATCCTCGGGCTAGAGGCGCTGGTGCGCTGGGACCACCCGCGGCTGGGCATGCTGCCCCCAGGCCGGTTCATCGCGCTCGCCGAGGAGACCGGCCTGATCGTCCCGATCGGGCGACTCGTGCTGCAGACCGCGCTGCGCGAGGCCGTGCGCTGGCAGCGGGCGCACCCCGGCCACCAGGCGCTGCACATCGCCGTGAACGTCAGCGGCCGGCAGCTGCAGGACCCGTCCCTCGTGGACGACGTGGCCACCGCGATCTCGGCCAGCGGCATCGACCCCGCGACGGTGGTCCTGGAGATCACCGAGAGCGTGCTGCTCCCCGGCGACGGTGTCATCGTCGAGCGCCTGCACGCGCTGTCCAAGCTCGGCGTGCACCTGTACATCGACGACTTCGGCACCGGCTACTCGTCGCTGAGCTACCTGCAGATGCTGCCGGTCCACGGCCTCAAGCTCGCCCAGGAGTTCGTGGACACCCTGCCCGGCTCGGCCAGCGAGTCCGGGCTGGTGCGCACCATCAAGGACCTCGCCGACACCCTCGGCCTGTCCGCCATCGTGGCCGAGGGCATCGAGAAGCCGGAGCAGTGGACGTCGCTGCTCGACCTCGGCTACAGCGTTGGCCAGGGTTTCCACCTCGCGGTCCCGATGCCCGCAGACCGGGTGCCGGAGTTCCTCAGCGGGGCGTCACGACCGGGGGACGGCGACTGGGAGCGGACCTTGGCCGAGGCGCGTGCGGCGCGGCAGCGCCTGGCCTCTCAGGCGCCGGCGCAGTAGCGGCCGCTCCGTCAGGGCGTCGTACGGCCGGGTTCCCCGTCCGCGCCGTCCTGCTCCGCGTTCCGGGTCTGCTCGTCCTCGGTCTTCGGCAGGTCGATCCGGCGGATCTGGCGGTTCATCGAGCGGATCAGCAGATAGGTGGCGACCCCGAGCAGCGCGACCACCACGAAGCCGAGCAGTCCCGGCGTCACCTTGCTCTCGTCGACCGCGGCGAGCACGGTCAACACCGGCAGCGCGCTCAACGCCCCACCCCCGCGGCCGCTGACTCGCGGACCCCGGCGAACAGGTCGTCCTCGGGGGTCGTCGTGTCGATCATGGACCGGGCCAGCT
>DASTVO010000199.1:0-4987 GCA_035759075.1 Actinomycetes bacterium
TCGGTCGGCGAGCGCTGTCTGGTCGGCGCCAACGCCGGGATCGGGATCTCCCTCGGCGATGACTGCGTGGTCGAGGCCGGCTGCTACGTCACAGCCGGCACGAAGGTGACGCTGCCCGACGGCTCGGTGCGCAAGGCGGTCGAGCTCTCCGGCCGCGACCAGCTGCTCTTCCGTCGCAACAGCGTCACCGGGGCGGTCGAGGTCGTGCCTCGCGAGGGCAGCTGGGGTGCCCTCAACGAGGCACTGCACGCCAACGACTGACGGTTCCCGGGTCATTGGATACGCATCGGGTGAGGCCTTCCGCGGGGAAGCGCATCCGATGACGGCGAACCGAGGGACGCGGCTGACCCGGCGGGGGCGGACGGTCGTCTCCGTCGTGGCGGCCGTCGTCGTGGTGGGGCTGGCGGCAGTGCTCCTCACGCGTACGCCGCTGGGTGCCCTGCTCGGCCTGTCGACCGGTCCGCCGTGCACGCTCGCCGTCGGTGACGCCGAGCTCGACTGGTCCGCCGAGGAGGCGATGACGGCCACCACGGTGGCGGGTGTCGGCACCCGCATCGGCGCCTCGGTCAACGGGGTGGCCGCCGCAGTGGCCCGCAGCCTCGAGCCGGAGCCGGAGCAGCCGCTGGCACCGGCGCCGGCCCGGGAGATCTACCGCGGGCTGCCGGACGTGGCGACCCCGACCGAGCAGCAGGTCGCCGTCGCGGAGGCGCTGCTCGGCCACGACGACGGCGCCCTGACCTGCGCCGTCCCCCTGGCCGACGCCGCGCCCGAGCGGCAGGACCCCAACGGGCTCGGCCTCACGCCGCGGGCCGACCGGGTCCGCGCCTCGATGCGCGAGGTCTTCGGCAAGCAGATCCTGGGCGGCTTCGCCCCCGAGGGCGTCGAAGGGGGCCACATCGACGGGTCGGCCCACTACGAGGGGCGGGCGCTGGACATCTTCTTCCGGCCCGTGACCGGGGACAACCAGCGGCTGGGCTGGCAGCAGGCGCTGTGGTCCGTCGCCCACGCCGACCGGCTGGACCTGGCCACCGTCATCTTCGACCGGCGGATCTGGACGGCGCAGCGGTCCGTGCAGGGCTGGCGCGACTACGCGCACCCCAGCGGCGACACCGACAACCCGGTCCTCATGCACGAGGACCACGTGCACGTCGACGTCGTGGAGGGCGGCTAGGCAGGTCACGATTGCGGTACGCACCTGGCGGCGGCGACGGCGCTGGGCGAGGCTCGCAGGGTGCGACGGCGGGGGCAGGTCACCGTGGCCGGGCTGGCCGGCGTGGGCGTGCTGCTCGGCGCCATGGTCGCGGCCGGGCTGTCCGGGACGGCCGGGCCCTCGGGGCGGGAGCGCGGGCCGGACTCCGCCGGCACCGCGGCCGCCGCGACACCCGCGCCGCCGGTCGTCCTCGCCGACTGCTGGGTGCCCGCGGACGACGGGAACGTGTCCCTGACCACCGAGCTCGCGCAGCGGCTCACGACCGTGGCCGCGACGGCCGGCAGACGCGAGCTGACCGCCGCAGTGGGGTCGGCTCTCTACGACGCCTCCGCGGGCCAGGCCGCCGCCGTCACGGCCAGCCTGCGCGGCGATCCCGGCACGGAGCGCCTGACCTGCTCGCCCAGCCGCCTGTCGGTGCAGCCGGAGCGGATGGGCCCGAGCGGCCTCACCCCGCGCGCCCAGCGGCTACGGCGACGGTGGACCGAGGTGTTCGGCCCGCTGCCGGCCGGCGGCTTCGCGCCCGGCGGGGTCAGCGCCGGGCACGTCGACAGCTCCTCGCACTACGACGGGCGGGCCGTCGACGTGTTCTTCCGCCCGCACACCGATCCCGAGCAGCGGCGCCGGGGCAGGCTCTTCGCGCAGTGGCTGGTGGCGCACGCCCAGGAGCTCAACATCCTGTCGGTGATCTACGCCGACCAGATCTGGACCTCGTGGGCGGCGTCGCTGGGGTGGCGGGAGTACGTGCACCCGAGCGGCGACACGACCAACGCGGTGCTGCGGCACCTCGACCACGTGCACGTCGCTGTCGAGAGCGGCCGGCCGTACCGACCGCGGTAGTCAGGCAGCCGGCGCGGAGGTCAGCCGGCGCAGCGCCTCGTCCGCGTACTCGTCGGCCAGCTTCTCGGCGAGCGCGGTGTCGCCGCGTTCGACGGCGGCGTTCACGAGCCACACGTACTGGTCGTGCAGGACCCGCAGGTCGTCGTCGGTCGGGTACCGCATCTGGTTCTCCCCGGAGAGACGTGGGATGGCCTGACCCAGGCTGCCCCACACACGTGTCTTCGAGGTTACGCGCGGCGACCGCCGGGTGGGGATCAGCGCGCCACAAGATCCTCGTCAGCGTGCAGCAGAGTGCAGTCGACTGCTTTCCTGGGCACGGTCGAGGGGATCTTGAGCGATGGCGTCAGCCGAGGGCGAGCCGGGCCGCCGCCGCGGCGACCCGCTCGTCGGTCGCGGTCAGCGCGACGCGCACATGCCGCGAGCCGGCCGCGCCGTAGAAGGACCCGGGTGCCACCAGGATGCCGAGGCCGGCCAGCCAGGACACGGTGTCCCAGCAGTCCTCGTCGCGGGTCACCCACAGGTACAGCCCGGCCTGCGAGTGCTCGACCCGGAACCCGGCCGCGGTGAACGCCGCCAGCAGCGTCTCCCGGCGGGCGCGGTACCGCTCCTTCTGCTCCGCCACGTGCGCGTCGTCGCCGAGCGCGGCGACCATCGCCGCCTGCACCGGCGCCGGCATGATCATCCCGGCGTGCTTGCGGACCTCGAGGAGCTCACGCACCAGCGACGGGTCACCGGCCGCGAACGCCGCCCGGTAGCCGGCCAGGTTCGACTGCTTGGACAACGAGTAGAGCACCAGCAGGTTGTCGTGCGAGCTGCCACACACGTCCGGGTGCAGCAGCGAGACCGGGGGGTCGGCGTCGTCCCACCCCAGCTCGGCGTAGCACTCGTCGGAGGCCACCACGGCACCGCGCTCACGGGCCCAGTCGACGACCTTGCGCAGGTGCGCTGCCGGCAGCACCCGGCCGGTCGGGTTCGACGGCGAGTTCAGCCACACCAGCCGGACCGGCGCCGGGCCGAGGGCCGTCAGGCCGTCCGACGGGACGGGCGTGGCGCCGGCCAGCCGGGCCCCCACGTCGTACGTCGGGTAGGCCGCCTCCGGGTGGACCACCACGTCCCCGGCGCCGACCCCCAGCAGCGTCGGCAGCCACGCCACCATCTCCTTGGACCCGATGGTCGGCAGCACCCCGGCGGGGTCGACCGAGGGGACGCCGCGCCGGCGCGCGAACCATGCCGACACCGCCTCGCGCAGGGCCGGCGTCCCGTACGTCAGCGGGTACCCGGGCGCGTCCGCCGCCGCGGCCAGTGCCTGCTGGACGGTGACGGGTGTCGGGTCGACCGGCGTCCCCACCGACAGGTCGACGACGCCGTCCGGGTGCGCCCGCGCGGTGTCCGCGGGCGAGGCCAGCGTGTCCCACGGGAACGCCGGGAGCCGCGAGGCCATCGGCGCCCGCGGCTCCCTGTCGCCCGGACGGGTCAGTGGGCGGCGTCCTGGTTCTGCGGCGGCAGCGCCTCGATCAGCGGGTGGTCCTTGTCGATCTTGCCCATCTTGGCGGCACCCCCGGGCGAGCCGAGGTCGTCGAAGAACTCGACGTTGGCCTTGTAGTAGTCCTTCCACTGCTCGGGAGTGTCGTCCTCGTAGAAGATCGCCTCGACCGGGCAGACCGGCTCGCACGCGCCGCAGTCGACGCACTCGTCCGGGTGGATGTAGAGCATCCGCTTGCCCTCGTAGATGCAGTCGACCGGGCACTCCTCGATGCATGCCTTGTCGAGCAGGTCCACGCACGGCTGTGCGATGACGTAGGTCACGGTGTCGTTCCTCCTGGAGAGGGATCGGCTCGGGCTCTCGTGCCCGAGGCAAGTATCCCTCTCCCCGGACGGTGACGCGGCACGAGGTCGGATCGGTGAGAATCCCCGGGTGGACTTCCTGGACGCGTCGGCCGTCGGCGGCCGGGTCAGCGTGCGGCGCCGGGTCGCCGACGGGCTGACCGACGTGGTCGGGCACCTGCTCGACCTCACCGACGACACCTGGACGGTGCTGCGCCCCTCGGGCGAGGTCGTCGACCTCGACCCGTCGACCGTGACCGCCGCCAAGGTGGTGCCGCCGGCCCCGGTGCGCCGGGGCTGGCAGGTCCCGACCGTGGCCCCGGACGCGATGCAGCGGATCTGCTGGGCGGGCTGGCCGGCTCGCGACGTCGAGCGGCTCGGCGACTGGGCGCTGCGGGCGCACGGAGGCATCACCGGGCGGGCGAACTCGGCCATGGCGGTCGGCGACCCGGGCCGTCCGCTCGCGGCGGCGCTGGACGCGGTGCACGAGTGGTACGCGGCGAGGTCGCTCCCTGCGCTGCTGCAGCTCCCGCTCGGCGACCCGGCGAACCGGGCCATGGCCGACCTGGGGTGGCAGCGGCTGCACGTGACGGTCGTCCAGGTCGCTCCGGTCGACCGGCTGCTCGCGACGGTGCCGGACCGCGAAGACCTGCACGCCGTCCTCGAGCCGGTGCCGTCGGCCGACTGGCGCGCCCTTATGCACGACCTCGACGAGGACGACCCCGAGGCGCACGTCGAGATCCTCACCGGCCCGGAGCGGGTCTGTTTCGCGACGCTCTACCGCGGTGACGAGCCGGTCGGCATCGGCCGGGTGTCGGTCGAGGGCGAGTGGGCCGGCGTCACCTCCGTCGACGTCGCGCCGGCCGCCAGGCGCCAGGGCATCGGGTCGGCCGTGATGCGGGAGCTGCTCGGCTGGGCGGGTTCCCAGGGCGCGGTCGCGTCGTACCTGCAGGTCCGGGCCGGCAACGCCGCGGCCCTGCGGCTGTACGCGTCGCTCGGCTACGTCACGCACCACCCGTACTGCTACCGCGCAGTCACCTGATCAGTGGTCGTCGAGTCCCTCGGCCTGCACGATCCACAATCCGCTGTTGATGTCGCTGGCCAGCACCAGGTCCC
>DASTVO010000200.1:0-7957 GCA_035759075.1 Actinomycetes bacterium
CCCGCCTCCAGGGTGACCTCACCGGCGGCGAACGCCAGCCGGATCGGCGTGTTGCGCTCGGCCACCAGCGCCACCCGGCGGACGGACTCGATCAGACCGGCCGTCTCGACCGTCGCCACGCTGGCCGACTCGGCCGGCAGCAGCGAGCGGTACTTGGGGAACTCTCCGTCCAGCAGCCGGGTCGTGGTGCGCCGGCCGGCGCCCTCGAAGCCGACCAGGCCGTCCCCGGTGCCGGCGGAGGCGAGGGCGACCGTGACCTTGTCGGCCGACGCGAGCGCCTTGGCCGTCTCCGACAGGGTCCGGGCCGGCACCAGCGCGACGGCGGAGAGCCCGGACTGCTCGGGCGTCCAGGGCAGGTCACGTACGGCGAGGCGGTAGCGGTCCGTCGCCGCCATGGTGATCTTCTCGGCCTCGATCTCGAGCCGGACCCCGGTGAGCACCGGCAGCGTGTCGTCACGCCCGGCCGCCACCGAGACCTGGGCGACGGCCGCGGCGAACGCGTCACCGCGCAGCGAACCGGACGCGCCCGGCATCTCCGGCAGGGCCGGGTAGTCCTCGACCGGGAGCGTGAGCAGCGTGAACCGGGACGAGCCGCAGGTGACGACCACCTTGGCGGCGTCCGTGGTGATCTCGACCGGGCGCGCCGGCAGGCTGCGGGAGATGTCCGCGAGCAGGCGGCCGCTGACCAGCGCGGTGCCGGGCTCGCTGATGTCCGCCGCCACCTCGACCCGGGCCGAGACCTCGTAGTCGAAGCTCGAGAGCACCAGCCGGCCCCCGTTGTCCGCGCTGGCGTCGAGCATCAGACCGGCGAGCACCGGGACCGGGGGCCGGGCCGGCAGGCTGCGGGCAGCCCAGGCCACGGCCTCCGCGAGGACGTCGCGCTCCACCCGGAACTTCACCGGACACCGCCTCCTGTCGTCTGGCCCGTCCGCGCCCGCCGGACGGCGGGGGGTCGGGCGGTCTCGCTGCTGGCCGGGGATCCCCAGTCGGGCCCGCCCTTGATGTGATGTTCCGATCCAACTCCATTACTCGGTGTGGTGGTCTCATCAGGGGTGGTGGATCCTGGGGACGAACCACGTCCGTGCAGGTCAGAGCCTAGATCGTGCTGGGGACAGGACCGGGACGCCGGTGCGGACGACAGAGGGCCGGCTGTGCACGGCCGGCGTCGTCCACGGGCGTCCACATCTCGTCCCCGGGTCCGTCCCCGGCTATCCACAGGCTTGTCCCCATGGTGTGAACCGAGATCGGCCGTACGGGAGTTGCGTGTCATCCCAGCTGTCGTCCAGGCCGTGATGAGGCGGGTCATCCGGCTCTGGCCTGGGACTTGATCCGGTTCGTCAGCTCGGTCACCTGGTTGTAGACGCTGCGCCGCTCGGCCATCAGCTGGCGGATCTTCTTGTCCGCGTGCATCACCGTGGTGTGGTCCCGGCCGCCGAACTGCTGGCCGATCTTGGGCAGCGAGAGGTCGGTGAGCTCACGGCAGAGGTACATCGCGATCTGCCGGGCGTTGACCAGCACGCGGGAGCGGGACGAGCCGCAGAGCTCCTCCATCGACTGGCCGAAGTAGGCAGCGGTCTGGGCCATGATCGTGGCCGCAGTGATCTCCGGCTGGCTGTTGTCGGGGATGAGGTCCTTGAGCACGATCTCGGCCAGGGCCAGGTCGACGCCCTGCCGGTTCAGGCTGGCGAACGCGGTGACCCGGATCAGCGCGCCCTCGAGCTCCCGGATGTTGGTGGAGATCTTGCTGGCGATGAACTCCAGCACCTCCGGGGGCGCGGCCAGCCGCTCCTGGGCCGCCTTCTTGCGCAGGATGGCGATGCGGGTCTCCAGCTCCGGCGGCTGGACGTCGGTGATCAGGCCCCAGTGGAAGCGGTTGCGCAGGCGGTCCTCCAGGGTGACCAGCTGCTGCGGCGGACGGTCGCTGGAGATCACGATCTGCTTGTTCGCGTTGTGCAGGGTGTTGAAGGTGTGGAAGAACTCCTCCTGCGTCTGCTCCTTGTTCTCCAGGAACTGGATGTCGTCGACGAGCAGGATGTCCACATCGCGGTAGCGGCGCCGGAAACCCTCGGCCCGGCCGTCCCGGATGGAGTTGATGAAGTCGTTGGTGAACTCCTCGGAGCTCACGTAGCGCACCCGGACCCCGTGGTAGAGGCTCATGCCGTAGTGGCCGATGGCGTGCAGCAGGTGCGTCTTGCCCAGACCTGAGTCGCCGTAGATGAACAGGGGGTTGTAGGCCTTGGCCGGTGCCTCGGCCACGGCCACGGCCGCCGCGTGGGCGAACCTGTTGCTCGAGCCGATCACGAAGGTCTCGAACAGGTAGCGTGGGTTGAGCCGGGTCGGCTCGCTCTCCCGGCGCGGTCCGGGTTCCCGGCCGGTGCCGGCCGCCTCGCCGTGGGCCACCTCCGGCTCGGTAAGCGTCGCCGAGCCGTCGGGCCCGTGCTGCTGCGTGACGTCAGGACCGACCTCGTCCGGCGCCGGCTGGGTCTCCTCGGCGGCGTGCGCAGCACCGTCCAGGCTGGGATCGACCACGACGGCCACCCGGACGTCGTGCCCGATCTGCTCGGTGAGCACCGAGGTGATGACCTGGCGCAGCCGCTGCTCGATGACGTCCTTGGCGAACTGGTGCGGGACCGAGAGCAGCGCGGTCTCACCGACCACGCCGTCGAGCCGGCTCAGCCGGATGAAGGCCCGCTGCTGCGGGGTGACCGTGTCCTCGAGGACGCCCAGGGCGCGGGCCCACGCCTCGTCGAGGTCCGGGGTGCGCGCGGCGCCGGCGGCCGCGAGCTCGGTGGTCACGGTCTCGTCGGTCACCCGGTCATCCCTCTCGTCTCTGCGCGCGGAGCGCGCGCGCCGGAGCGCACCGTCGTGCTCGTGACCTTGCCGTCCACACCGTCGTCCACAGCCTGTGCAAAGGCTGTCCCGCTGTGTGCCGGTTCGTGGCCTCTGCCCTGCTTCGGGAGGCGTCGGCGGGGAAGAAGTCTGTGCCGGACGACCAGGGGTCGACCCGACGGGACGACCCGACGACCGGCGAGACGCTAACAATGGGACGGTGGGCCCAGCAAGCGGTTGTCCACAACCCGGCGAAGATTTTCCCCGCGTACGGAGCGGTCCAGCGCGATGCCGGCGGGGGTTGCTCCGGTGTGTCGCGTGGTGATGTCTCCGCGGCCGTGCCACCCTGCCGGGTTGCGCAGCCGCCGGGGGCGGCTGCGGGGCGCGGGCTGCCCGGGTTTGACCACGAGCAGGCCACGCCCGTACCGTTACCCGGTCGTCTCGAGCGACGGTTGCTGCGGCTTGCCCGCGACGCGCGGTCCGCGTCGGGCCGGTGGACCTGCGCCCGTCGGGGGACGACACCACAGACAGACGGTGGGCGTACGCATGACGCGCACCGCACGCCATCCGGTCCGGGAGCCCACGAGTGAGCAAGCGCACGTTCCAGCCCAACAACCGCCGCCGGGCCAAGACCCATGGCTTCCGCCTGCGGATGCGCACGCGCGCGGGCCGCGCGATCATCGCTGCCCGCCGCTCCAAGGGTCGCTCGAAGCTCTCGGCCTGACCGACGTGCTTCCGGCCGGTTCCCGGCTCCGGCGCCGTGCGGACTTCACCGCGACGCTGCGCGGTGCCCGTGGCCGGCGCGGGAACGGGCTGGTCGTCGTGCACGTCGACACCAGAGATGACTCGTCCGATCCCTCCGGCGCCACGACCTCTCCGGCGCGCAGCACGCCTGCGCCGGTGCGGGTCGGCTTCGTCGTGTCTCGCGCCGTCGGCCCGGCGGTGACCCGCAACCTGGTCAAGCGCCGGCTGCGCCACGTGGTTGCCCGCCGTCTGCCGGAGCTGCCTGCGGGTGCCCGAGTGGTCGTGCGGGCACTGCCGGCCAGCGCCGGCGCCTCCGCTGCCGACCTCGACGCGGCCGTCGGGCGGGCGCTGGCGTCCCGAGGGCCGCGATGACCCGCGTCCTGCTCGTCGCGAGGCGGCTGGCGGTGGCCGCGCTGGTGCTGCCGATCCGCGCCTACCAGCTGCTCGTGTCCCCGCTGCTGGGGCCGCGCTGCCGGTTCTACCCCTCGTGCTCGGCGTACGCTGTCGAGGCCGTGCGAACGCACGGCCCGCTCAAAGGCCCGCTGCTCGCCGGCCGCCGGCTGCTCCGCTGCCACCCGTGGAACCCGGGTGGCCTCGACCCGGTCCCACCGTCCAACCGCTCGGGCGCCGACCCGATCTCACGCGCGCCCCAGGGAGCCGACACGTGACCGCACAGCTGCTCGAGCCCCTCTACTGGGTCGTCACCGGCATCATGGTGGCGTTCCACACCTTGTTCAAGAACATCGGCGTGGACCCGACCAGCGGGCTGGCCTGGGGCGGCTCGATCGTCGGCCTGGTCGTCGTGATCCGGATCCTGCTCATCCCGCTGTTCGTCAAGCAGATCAACGCCCAGCGCGGGCTGCAGATCCTGCAGCCGGAGATCAAGAAGATCCAGACCAAGTACAAGGGCAAGACCGACCCGGAGAGTCGGCAGAAGCAGCAGCAAGAGATGATGAAGCTCTACAAGGACAACGGGACCAACCCGCTGGCCAGCTGCCTGCCGATCCTGCTCCAGGCGCCGATCTTCTTCGCCCTCTTCCAGGTCCTCAACGGCATCGGCAAGGAACCGGCGCTCGGCAAGGAGTTCCTCTCCGACCGGGCGGCCGATCAGGCCGCGGACGCCTCGATCCTGGGCGCCAACATCTCCGAGCGTTTCCTCGGTGCCGAGGACCCGACCGTGCAGATCGTCACCGCCGTGATGATCGTGCTGATGTCCGCCACGACGTTCATCACGCAGAAGCAGCTGATGAGCAAGAACATGCCGGCGAGCGCGATGGACAACCCGTTCGCGCAGCAGCAGAAGATCCTGCTGTACGTCTTCCCGCTGATCTTTGCCGTCACGGGCGTCAACTTCCCGGTCGGCGTGCTGCTCTACTGGCTGACCACCAACCTCTGGTCGATGGGCCAGCAGTTCTACGTGATCCGCCGCAACCCGTCCCCCGGGTCGCCGGCCGCCGAGGCGCTGGAGCAGCGCCGCGCCGCGAAGGCGGCCCGCCATGCCACCGCCTCCACGCCGGCCCCCGGCGGCGACCAGCCGGCCGCCGGCTCCGCGAACGGCGCCGCACCGAACGGCGCCGGGGCGACCGGTTCGGTCGCCGGGAACGGTGAGTCCGACGGCGGGGCCGGCGGGAACGGACAGGGCGCCGACCGGCCGGCGCAGCGCGGCGGTGGCCAGCGACAGCAGCCCAAGAAAAAGCGCAAACGCTGACTGTGTGCTTTCGACCGGCCCTCCGGGGCAGCCCCGGAACGACGACCCGCGAAGGAAACGGCGATGACCCAGTCCCAGCCAGAGACAGACGAGCGCACGACAGCGAGCCTCGACGCTCCGGAGTCCGCCGAGTCGGCTCCTGCCGCCGCGCGGCCTGCCGACGCGGCACCTGACCTCGAGCGCGAGGGCGAGATCGCTGCGGACTATCTGGAGGAGCTGCTCGACATCGCCGACCTGGACGGCGACATCGACATGGACGTCGAGCGGGACCGCGCCCTGGTCTCGATCGTGGGCGGCGACCTGCAGGACCTGGTCGGTCCGGACGGGACCGTGCTCGAGGCCCTTCAGGAGCTGACCCGCCTGGCCGTCCTGACCCAGACCGGGCACCGGAGCCGGCTGATGCTCGACATCGGCGGCTACCGGGCGGGTCGCCGCGCGGTGCTGACCGAGCTCGGCCGAACCACGGCCGCCACCGTGCGGGAGACCGGGGAGAAGGTCCGGCTGGAGCCGATGACTCCGTTCGAGCGCAAGATCGTGCACGACGCGGTGGCCGAGGCCGGGCTGACCAGTGAGTCGGAAGGCGAGGAGCCGCGGCGCTGCGTCGTCGTGCTTCCGCAGTGAGGTGACGGCGGGCGACGGCGGGGACGTCGACGTTTCACGTGAAACCGCGGGACAGGTCCTGTTCGGGAGCCGGCTGGAGCAGGCGCGGGAACTCGAGCGGCTGCTGCGGACCGACGGGGTGCTCCGTGGGCTGGTCGGCCCGCGGGAGGCCGACCGGATGTGGGACCGGCACGTCCTGAACTGTGCGGCGGCGGCCCCCGCCTTTCCCGAGGCGGCTCTCGTGGTGGACGTCGGCAGCGGAGCCGGCCTGCCGGGGCTCGTCCTGGCCATCGCGCGCCCCGACCTACGGCTCGTCCTGCTCGAGCCGTTGCTGCGCCGCACCACCTTTCTGACCGAGGCTGTCGAGCGGCTGGGTCTGGCCAACGTCGAGGTCCGCCGCGGCCGTGCGGAGGAGATGCGGGGCGTGCTGGTGGCCGATGTCGTGACGGCTCGCGCGGTCGCCCCGTTGGACCGGCTCGCGAACTGGTGCCTGCCGCTGCTGCGGCCGGGCGGCGCGCTGCTGGCGATGAAGGGGGAGCGCGCCGAGCAGGAGCTGGCCGAGGCGGTGACCACCCTGCGCCGTCTCGGTGCGGTGCACTGGGAGGTCATCGAGCTGGGGGGCGATCTGGTACAGCCGCTGGTACGTCTGGTCAGCGTGAGGACCGGGCGCGGGCCGGCTGGTGGCGACCGCCGCCCGCGCCGGGACCGCCGCGCGTGAGCTGTTCGATGGGTGCGCCAGCCATCGCCACCCGGATCGGATGTGCTGGCGTGTCGCCGGACGAGCGCCGTAGGGTCGCCCTCGGCGCCGCGACGACTCCCCCGTCCGCAGAGCGCTCCTCCGATCCAGCCGCCTCGCGCTCCCGCGTGCCACAGGAAGGACACCTCTGTGCCGACGCAGACTGAGAAGAGGGTCGCCAGCGGGCTGGGATGGCCAGACCCGGTCGAGGGTGGGAACGGGGCCTCGGGACTTGGGTGGCCGTCCGGCACGCCCGGCCAGGCCCCGTCTGCGGGAGAGGACGTCCGGGTCTCCCCAGGCGGGGCCGCTGCGAGCCCTCCCGCGACCGGTTCCGACGCTGCACCGACCCGCGTGCTGGAGGCCGGCATCCGGGCGGTGCGTCCGGCGGACGTCGACGTTTCACGTGAAACAGCCGCCGAGGGTGGCGTGGAACTGGCCCGGCCGGCGCCCGGGACATCGTCCGGCGACGAGGTTTCACGTGAAACGCCGACGCAGGTTTCACGTGAAACGGCCGGGAGGGCCGACCCTGGAAACCGGGCCCACGACCTGACCGACGACCCGGCCGGAACTGGTCTCGGTCATCTGGCCCGTCTCGGCGGCGCCACCACAGCGGAGGAGATCGCAGTGACGGACGGGCACGACATCGGGCTCGCGGCGCCGGCCGACGACACGCCCATCGCCCGTGCCGCCGAGACCGCCCTGCGGGTGCTCGCCGGGCGGGTGGGGGACCCGCTGCCGGCACCGGCCGAGACCCGGGTCCTCACCGTGGCCAATCAGAAGGGCGGGGTGGGCAAGACCACCACCACCGTGAACCTGGCCGCCGCGCTCGCGCTGCAGGGGGCGGAGGTCCTCGTCGTGGACCTGGACCCGCAGGGCAACGCCTCCACCGCGCTCGGAGTCGAGCACCACTCCGAGGTGCCGTCGGTGTACGACGTGCTCATCGACGGGCGGGACCTGCACGAGGTCGTGGCGCCTGTAGAGGGCATCGAGGGCCTGTGGTGTGCGCCGGCCACCATCGACCTGGCCGGTGCCGAGATCGAGCTGGTGAGCCTGGTCGCCCGCGAGTCCCGTCTGCAGAAGGCCCTGACGGCCTACGCCTCCTGGTGCGAGGCCAACCGGGAGAGCCGGCTCGACTACGTCCTGATCGACTGCCCCCCGAGCCTGGGGCTGCTCACGGTGAACGCCCTGGTCGCCGCACCCGAGGTGCTCATCCCGATCCAGTGCGAGTACTACGCCCTGGAGGGCGTCGGCCAGCTGTTGCGCAACATCGACCTGGTGAAGGCGCACCTCAACCCGTCGCTGCACGTCTCCACCGTGCTGCTGACGATGTACGACGCCCG
>DASTVO010000201.1:0-5708 GCA_035759075.1 Actinomycetes bacterium
GAGCACGACCCGCTCGCCGCGGCCCGAGCGCAGCGTCTGCACGTGCGCCACGGTCTGCACGACGTGCGGCCCCACGTCGTCCAGCGGCCGCGGGTAGGAGGGCGCGAGCACCAGCACGTCGCCCGGGAACTCCTCGCGCACCGCGGCGAGCTCGTCGAAGGTCCCGATCGCCACCGTGTCGACGCCGAGGTCGCGCGCCTCGCGGGCCAGCCGGCTGATGCCGAAGCCGTAGCCGTTGCCCTTCATCACCGGCACGATCCCGGGCGTCCGGTCGACGACCGACCGCAGGTGCGCGCGCCAGCGCTCCTCGTCGACGTACAGCGTGAAGGTCATGGCGTCAGCGCCGCTCCATGTAGACCTCGAAGGCCTTGAACAACAAGCGGTTCAGCGGGAGGTCCCACTCGCCGAGGTACTCGACCGCCTCGCCGCCGGTGCCGAGCTTGAACTGGATCAGCCCGAAGTGCGGGTCGTCCTCGGAGAGCGTGTTCGTGATGCCGCGTAGGTCGTAGACCTCTGCGCCGGCCTCCGCCGCGTCGCGCAGCATCCGCCACTGGACGGCGTTGGACCCGCGGACCTCGCGCTTCGCCGTCGACGAGGCGCCGTAGGAGTACCAGGCGTGCCGGCCGACGCGGACCAGCGTCGTGGCCGCCACCAGGTCGCCCTCGTGCCGGGCGAGGTAGAGCCGGATGCGGTCCTCGTCCTCGCCGCGCATCGCGGTCCACATCCGCTGGAAGTACGACAGCGGCCGCCCGGTGAAGTGGTCTCGTTCGGCGGTCTCGAGGTACAGCTCGTGGAAGGCCGGCAGGTCGGCCTCGGTGCCGAGCGTGACCTCCACCCCGGCCTTCTCGGCCTTCTTCACGTTGCGGCGCCACAGCTGGTTGAAGCCCTTGAGCAGCTCATCCTCGGTGCGCCCGGCCAGGGGCACCTGGAAGACGTACTGCGGCTGTCCGGCGGAGAACCCCTCGTCGGCAGCCGGCGCCCGCCAGCCCATGGCGGCGAGGGTGCTCGCGACGCGGTCGGCGACCGGGTCGCTGTGGTCCGGGGGTACGTCGGCGAGCTGCTTCGCGGAGCCGTCGGCGATCGCGGCCTTGACGGTCGCCGCCGACCAGTGGCGCCGGGCCACGAGCGGGCCCATCCTCACCCCGAACGCACCGGCCGAGCGCAGGTGCTCGACCATGGGCTCGAGCCACCCGCCGAGGTCGTCGGCGGACCAGTCGATGACCGGGCCCTCGGGCAGGTAGGCCAGGAACTTCTTGACCTTCGGCACCTGGCGCAGCAGTACCAGCCCGGCGCCGACCAGGGCACCGTCACCGTCGTACCAGCCCAGGCTCTGCGCGCCCCACTCGCTCTTGACCTCGGCCCAGGACGGGCACTGCAGGAAGCTCACCGACGTCTCGGCGGCGCGCTCCGCCACGAACGCGAGATGGTCCGCACGGCTGATCTCGCGCACGCTGATGGTCATGGGCGTCGAGGCTACCGAGCGGGCGGAGCGCCCCCGCCCGCGCCGTACCTCCGCCGCGCGTCCGCCCCGCTTCCATGGCGCCGTGGTCGATGTGGATCTCCAGACGGCCGTCGGGACGACCACGACGCCATGGAAGCCGGGTGCGGCTCAGGCCTGGCGGGCGGCCTGCGCCTCGATCTCGATGCGAACCTTCTTCGAGACCAGCACGCCGCCGCTCTCGAGGGCGACGTTCCAGGTGAGGCCGAAGTCCTCGCGGTCGATCTCGGTGGTCGCGGTGACCGCGAGCTTCTCGTTGCCCCACGGGTCCTTGGCGACACCGTCGAGCTCGACGTCGAGGGTGACCTCGCGGGTGACGTCCTTGATGGTGAGGTCGCCGACGACCGTGAAGGACGCGCCCTTCTGGCCGGTGACGCGAGCGTTGCCGAACGTCATGTCCGGGAAGGTCTCGGAGGCGAAGAAGTCGTCGGAGCGCAGGTGGGCGTCGCGGTCCGCGGTGCCGGTGTCGACCGACGCGGTCTTGATGACGGCCTCGGCGGTCGAGCCCTTGGCGTCCTCGCCGACGGTGATGCTGCCGGTGAACTCGCCGAAGCTGCCGCGCACCTTGGTCACCATCAGGTGACGGGCGACGAAGCCGATCCGGGTGTGGGTCGGGTCGAGCACGTAGGTGCCGGCGGCGGGCAGCGCCACGCCGTCGACGACCCGCAGGCCGGCCGTGGAGGCGTTCTCGGCGGACTGCTCCTCGGCGACCTGGGAGGCGGTCTGGGGGGCGGTCTCGGAGGTGGTCATGTCGGGTGTCCTTCCCTGAAGCGGTGGGCACCGGTCCGGGACGGTCGGTGCAGTGATTGCTACAGCAAAGATTGCACTCTCAACATTCCCGCTGTCAAGTGGATGTAGGATAGGCGCCGTGACAGACCAGGCCACCCAGCCGCGCGAGGCATCGTTCGACGCGCTCTTCGCCGACGGCCGCCTCACGGTCATGGGACTCCTCGCCGAGTCCTTCCACGCGCTGCTGGCCAAGGCCGGCGCGCAGCTGGCCGAGCACGGGATATCCGTGGTCGAGTTCGAGGTGCTGATCCGACTGGCCCGCTCGCCACTGGGGCTGCTCCGGATGACCGACCTGTCCGCCCAGACCTCCGTCACCACCAGCGGCGTCACCCGGGTCGTCGACCGGCTCCAGGAGCGTGGGCTGGTCTGCCGGCAGGCGTGCGCGACGGACCGGCGCACGACGTACGCGGTGATCACCGAGTCCGGCCGCGAGCTCATGGCCGCGGCGCTGCCCGGTCATCTCGAGCTCGTCGAGACCTACCTGACCGGCCCCGTGGGCGAGGCCGGCGACCTCGAGACGTTCACGGCCATGATCCGAAGGGTCCGTGACGGCGTCGCTCCGGACGCCGCGGCCGGGAGCACCGGCCCGCTCCCGGCGAGCCGCTCCGCCGACTGAGCCCTGGCGTCCTAGCCGGGCAGCCGTTCGCGCAGGTACGCGATGTCGGCCTCCTGGCCGGCGGTGCCGCCGGGGGTCTCGACCACGACCGGTGCGCCGGCCGCCGCCACCACCGCGACGATCTCGTCACCCGGGATCGACCCGGCGCCCAGGTTCGCGTGCCGGTCGGCACCGGAGTCGAACGCGTCGCGGGAGTCGTTGGCGTGCACCAGGTCGACCCGACCGGTGACCGCCTTCACCCGGTCGACGAGCCCCGCGAGGTCCTCGCCGCCGGCGTACGCGTGGCAGGTGTCCAGGCAGAAGCCGACGAGCGCCATCTGGTCGGCGTCGCACCGGTCGTCGAGCACCTCCCACAGGCGGCCGACCCGGTCCAGCCGGCGGGCCATCGCGTTGCCGCCGCCGGCGGTGTTCTCGATCAGCACCGGCAGCGGCGCCTCGAACCGCTCGAAGGTCTTGGCCCAGTTGTCGTAGCCGCTCTCCGGGTCGTCGCCGGCCAGGACGTGCCCGCCGTGCACGATCAGCCCCTTCGCGCCGACCTCGGCGGCGGCGCGGGCGTGCTGCTCGAGCAGCTTGCGGCTCGGGATGCGGATGCGGTTGTTCGAGGTGGCCACGTTCAGCACGTAGGGCGCGTGCACATAGAGGTCGACGCCGGCTTCCTCTGCGTCGGCGCGCAGGGCAGCTGCTCCCCCCGCGTACTCGACCTTGGGGCCCTTCCACCCCTGCGGGTCGCCCAGGAAGAACTGGGCCAGGTCGGCGCCCCTGGCGCGGGCCTCGGCGAGCGGGTCGGACTGGTCGACGTGGGCCCCGATGCGGACAGTGGTCACGTCTCCGACACTACGACCGGGGTCCGACGGCGTCGCGGGGAGCCGACCCTGTGGACGACGATTTCCGGTCCCCTGCCGCTGGCCGGTACCCTGCTCGCTGGCGCCGGCCCCCTGTGGCCGGTTCCGACGCAGACACTGCGCAGACGCAGTAGCCCTCCTGCCACGGAGAGACCGTGGCCGCCGAGTCCAGAGGAGGTGGGTTGTCCGCATGCGTCACTACGAGCTGATGGTGATCCTCGACCCCGATGTCGAGGAGCGCACCGTCGCACCCGCGATCGACCAGTTCCTGTCCGTCGTCAAGAAGGACGGCGGCAACGTGGAGAAGGTCGACATCTGGGGCCGTCGCCGGATGTCCTTCGAGATCGCCAAGAAGTCCGAGGGCATCTACGCGGTCATCGACCTGCAGGCCGAACCCGCCACGGTCAAGGAGCTCGACCGCCAGCTCAACCTCAACGAGGCCGTGCTGCGCACCAAGGTCATGCGCCCGGACCAGCGCTAGTCCCGACCCAGTCCGTCTCGACGTCCCAGGGGAGCCACCATGGCCGCAGGCGACACCGTCATCACCCTCGTCGGCAACCTCGTCGACGACCCCGAGCTGCGCTTCACCCCCAGCGGGGCAGCCGTGGCGAAGTTCCGCATCGCCTCGACGCCGCGGTTCCTGGACAAGCAGACCAACGAGTGGAAGGACGGCGAGAGCCTCTTCCTCTCCTGCAACGTCTGGCGCCAGGCCGCCGAGAACGTCGCGGAGTCCCTCCAGCGCGGCATGCGCGTGATCGTGCAGGGCCGGCTCAAGCAGCGGTCCTACGAGACCAAGGAGGGCGAGAAGCGCACGGTGTACGAGGTCGAGGTCGACGAGGTCGGCCCCAGCCTGCGCAACGCCACCGCGAAGGTCGTCAAGACCCAGCGCGGCGGGGGCGGCGGCTTCGGCGGCGGCCAGCAGGCCGACAACGACCCGTGGGCCTCCGCCACCCCGGCCGGCGCCGGGACCGGCGGCTCGGGCGGCTCGGGCGGTGCGGGGGGCTGGAACGCCCCCGGCACCAACGACGAGCCCCCCTTCTGACAGACCACCCATCCGATTGACCATCCCGGCCTACCCGCCGGGCATCCAGGAACTGGAGCACCACGATGGCCAAGCCACCGCCCCGCAAGCCCAAGAAGAAGGTCTGCGTGTTCTGCAAGGAGAAGATCTCCTACGTGGACTACAAGGACACCGGGCTGCTGCGGAAGTTCATCTCCGACCGCGGCAAGATCCGCGCGCGTCGGGTCACCGGCAACTGCACCCAGCACCAGCGTGACGTCGCCACGGCCGTGAAGAACAGCCGTGAGATGGCGCTGCTGCCCTACACCAGCACCGCGCGCTGAGGGGAGCCGACACCATGAAGCTCATCCTCACCCAGGAGGTCTCCGGCCTCGGCGGTCCCGGCGACGTCGTCGAGGTCAAGGACGGCTACGGCCGCAACTACCTCGTCCCGCGCGGCGCTGCGATCCGCTGGACCCGCGGCGGCGAGAAGCAGGTCAGCTCGATCAAGCGGGGCCGCGAGGTCCGCGAGGTCCGCGACCTGGGGCAGGCCCAGGAGATCAAGGGCTCCCTCGAGGGTCTCAAGGTCACACTGCCGGTGCGCGCCGGCGCGGGCGGCCGGCTCTTCGGCGCCGTCACGGTCGCCGACGTGGTCGCCGCGGTCAGCAAGGCAGGCGGCCCGGAGCTGGACAAGCGCCGCGTCGAGGTCGGGCAGCCGATCAAGACCGTCGGCGCCCACCAGGTCACGGTGCGCCTGCACCCCGAGGTCGCGGCGACCGTCTCCGTCGAGGTGGTCCCGGAGGCCTGACCTCCCCCGCGTACGCCTGACCCGCGTCACGGCGAGCCCCGTCGTCCCCTCGTGGACGGCGGGGCTCCGTCGTCTCCGGTCCCGTTTCCGCGACATCGGATGCGTTGGTGAGCGTAGACCTGGCTCAGGACGCCTCCAATCCTGGCTGTTCGGCC
>DASTVO010000202.1:0-4669 GCA_035759075.1 Actinomycetes bacterium
GCCCCACCCATCGTCGCCATCTCCAGCGCGTCGCGCACGGTGAGGGCGCCCGGGCCACCCCGCGCCCGGGCGAACAGGACCGCGTGCCGGGCCTCCTCCAGCAGGCTGCCGGCCTCGTTGGACGCGGCGCCGTCCACACCGAGCCCGACGGGCACCCCGGCGGCACGCAGGTCGCGGGCCCGGGCGATGCCGGCGCCGAGCCGGGCGTTGCTCGACGGGCAGTGCGCGACGCCGGTGCCGGTGGCCGCGAACCGCGCGACGGCGGCGTCGTCGAGGTGCACCGCGTGCGCCATCCAGACGTCCTCGCCGAGCCAGCCGAGCGACTCGACGTACTCCGTCGGGGAGGCACCGAACCGCTCGCGGCAGAAGTCCTCCTCGTCCAGCGTCTCGGCCAGGTGGGTGTGCAGCCGCACCCCGTGCCGGCGCGCGAGCGACGCCGCCTCCGTCATCAGCTTGTCCGTGACGGAGAACGGCGAGCACGGTGCGACCGCCACCCGCACCATCGCGCCGGGCCGCGGGTCGTGGAAACGGGCGATCGCGTCCTCGGTGTCACGCAGGATCGCGTCGAGGTCCTCGACGACGGAGTCCGGCGGCAGACCGCCGTGGCGGGCACCGAGGTCCATCGAGCCGCGGGTCGGGTGGAACCGGACACCCACCGCGGCGGCCGAGGACACCTCCGCGCCGAGCAGGTCGCCACCCTCGCGGGGGAAGACGTAGTGGTGGTCGGTGCTCGTGGTGCAGCCGGTGCGCGCCATCCAGCCCAGGGCCGCCGCCGACGCGGCGCGGACCACCTCCTCGTCGAGACCGGCCCACACCGGGTAGAGCTCGGTGAGCCACTGGAAGAGCGTGGAGTCCTGGGCGTACCCGCGGGTGGCCCACTGGTAGAGGTGCTGGTGGGTGTTGACCAGCCCGGGGGTCAGCAGGCAGCCGGTCGCGTCGACCACCCGTCCGGCCGCGCCGCGTACGTCCTGCGGAGCCCTCCCGGCGGCCACGGTGTGCACCCGGCCTTCGCGCACGACCACGTACGCGGTGGAGTGCTCGGTCCGGGCCGCGTCCATCGTCACCACCGCGGCCCCGTCGAGGACCAGCTCGGTCACGTCAGCCTCCCGGCCGCGTCGCGGACCGCGTCGAGGATCGCCTCATAGCCGGTGCAGCGGCACAGGTTCCCGGCCAGCGCCTCCCGGACCTCGGCGTCGTCGGGCCGCGGCGACCGGGCGAGCAGGTCGTGGACCGCCACGACCAGACCCGGCGTGCAGAAGCCGCACTGCACCGCACCGGCGTCGAGGAACGCCTGCTGCACCGGGTGCAGGTCGGCCCCGTCGGCGAGGCCCTCGACGGTGACGACCTCGCGGCCCTGCGCCTGCCCGGCGGCCACCAGGCAGGCGCACACCACGTCACCGTCCAGGTAGACCGAGCAGGACCCGCACTCCCCCTGCTCGCAGGCGTTCTTCGACCCGGGCAGCCCGAGCCGCTCCCGCAGCATGTAGAGCAGGCTCTCGCCCTCCCAGACGTCGTCGGCCTGGCGCCGCTCGCCGTTGACGGTCAGCTCGATGCGCACCGGGTCAGGCCGCCTTCCGGTAGTCGTCCCAGGCCCAGCCGAGGGTCCGGCGGGCGAGCACCGACAGCGCGTGCCGCCGGTAGTCCGCGGTCCCGCGGACGTCGTCGATGGGCTGCGCCGCGGCCGCCACCAGCTCGCCGAACCGGTCGGCGACCCCCTCGGGCAGCTGCGCGCGCCGCTCCCAGAGACCGGACAGGGCGTCTGCGGCGAACTGCTCCGCGGCAGGCGCGGTGCGCGGGGTGGGTGCGGCCGAGCCGATCGCGGCCCCGACCCGGCCGGCGTCGGGGTGCAGCGCCAGCCCGAACGAGGTCACCGCGATGACCATCGCGTTGCGGGTGCCGATCTTCGCGAACTGCTGCGGGCCCCGTGTCGGCGGGAGCCGGACGGCCGCGATGAGCTCGTCCGGCGCGAGCGCGGACTTCTTGACCCCGGTGAAGAACTCGGCGACCGGGATGCTGCGCGCGCCACGCGCGGCCGACTCGACCTCGACCGTCGCCCCGACCGCGAGCAGCACGGGGTGGGCGTCCCCCGCGGGTGACGCCGAGCCGAGGTTGCCCCCCACCGTGCCCCGGACCCTGATCTGCGGGGAGCCGACGGTCCGGGACGCCATCGCCAGCCCGGGGGCCAGCTCCGCGAGCTCGGACATCACCCGCGCGTACGTCACGCCGGCACCGAGCCGCACGCCGCCGTCCTCCAGGCGGGACCACTGCGTCAGCTCCGGCACGCGGGTCAGGTCGATGAGCGCGTCGGGCCGGTGCCGGTCGAAGTTCAGCTCGACCATGACGTCGGTTCCGCCGGCCACCGGCACCCCGCCCGGGTGCTCGGCGCGCGCCGCCAGGGCGTCGCTCCACGACGTCGGCGACACGAACTCCACGCGGCCTCCTCGCTGCCCTCATGCCCTCGCAGGCGATCATGCCGCCGCGGCGGGTCCCTGTCACGGACCAGTCGGCGCGAGAGCACCAGCCCGGCACGGCGCGGGACGGGCTAGGCGATCCGCGCGTGCAGCCGGACGACCGTGCCGCTCGCGCCCGAGCGCACCTGCACCAGGTCGCAGAGCTGGTTCGCCAGCCACAGCCCCCGGCCGCCCGTGCGGTCCAGGGAGGGCCGCTCCCGGCCGACCAGCGGGTTGCGGATCACGCCGTCGTCGCTGACCTCGCAGATCAGGTGGTCGCCGTCGGCCCACACCCGCAGCACCCCGCGGCCGCCGCCGTGCAGCAGGCTGTTGGCCGCGATCTCGTCGACCGAGAGCACGAGGTCCTCCGCGGCGGAGGCGTGCAGCCCGAGCTCCTCGCAGCGCCGGCTGACCAGCCGGCGCACGGAGGCCAGCTCCCCGGCGGTGAAGGCCAGCTCGGTGGGCGGCTCGGCGGGCGGCGGCAAGGGCTCCCGGCGCAGCGCCCGCAGCGGCGAGTCCGGGTGGTAGGTCGCGCTGTCGACGAAGTCACCGGAGGCGAGGACGCGCGGATGGGTGGCGCGGGCCTCGTCGATCACGCTGCCCGGCAGCCCACGGACGTCGTACGGACAGAGCAGCCGCCAGCCGGGCCCGTCGCCGAACGCCAGGTTCAGCAGCGACTCGTGCTGCTGGCACTCCGCGAGCTCGGCCGGGCTGCGGCCGGCCCAGACCGGCTCGCCGATGCCCCGGACGTCGCGGCCCTGCGCGAGATTGTGGTCGAGGAACTCCTGCCAGGCCGGGATGATGCGCGCCGGGTTGGCGCCGAGCTGGGCCATGTCGACGATCTGCACGTCGTCCTCGCCGCCGAAGAACTCACGCATCCAGCGGGACCGCTCACCGGTGACCGCGACCAGGATCGCCTCGTCGCGGTCGAGACCTTCTCGGACGAAGTGGCTCGTCTCGTCGAGGAACTCGGCAGGGGACTCGTAGAGGAGCGCCTCGTGCGAGAACGCCTCGTACGCCGGACGCGCCTCGGTCGCCGCCGTCATGGCACTCCCGATGGCTGGGTGGACTTCTGTCGCGACGCAGACAGATTACGCCGATTCCGGCGGTTCGCCAGGGTCTTTCCGGCCGTCTGCCTGGGAGGTGGTTGCGGCGTCCGCGTGCCGGGCGTGCAGCCGTTCGCGCACCTCGTCGGCTGTGTAGGCGCGCCGACGCCGCTCCGCCCGCGCCACCACCGCCCCGGTCGCCGCGACGCCGACCACGCCGGCCAGGCCGAGCACCTTCCACCACCTCATGCGCGGGAGGTTAGCCGCATCACCGGCCGGCGCCCCCTAGGTTGGCCGGCGTGCCGACGCCGCGTTCTCCCCGCTCGCCGCTGACCCTCCCTCAGGCGGTCGACCTCACCCGGACCGGAGACGTGTGGCTGTTCCGCGGACGCAGCGCCGCCGACCGGGCGATCCAGCTCACGACCAACAGCCCCGTGAACCACGTCGGGATGTCGGTGGTCCTCGACGACATGCCACCGCTGATGTGGCACGCCGAGCTCGGGAGGTCGCTGCCCGACCTGTGGGCGGGCGGTCACCACCGCGGCGTGCAGCTGCACGACCTGCACGACGCCGTGGTGACGTGGGGCCGCAGGTACGGCCAGCGGGCCTGGCTGCGCCAGCTGCAGCCCGACGTGACGCCGGAGATGGAGGACGCGCTGCTCACGACGATCGCCCGCCTCGACGGCACGCCGTTCCCGTCGACGGCCCGGCTGGCGTCCGGGTGGCTGCGCAGCCGGGTGCCGGCCCGCCTGCGCAGCCGGGTGCCGGCGGCCCGCCGGCGCGCTCGCACCCGCGCGGACGACGAGGACGCCGCGGCCGCCGGTCTGGAGACGGCCTTCTGCGCCGAGGTGGTCGCGCTGACCTACGAGTCGATGGGGCTGCTCGCGCCGGGGCGCCGGCCCGGCTGGTACGACCCGGGCCGGTTCTGGTCCGGGGACGGGCTCGAGCTGACCGGCGGCGCCCGCCTGGGCGGCGAGATCGCGGTGGAGGTACCGGCCGGCTGACCGGGCACGGGTGGGACGAACCAGGACGAACCCGTCCTTGACCGTCACCCGGGCCGCTCCTACTGTCGCGTGCGAGCCGTCGCGCCGGTCAACCTCGCCGGCGCGGGAAGGACAGGATGTCACCTGTACCGCCCGGGCCCCCCGTGGTGCCGGTCGTCGTCGCGCCGGA
>DASTVO010000203.1:0-7681 GCA_035759075.1 Actinomycetes bacterium
GCGACGACAGCACGACGTCGTGCCGGTCGCCCGCCCCGACCAGCACCGGCCAGGTGTGCTCGTTGACGCAGCCCTCGACCGCCGGCCGGGCCCACTCGGGAGGCTCGAGCAGCGACAGGAACGCGGCGTCGCCCAGCCCGACCAGCAGGTGGGCGGCGACGAGGGCGTGCCGCAGGGCGTCCGCGCGGTCGACGTCGCTGCCGCGCGAGGGCCGGTACGCGGTGAGGTTGGCCAGGTCGAGCCGCAGCCGGACCACTCCGTAGGGCCCTTCGAGCCGCTCCGCCGACAGCGACAGCCGGGCCCGCAGCTCCTCGCGCCGGCGCACCAGCCGGCCCACCACGTCCCCGTCGTCGAGGACGTCCTCGGTGTCCCGGCCGGCCGGCACAGTGAGCACGTGCTCGCTGCCGTGCGCCAGCACCCGGGCGAGGTCGACGTCGACCTCCTCCTCGTGCACCACGCCCTCGTCCCAGGCGACCACCTCGCGGTCGCTCAGGCTCAGGACCGGGACGGGCTGGAAGCCGACGGCGTCGCGGGCCTCCACGTCGCGGCGCTGCGCCTGCAGGAACCGGACCCGCACGTGCACGGTCGCGCCGTCGCGCGGGTCGAGCAGGCACTCGGTGCGGCTGGCGGAGTGCTCACCGGTGCCCGCCCCGTAGCCCGGCGGCATGAGGACGCCGAACTGCCAGCGCAGCTGGTTCTTGCGGGCGCTCGCGCGGTACGGGTAGAGCACGTAGCCCTCGAACAGCACCGCGTCGGCGACCTGGGTGGCGGCGCGGAACGCCTCGGTCACCGTCGCCGGGCGCGGCGCGCCGGTCCGGCTGCGGGTGCGGGCCGTCACGACGGCGCCTCCCCCGCCTGCTTGAGCAGCCGCTCCAGCGTCTCGTCCCACGTGGCCAGCGCCTCGCGGCTCTTGAACCGGCCGAGCGCGTCGACGGTGGCGGTGCGCAGCCGCAGCCAGGCGGAGTCCGGGAAGTAGAGGTCCATCATCTCCCGCCAGGTGGCGGCCGGCAGCCGCACCGAGACCTCGCGGTCCCACGGCACCTGCGCCACCTGCAGGCCGTTGGCGCCCCCGGCGTAGAAGACGGTCCCGCTGAACAGCAGCAGCAGCGGCGCGTCGCCGTCACCGAGCGCGTGCAGGTACCGCGTGGACGCGAGCTCCAGGTCGTACGTGAACGGCACCGGCAGCGCGACGTCCTTGAGCCCGGTGAACCCGGGCAGCGCGACGTCGACGGCGGCCAGCTGCATCGCCCGCTGGGTGTCCGCCCAGCGGGGCCGTTCCCCGAACAGGTCGTGCAGCCGCACGGCTTCCTCGTCCGAGTAGCGGCGCTTCGTCGGCTCGATCCGCAGCTGGGTCCGCAGCACCAGCGCGTGGACCTTGGCGCCGGTCGTCTCCTGGACGCGCAGGTCGAACAGCAGTGTCGGGGCCGCGGCGTGCCGGTCCACCCGGACACCGAGGCACTCGAACTGCAGCTCCGTCACCGCGTACCGCCCACGACGTCACGCGCAGCCGCGCGCAGCCGGTCGAACACCTCGTCGATGGCCGCCCACGCCTCGGAGCCGCCGTCGAAGCCGCGCCAGTGGGCCCGGACCCTGCCGACGAGCTCGTAGCAGGCGTCGATGGGCGCGAGGAACACGTCGTAGCGGTCCTCGGCCGGCGCGGTACGCGACCTGCGGACCAGCAGGGCCTCGACGTCGTCCTCCAGCTCGGCGGCCAGCCGGCTGCGGCCCAGGCCGTCCTCCCAGGTGGACAGCGAGAGCTCGCTCTCGGTGGCGCCGGCCGGGCTGGGGTAGAACGCGACCACCCTGCCCATGGAGGAGTTGCGGAAGAAGAACGCCATCCCGACCGGGATCTGCAACGTCTCCCAGTCCAGGTCGGTCAGCGTCAGCGCCGGGTCCTTCAGCACCCGATCGGGCACGGCCCGGTAGCGGCCGCCGCCGGCGCCGGAGCGGGTGAAGAGCAGGGTGCACGGCCGGCAGCCGCACATCAGCTGGCGGTTGTGCAGGTCGACCACGTGGCCGTGGTCGGGCCCGATGGGCACGGCGCACAGCTCGCAGCGCTCCTCGGCCGGTGCGGGCGGTGGCGCGTCGAGCACGCGCCGGAGCGGGTTGCGGCTGGGGGCGCTCGTCACTGCTGTCCCGCCGGGACGGGGCACTCGGCGTCGCGGTAGGGCGAGTAGGGCTGGATCTGCAGCAGCCCCTCTCCCCTGCTCGCCGACGGCTCGGCGACCCCCTCCACCTCGATGCCGGTGAGCTCCGGGGCGGCGTCGGCGACCGCACCCTCGACCGCGTTCTTCACGGTCATCAGCGACGACGGGCACCCGTCGCAGCTGCCCTCGAGCCGCAGCCGGGCGACCCCCTCGCCGTCGATGCCGAGCAGCTGGATCCCGCCGGCGTGCGAGCCGAGGTACGGCCGGACCTCGTCCAGCGCACGGTTGACGCGCTGCTCGACCCCCATCGGGTGCAGCCCGTGCAGCGCCAGCAGGGCCGACACCAGCGGGTCGGCCGCCACCTGGTCGAGCATCGCCTGGCCGGACGGCCCGCCGTCGCGCAGCACCGTGACCGCCCGCTCCAGCCCCTGCCCGTACATCTGCGCGAGCAGCCGCACCAGCTCCTCGCTGCGGGCCCGCACTGCCGGGTCGGCGGTCGAGAGCTCGTCGAGGAGCGTCTCGATCCGTCCCCCGACCTCGCGGGGGCCGTGCGGTGTGCTCATCGGCCCCGCCTCAGACCTGGTTCATCATCGTCGGCGAGTGCATCTTCTTCAGCACGTTGCCGTCGCCGAGGTACATGTGCACCCCGCACGGCAGGCACGGGTCGAAGCTGCGGACCGCGCGCATGATGTCGATGCCCTTGAAGTTCTCCGGCTTGTTCTCCTCGAAGATCGGGGTGTTCTGCACCGCGTCCTCGTAGGGGCCGGGGGTGCCGTAGTGGTCGCGGACGCTGCCGTTCCACGGGGTCGGCGGGTACGGGTGGTAGTTGGCGATCTTGCCGTCCCGGATGACCATGTGGTGGGAGAGGACGCCGCGGACGGCCTCGGTGAAGCCGCAGCTGATCGCGTTCTCGGGCACCTCGAAGGGCTCCCAGGTCTTGGTCCGCCCGGCCCGCACCTCGGCCAGCGCCTTCTCGACGAAGTGGAGCGCGACCGCGGCGGAGTACGCCTGGAAGTAGGTGCGGGCCCGGTTGCGCTCGATCGCGTTGCTCCACTTCGGGATCTTCCACTCGAAGCGCGCCTCGGGCTTGAGCGCGGTCCTCGGCAGGTTGATCACGACGCTGTGGCCGGTGGCCTGCACGTAGCCGCAGTCGACCAGGCCGGCGAGCGCTGTCGACCACAGGCGGGCGATCGGGCCGCCGCCGGTGTCGAGGGCGAGGTGGTCGGTGCCGTCGAACCAGCGCGGCGACATCGTCCAGCTGTACTTGTCGGAGAAGTCCCGCTTCTGCGGCTGCGGGATCGTGTGCTGGTTCCACGGGTGCCGCCGGTCGACCGGGTTCCCGAGCGGGTCCCGGGTCACGAACATCTCCTGGTCGTCCCAGTCCTTGTAGTACGAGGACCCGAGCAGGATCCGGATGCCCAGGTTGATCTCGACCAGGTCGGTCGTCACGAGCTTGCCGTCGACGACGACGCCGGGGGTGACGAACATCTTCCGGCCCCAGTCGGTCATCCGCTCGTAGCTGAAGTCGCAGTGCTCCGGGTCGTTGAGGCTGCCCCAGCAGCCGAGCAGGACCCGGCGCTGGCCGACCTTCTCGTAGCCGGGCAGCGCCTCGTAGAAGAAGTCGAACAGGTCGTCGTGCATGGGGACGACGCGCTTCATGAACTCGACGTAGCGCATCAGCCGGGTCAGGTAGTCGGTGAAGAGCTGGATGCTGGCCACGGTGCCGACGCCGCCCGGGTACAGGGTCGAGGGGTGGACGTGCCGGCCCTCCATCAGGCAGAACATCTCGCGGGTGGACCGGCTGACCTGCAGCGCCTCGCGGTAGAACTCGCCCTCGATCGGGTTCAGCGACCGCATGATGTCGGCGATCGTCCGGTACCCGTGGTCACCGGCGTGCGGTGCCTCGGTCTTCTCCGCCTTGGCGAGCACCCCGGGGTTGGTCTCCCTGACCATCTTCTCGCAGTAGTCGACCCCGACCAGGTTCTCCTGGAAGATGTTGTGGTCGAACATGTACTCGGCGGCCTCGCCGAGGTTGAGGATCCACTCACCGAGGTGCGGCGGCTGCACGCCGTACGCCATGTTCTGGTTGTAGACCGAGCAGGTGGCGTGGTTGTCACCGCAGATGCCGCAGATGCGGCTGGTGATGAAGTGCGCGTCCCGCGGGTCCTTGCCCTTCATGAAGATGCTGTAGCCGCGGAACACCGACGACGTGCTGTGACACTCGGCCACGGTCTTGTTCTTGAAGTCGATCTTCGTGTAGATCCCCAGGCTCCCGACGATGCGGGTGATCGGGTCCCAGGCCATCTCGGTGAGGCCGGTCTGCTCGATGCTCGGTCGCTCTGTCTGCGTGGTGGCCATGTCCCGTCTTTCCTCGGAGTGTCTGGGGTCGGGTCAGGGGTGGGTCAGCGCGAGGCCCACGGCGCCTTGTAGCCGGTCGTCAGCTCGCGACCGGTGTGCCGCCACTTCGGCTCCTCGTCGACGGTGTGCATCGTGATCCCGCGGAGCCGCCGGACGAGGCCGCCGTAGGCCCTGCTGCCGGCGGTCGAGACCCTGCTGCCGGGCGGCTCGTCCATGAACGGCATGAACTTGTCCGGGAAGCCGGGCATCGTGCAGCCGATGCAGATGCCACCGACGTTCGGGCAGCCACCGATGCCGTTCATCCAGCCGCGTTTCGGGACGTTGCACTTCACGACCGGGCCCCAGCAGCCGAGCTTGACGATGCACTTCGGCGAGCCGTACTCGGTGGCGAACTCACCCTGCTCGTAGTAGCCGGCGCGGTCGCACCCCTCGTGCACCGTGGCCCCGAACAGCCACCGCGGCCGCAGCGCGTCGTCGAGCGGGATCATCGGCGCCTGGCCGTTCACCTGGTGGAGCAGGTAGACGATCGTCTCCGACAGGTTGTCCGGCTGGATCGGGCAGCCGGGCACGCAGACGATCGGCAGGCCGGCCTTGGACTTCCAGTTCCAGCCCAGGTAGTCGGGCACGCCCATCGCGCCGGTGGGGTTGCCCTCCATCGCGTGGATGCCGCCGTAGGTCGCACAGGTCCCGACGGCGAGCACGGCCGTGGCCTTGGGGGCCAGCCGGTCCAGCCACTCGCTGGTGGTCATCGGCTGCCCGGTGTCCGGGTTGTTGCCGAAGCCGCACCAGTAGCCCTCCTTCTTGATCGCCTCGTTGGGGATGGACCCCTCGATGACGAGCACGAAGGGCTCCAGCTCGCCGCGGTCGGCCTTGTGGAACCACTCGATGAACGTGTCGGCGCCCTGCTCGGGCCCGCACTCGAAGTCGATCAGCGGCCAGTGGACGGCGATCTTCGGCAGACCGGGCAGGGCGCCCAGGGCGATCTCCTCGATGCTGGGCTGGGTGGCCGCGGTCAGCGCCACCGAGTCCCCGTCGCAGGAGAGCCCGGCGTTGATCCAGAGGATGTGGACGACGGCCTCGGCCTCCTCCGGCGCCTGTGCCCGCCCAGTGTCAGTAACCGTCACGCCGACCACCCGCCTCGGAGGAGAAGCTGCCGCTGATCCACTCGGCCCAACCTTCCTGCCCCGGTGAGGTCAGGAGTAAGTGAGGCCGGCACCTAGCCGCGCGGGCACCGTGCGACGGGCTGGTCCGGCGTCGCCGGAACCCCGTCCCGGCTACCCTCCGGGCCCGTGACCTCTTCCTGGCGAGCCCACTTCGACGCCGGCGCCGGCTACCTCAACACGGCGTCGATCGGGCTCCCGCCCCGGGCGGCCGCGGACGCGGTGGCCGCCGCGGTCGACGCCTGGCGGCACGGCCGGGCCCAGCCGCAGGACTTCGACCCCGACGTCGTGCGGGCCCGGACCGCCTGGGCCCGGCTGGCCGCGGTCGACCCCGCGACGGTGGCCGTCGGCGCGACCGTGTCCGGTCTGGTGTCCTACGTCGCGGCCGCCCTGCCCGACGACGCCTCGGTGCTGCTCGCCTCGGGCGACTTCACCTCGGTGATGTTCCCGTTCCTGGCCCAGCAGCCGCGCGGGGTCGCGGTCCGGGAGGTGCCGCTCGAGGAGCTGGTCGCGTCGGTGGACGGCTCGGTCGACCTGGTGGCGGTGAGCGCGGTGCAGTCGGCCGACGGCCGCGCCGTCGACGTCGACGCGCTGACCGCGGCCGCTGCCGCGCACGGCACCCGGGTGCTGCTGGACATCACGCAGTCCTGCGGCTGGCTGCCGCTGGACTGCTCGGCCGTGGACTACACCGTCTGCGCCGCGTACAAGTGGCTGCTCTCGCCGCGCGGGGTCGCCTTCCTGTCCGTGCGCCCGGAGCACCTCGGGGGGCTGACGCCGTCGGCCGCCGGGTGGTACGCGGGCGAGGACATCTGGTCCTCGGTCTACGGGTCACCGCTGCGGCTGAGCCCGGACGCCCGGCGGCTGGACACCTCGCCGGCCTGGCTGAGCTTCGTCGGTGCCGCGCCGGCGCTCGAGCTGCTGGCCGACCTCGACGGCGAGGCGGTGCGGCGGCACACCGTCGGGCTCGCCGACGCCTTCCTCTCCGGGCTGGGCCGTCCGCCGCAGGGCTCGGCGATCGTGTCGGTGGACGCCCCGGACGCCGCCGGCCGGCTGCGGGCGGCGGGGATCACCACGTCGGTGCGGGCGGGCCGGGTGCGCGCGTCCTTCCACCTCTACAACGACCGCGACGACGTCGAGGCGGCGGTCGCCGCACTGACGCATGACCGCTGAGGGCCGGCGGCCGCAGCCGCTGGACACCGGGTCGGCCGTCGAGCAGGTGCTCGCCGGGCCGCCGCGCCTCGGCGAGGTGCGGCTGGTGGTCGTCGACGGCCCGGCCGGGTCGGGCAAGACGACCGCGGCGGACCGGCTGGTGCAGTCGTTCGCCGCGTACGGCTGCCCGGCCGAGGTCGTGCACATGGACGACCTGTACGCGGGATGGTCGGGGCTCGCGGAGGACGTCTGGGACCGGCTGAGCCGGCAGGTGCTGGAGCCGCTCGCGGCCGGCCGGCCGGGGCGCTACCAGGTCTACGACTGGCACGCCGGCCGCTTCGACCGGTGGGTCGACGTTCCGGTGCCCGGCGTGCTCGTGGTGGAGGGCGTCGGTTCGGCCGCGTCACCGGTCGACCCGTGGGCCTCGCTGCGGCTGTGGGTGGAGGCGCCGGCCGACCTGCGGCTGACCCGCGGCATCGCCCGCGACGGCGAGGCGCTGCGCGAGGAGTGGGTGCGATGGGCCGACCGGGAGGCCGAGCACTTCGCGGCTGACGGCACCCGGGACCGGGCCGACCTGCTCGTCGACGGGACCGCTCCCCCGGTGGCGTGACCCCGCAACCAGGCCGCGTACCGCCACGGTTTCTTGATCGTTTGCGACGTTGTGCGACGACTCGCCGCCGCGACACGCGTCGATCTCGACCGAACGTCGCAAACGATCTTCGTACGCGGCGAGGTGCGGGTACGCGGCGAGGTGCGGCCCCGCGGGAACGCCCGGGGTCGGGCTCAGTTGCCGCGGAGCTTGGCGAGCGCCTCTTCCAGGATGGCTGCGCCGTCGGCGTCGGTGCGCCGCTCCTTCACGTAGGCCAG
>DASTVO010000204.1:0-2313 GCA_035759075.1 Actinomycetes bacterium
CCGTCCGTGCGTGGTGCAGCCGGCGGGCCTCGACGTCGTCCCGGTCGGCGCCGACGAGCCGGGCCAGCTCGCCGGCGTGCGGGGTGAGGAGCATCGGTGGCCGGTCGTCGCCGAGCTGGTCGAGCTGGTCGAGCTCGGCCAGGGCGTCGGCGTCGACCACCACCGGTACGCCGTCCTCGGCGGCTCGCTTCAGCCGGGCAGCGGCGTCGCCGCCGCCGCCGGACCCGACCGCCCAGGCCTGCACCCGACCCTCGCCCACCACGACCTCGGGCCAGTGCTGCCGGACCAGCCCGGCGGGCGCCTCGGCGCCGAGGTAGCGGACCATCCCGGCGCCCCCGCGGACCGCCCCGCCCGCGCAGAGCACGGCCGCACCGGTGTACTGGTCGGAGCCGGCTGCGACACCGACGACGCCGCGCCGGTACTTGTCGGACTCACGATCGGGCCGGGGCAGCAGCCGGGCGACGTCGTCGGCCTGGAGGACCTCGACCTGACCGGTGGGCATCTCGAGGCCGATGTCGACGAGCTCGACCACCCCGGCGTGGCCGGCGCCCGGGTCGACGAGCAGACCCGGCTTCAGAGCACCGAAGGTGACCGTCACGTCGGCGCGTACGGCCGGGCCCTCGACCTCGCCCGTGGAGGCGTCGACGCCGCTCGGGACGTCGACGGCCACGACCCATGCGCCGGCCGGCAGGCCGTCGACGACCGCGGCCGCGCGGTCGCGGAGACCGCCACTGCCGCCGATGCCGAGGATGCCGTCGACGACCAGGTCGGTGCCCTCGTGGACCGTGTCGACGACCCGGCCGCCGGCACGTCGCAGCGCCTCGAGGCCGGTGTCGTGGGCGTTGCTGCCCACGAGAACCGCGTCGACGCGGGCGCCACGCCGGGCCAGGCGGGCACCGGCGAAGAGCGCGTCGCCGCCGTTGTTGCCGCTGCCGACGAGGAGCGTGACGTGCGCGCCGTAGACGCGGCCGAGCAGCTCGGCGCAGACGGTGGCCATCCCGGTGGCCGCCCGCTGCATGAGGGCGCCTTCGGGCAGCCGGTCCAGCAGCACCTGCTCGGCGGCACGCACGGTGGCGACGTCGTAGGCGTGGCGCATGCCGGCTAGTCCTCCACGATCACGACGGCCGAGGCAATGCCGGCGTCGTGGCTGAGCGAGACGTGCGTACGCCGGACACCGAGCTGCTCGGCCCGCGCCGCGACCGTGCCCTGCATGCTCAGGTGCGGCCGGCCGTCCTCACCTCGGTGCACCTCCGCGTCCCGCCAGTGCAGCCCGACCGGCGCGCCGAGCGCCTTCGCGAAGGCCTCCTTGGCGGCGAAGCGGGCGGCGAGGGAGTTCGGCGGCAGCTGCTGCTCGTCGTCGGTGAAGAGGCGCTCGCGCAGCTTCGGGGTCCGGTCGAGGGCCGCGATGAAACGTGCCACGTCGACCACGTCGATCCCGACTCCGATGATCACGGCCCAACTGTGGCACGGGCGGTGCACCGAGGTCTCCCTCGGTGCACCGCGCGTGCATCGGCTCGCGGGCTGTCAGACGCCGATCGACTCCCACGGACCCCAGATCGCGAATGTGAGGCCACGGCTTGCCTGGATGTTGACGAAGAGCGTCTCGCCGCCGAATGTCGATCCGGCGAACTCGTCACTCGTGCGGCCTTCCATCAGGTTCTGTGCGAAGGTCACGAGCTTGCCCCTACGCGTGAGGCCGCGGAGGTAGTTCTGCTCGTCGTGGTCCTCACAGACAACAAGGGTTCCGCGAGGGCTCGTGGTCACGTTGTCCGGAAAATCGAGGACATTGCGGTTGGGCGATTCGAACATGAGGTGCAGTACCTCTGCTCGCGGGTCGTACGCCCAGATCTGGCCCCAGCCGTTGCCCCACCCGTCGCTGGAGTCGGAGTCGGTCGTCTCGGCCGCGCCGCCCCCCTGCGTGGACGTGAAGTAGACGAGCCCGGCATCGTAGATGGTGCCCTCGAGCCGTGAGAACTTCGCGCCACCGAGGGCAAGACCTTGACTGCTGACATAGGTCAGAGCCTCGTCGTTCGTCCAGTTCCCGACAGTCGTGCTCTCGAAGTTCGGGTTGGCGATCGGCACCCACTCGACGGGATACGAGATGCGCGCCGGCTGCTTCTTCGCGAGATTCGCTCGTGGCTGGTCCTTGACGGCCAGCATGAACAGGTCTCCGCCGTCCGCCAGGCCCTCGGTCGCGGGGTCGTTGCCTGCAGGGGGCACGTACTTGTAGAAGCCGGACGGGAAACCGAAGTTGTCTTCACTGAGATAAAGAGCCCCGCTGTGGGGGTCCCAGGCCACCGACTCGTGCGCGAA
>DASTVO010000205.1:0-5097 GCA_035759075.1 Actinomycetes bacterium
AGAGCGCCGACATCACCTGCGTCTGCAGCTCCCCGGTGAAGGGCGTCACGTCGGCCATCCGAGGCCAAGTATGACCGGGTCGGCGGCACACCCGGGGGAGGGGATACAGGCGCCGCCGACCACGGGACGGGAGGACCGGCGCTCGGCGCCGGCACGCGTGGTGAGAGGGACTCTACCTACACACTGTAGGTGTAGCACGGCGCGACGGCTTGGTCGACTATCAAAACCATGCGCATGAGCCGTCCGACTACGTGTAGGATCATGCCTCAGAAGGCCGGCGGCTGGTCGGAATGCCCGCGGTCGGCGAAGGGACACATTCGAGGGGAGGAATCGGGTGAGAACCCCCCGATCGCTCGTGCGCGCGGTCACGCTGGCCGGCGCAACGGCTCTGTTGCTGGCGTTGCCTGGTGGTGCAGTGGCGCAGCAGTCCAAGCAGGCCCGACTGGCGGCCAAGACGAACCTCGTGGCGAAGCAGCGCGCGCAACAGGCCGCACAGGCAGATGTCGCGCCGTACACGTCCGAGGGAAGTCTGCTGTCGTCGGCGACCGCGGCGCTCGTCAGCCCCGGTCATCAGCATGGCGGCGAGGAAGGCCATCTGACGCCCCGCCGCAAGAACGTCGAGCTCATCGGCAAGCTCGAGCCGACCAAGCAGTTCGGCGACGTCCTCGAGGGGCAGATCGCCGACCTGGCGGTCTTCAAGAACACGGCGTACCTGAACTCCTGGCGCGAGCCGACCTGCACGCGCGGCGGCGTCTACGTCGTGGACATCAAAGATCCGCGCAAGCCACGTGAGATCGGCTTCCTGCCCGCGCTGGCGGACAACTACCACGGCGAGGGCGCGCAGGTCATCTCAGTGAAGACCCGCCAGTTCAAGGGCGACCTGCTAGCCGTCAACAACGAGATCTGCCAAGGCAGGACGCCGGCACGCGGCGGCGGCTTCGACCTCTACGACGTCACCAGGCCGTCGAGTCCGAAGCTGCTCACGAGGGCGTTCGGCGACTTCGGCGGCGAAGGCTTCATGACCGGCGACGACCAGCTCGCCAACCAGTACCACAGCGTCTTCATGTGGCAGGACGGCGCGAAGGTCTACCTCGTGGGAGTCGACAACGAGGAGCTCCACGACGTCGACATCTACGACATCACCGATCCGCGTGCGCCCGAGCCGGTCGACGAGTTCGACCTGGTCGAGGAATTCCCGCAGATCGTGGACGAGTCCGCCAACGGGAACCTGATCCTCCACCACGACGTCGTCGTGAAGGAGATCCGCGGGACGCAGACGATGCTGGCCTCGTACTGGGATGCCGGCTACGTCAAGCTCGACGTCGACGATCCGTTCAACCCGGAGTACCTCGGGGACACGACGTTCGACGACCCAGACACCCTCACCGGGTTCGACCCGCCGGAGGGCAATGCCCACGAGGCGGAGTTCTCGCACGACAACCGCTGGATTCTGGCTGCGGACGAGGACTTCAACCCATACCGCGCCGGCGACTTCTCGATCACGACAGGCCCGAACGCGGGCACGTATCCCAGCCAGGAGGTGGGCGGCGGCGCGTCCGCGGCCTCGTTGCCCGACGTAACGCTGAACGGTCCGACCGTGTACGGCGGCTACGGCTGCCCGACCTCGCGACCGGTGCCGCAGCGCTCGACCTACAACCTGGACCTGGCGCCGGGCGAGGAGGCGATCCTCGTTCTCCAGCGCGGGCCGTCCGGCGATCCGAACGCGCCGGAGGCGGCGTGCTTCCCGGGTGACAAGGCGGCCTCGGCCGCGGCCGCGGGTTGGGACGCGCTCCTGCTCGTGAATCGCCACCTCGGCAGCGCGGACGCCGACGAGCCGTTCTGCGGCTCCGGCGGCTACCCAGCCGGACTCGAGATGGTGACGCTGTGCACGACCCACGAGGCGTTCCACCGGATCTTCAACACGGAGCCGAACTACGCCGGCGGGTCGCTCGACGCGCCCGGCGAGCCGGTCTTCGGCGCGGTGGGACAGGACGTCGAGGGCACGTCGGACTTCGACGGCTGGGGCTATGCCCACCTCTACCGCAACGAGAACGGCAAGATGCGCGAGGTCGACGCGTTCGCGATCCCGGAGGCGCTGGACGAGGACTTCGCCTTCGGCTTCGGCGATCTCTCGATCCACGAGCTCGCGACGGATCCGGAGCGGAACATCGCCTACAGCTCGTACTACTCGGGCGGCATGCGCGTGTTCACGTTCGGCGGTCGCGGGCTCAACGAGGCCGGCCGCTTCATCGACCAGGGCGGCAACAACTTCTGGGGCGTCGAGACCTTCGAGTCCAAGAAGTTCGGACGGCTGTTCGCGGGCTCTGACCGCGACTTCGGCCTCTACATCCTCCGCTACACCGGGTGAGGGTGAGCGAGGGGCGGCCCGCGCCCGGGCCGCCCCTCGGTCGCGTGCGACCATCGTGTCTATGAGCCGTCGGACGATCGTGATCTCCGCGGCCGCCGGCGCGGTGGTCGCCGCCGCGCTCTGGTGGAGGAAGCATCCGTCGGCCTGCCCGTACAGCCAGCGGTTCTGGGTCGAGGCGCCCCACCCGTTCATCACGCGCGATCGACTCCGTGAGGCACTGCAGCCGCAGCCGGGAGAGAGGGTGCTCGAGGTTGGCCCCGGCACGGGCTACTACACGCTCCCCGTGGCACGCTGGCTTGCGCCAGATGGTTCGCTGCACGTCCTCGACGTTCAGCAGGAGATGCTCGACCACACGATGCGCCGGGCAGGCGATGAGGCGGTGACGAACGTCGAGCCGCGCCTCGGGGACGCGCAGGCGCTGCCGTATGACGACGCATCCTTCGATGCGGCGTACCTCGTCACCGTCCTCGGAGAAGTTCCCGACCAGGACGCCGCGCTGCGCGAGCTGCGGCGAGTCCTCAGGCCGAACGGCCGGCTCGTCGTCGGAGAGCTGTTCGGCGACCCCCACATGGTCGGTGCGGCATCGCTGCGTCATCGCGCGACTGGGGCCGGACTGCGATTTGAACGACGCGTCGGGCCTCGCTGGGGCTACTTCGCCGTGCTCCGCCGCGGACCTGAGTGAGTGGCGAGGCCCGCGGGATCTGCAGAGCGGCCTCGAGACCGACGGTTCGATCGCCCCCGGCCGGCCGATGCCGGCCGGGGGCGACGCACCGATCAATGATGGTGCCCGTGGCCCTTCCGGCCGCCGAGCGAGAACTCCTGTGTCTGCGGATTGAGATGCCGGAGCCGGATGGCGTGCTTCACGACGCGGTCGTCGAGCCGGAACACGTTGAGTCCCTTGGTGATCTCGGACTCGTAGATGCGGTCGTTGTACCAGTAGGACGACCACGCACCTCCGAGGTCGGCGGGAGTGAGCGCCGGCGGATCCGACCACGCGACGGTTCGCGCCGCGGCGGGGTTCGTGAAGTCGACGACCCACGTGCCGGCCTGGTAGTGGCCGCCGACCATCACGTAGCGCCGGTCCTTGAGCGGCACGATGTTGTAGTTGTGAATCGTGCAGTTCTCGGCGGCGCCGTCCTGCGGCCGCGGCAACGTCCACTGACCGAGCTTCGCGCCCGTGTGGGCGTCATAGAAGAAGGCGCTCTTGTCGACGTCCGGATCCGTCGATTGGCACTCGGGCTCGGCTCCGCCGCCCGGCTCCCATCCGAGGACCAGGACCTCGCCGTCCCAGGTGAACGCTGCGGAGTGCCAGCGTCCGTTGGTGCCCGCCTGCCCGACGCCGGGCTCGACGATGGCGTACAGGAAGCGCGGGTTGTCGAGGCTGCCGCCCGGATGCTGGTTGCGGCCGACGTCGTAGACGTTCGTGGCATCGGCGCTCGCACAGGCCGCCAGGTTGACCTTGCCCATGATCACACCCATGTCGTGGCAGCCAGGCGTGACCGCAGTGACCGGGCTGCCGGAGAGCGGCTCGCGCCGCAGCAGCTCCGAGTGCGACGGGTCGTCGACCGGGACTTCGATGACGTCGATGAAGTCACCGTTCTCGGGGCCACCCGTGCAGCCCGAGCCGCTCGAGTTGTTGCTGTACACGATGACGCGCTCGTTGTGCAGGTCCGGGGCGAGCGTAAGCGTGTGCGACCCGCAGGGCAGCTCGACCTGAGCCACGAGCTGGGGGTCACGCAGGTTGCTGATGTCGAAGACGTGCACGCCCTCGAATCCAGCCGGCACGACCTGGCCATCGCACATGCGCGCCTCGGTCTTCTTCGAGTTCCAGGCGCGCACGACGATGTTGCGCCAGACGACGATGTCGCCCTGGTCGCCGTTGCAGCTCGGATGCGAGATCACCTCGAGGTTGGAGCTCCTGATGATCCGGAAGCCGTCGTAGTTGCCGTGGAAGACAAGGTCGCCCCAGAAGGCCAGATCCGAGTTCGGCTTCCGGACGCCGTCGGGCTGCCCCAGGAACGTCGCAGGGAACGGCGCGTGCCCGAGCGCCTGCAGATTGGGCGTATGCGGTCTGGCGCCGTGATCGGCTGACGCGACCGCCGGCATGACGAGCATGCCGGCAGCGCACGCCCCGAGCGCGACGAATCGACAGAGTCGTCCCATCGTGAACCTCCTTAAAGCCGCCGCCGCGCAGCGAGACCAGAACGTCGTCGCGTGGCGATTCCCCCCTAGTGGACTTCTGCTCGGGAGGTCGGAGCTGCACGACTGCCCGGACCTCCGCTCTTGCGACGGAGTCTTCTACTGTCTGTGGGAGCTGTCAAGCCGCGGGAAACGCTGAGTTCCGGGTTGTCAGAGCGTCTAATCCCACTGGTTGTAGGGCCCAGCGGGACGAGCCCGCCCACGCCGAGTTGTTCGCGGCGGGTTCGGTAGTTCTTGGCATCCGGGGCGCGGGTTGGTGCGGATGCGGCAGTAGGAGCGTCGGCGTACGGTCGCATCGATGTCGGTCGCGATCCGCACCGAGGGGTTGGCCAAGTACTTCGGCGACACGGCGGCGCTGCTCCCGCTGGACCTGGAGGTGGGAGCAGCCGAGGTCGTCGGCTACTTGGGCCCGAATGGTGCGGGCAAGACGACGACGATCCGGTGTCTGCTGGGGTTGATCCGAGCGAGTGCGGGGCGCGCGGAGATCTTCGGGGTCGACGCGCAGGCGCGGCCGGCGGCGGCGCACCGCC
>DASTVO010000206.1:0-3895 GCA_035759075.1 Actinomycetes bacterium
GGGAAGCGACCTCGACCCTGCCTTGCCGCCCCGGGTGGCCTTCGCTGGCGCCTGGCACCCGGTCATCGCCGCCGCGACGCGCGAGCGCCTCGCGGATCTCGCGTACGACATGGACGCCCTAGGTGCCCTGATGGCTCTGCGCGAGTGGACGACCGTCGACCTGGTGTGGCGCGAGTCCGCCACGGTCTTTCACGCCCGGAACCCGTTCCCGCCCGGCGGGGTCCGCGAGGACCCGGCGACCGGCGCGGCCGCAGCAGCGTTCGGCGGCTACCTGCGCGAGCTCGGCCTCGTCGACCTCCCGGCAGAGGTCACCGTGCACCAGGGCGTCGACATGGGCCGGCCCAGCCTGCTGACGGTGGGCATCCCGGCCGAGCCGGACAGCGGCATCTCGGTCAGCGGCGCCGCGGTACCAGTCTGACCCGCTCCACGCCGTATGGCTGCTTAGTCCTCGAGCCGCTCCTTCAGCCGCACCGTCACGGTGTCCCCTGCGTGCTTGCCGATGGCGGCGCGCACATCCGCCTTCACCGGCAGCTTGTGCGTGCCGTCGCCCATCGCCATGAACGAGCTGCGGAACGCGTGGCCGTCGATCGTCCCGCGGACCTTCACCAGGCCGCGGGTGCCGAAGAAGCTGACCGACTCCGGCCACACCAGGTAGGTCCAGCCGCGCTTCGCCGGGCTCTTCTGAAGCGTCGCGGTGAACTCCCTGTCCATGTCCCTCACCTCCGTGACTTGAGACCGCGCGACCCGCAACCACTCATCGGTAGCCGCGGGCCACCATCGTGACGAACTGGTGCACCGCGTCCTCGTTCGGCGCGAGCGGTCCGGGCCGGAAGTGCGGAGACGAGAGCCCGCGCTGCACCGACTCGCACGCCGCCCAGTCCTGCCGGTTGGTCGTGTCCCAGAACTCCACCGCGTACGACGCGTCGACCGGCGTGCCGTCGTCCCTCGGCGGGACGTACCACGCGCACTCGACCTCGGTCCGGTCCGGCGCCAGCGGGACCATGCGATGGGTCATGACGTAGTCGGGGTGCAGGGAGACGAGCAGGTTCGGGAAGAGCCCGAGGTACAGGACCGTCCGAGGGTCGACGCCGGGGATCGGACGGCCCAGGCTGCGGCCGTCCAGCGACATCGTCTCGGCCCCGTCGCGGAGCTCCATCGAGCCACCGACCCACTGGCCGGGCAGGTCGAAGTTCACCCCGCTGGCCGGCGGGCTGACCTGGCACAGCTCGGGATGGATCAGGGGGCAGTGGTAGCACTCGTGGTAGTTCTCGGTGACGACCTTCCAGTTCGCCGCGACGACGTACGAGTGAGAGGCACCGAGCACCAGCAGCTCAGGCGCATAGGGCGCGACCAGCGTCGCCATGTCGCCGACGTGCTCCGCAAGGGGCGCAGCCGTGCCGAGCGCGTTGACGAAGACCCAGCCGTGCCACACCTCGACCGGAAGCTCGATCAGCCCGTGCGCCGCCGGGTCGAACGATGCGACCTCGCGGAACCCCGGCGCCGCGATGAGCTTCCCGGACAGCTCGTAGCTCCACGCGTGGTACGGGCAGACGACCGAGCGCCGCGTCGACGTCGCACCCTCGCCGAGCAGCTCGTGCCCCCGGTGCCGGCAGGTGTTGGCCAAGGCCGAGACCCCGCCGTCGCCGTCGAGCGACAGCAGCACCGGCACGTCGCCGACCGTGACGGCCTGCTGGGTCACGCCGTCGACGGCCAGCGCGTCGAGACGGCCGAGGCACGTCCACGACGCGGCGAAGAAGTGCCGCCGCTCCCATGCCAGCACCTCGGCCGACGTGTACGCCTGGGCCGGCAGCATCGTGCCCTCTCCGAACGGCCGCAGCGCCGGCGCCAGCAGGTCGGGCGGCAGCGGCGCAGCGGTCACCGGCGCCACCGCGCTCGCGCAGCCAGTCGCTGCCGTCGCAGGTCTCGGAGCACCTGCCGACCGGCGTTCCGCCCCGGGATCCCGGTGACCCCGCCGCCGCCGTGCGTCCCCGACCCGGCCTGGTAGAGCCCGCGCACCGGAGTGCGCAGGTCGGCGTAGCCGGCGGCGGGGCGGGCGTGGAACAGCTGGGACGCCGAGAGCTCGCCGTGGAAGATGTTGCCGCCGACCAGGCCGTACTCCGTCTCCATCTCGTGCGGGCCGATCACCTGCCGGTGCAGCACCGAGCTCGTGAAGCCCGGGGCGACCTCCTCCATGCGCGCGACCACCGCGTCGGCGTGCGCCTCGACCTCGGCCCGGTGCGGGGCCGCCGACCACTCGTGCGGCACCCATTGGGTGAACATCGACACGACGTGATGACCCTCCGGCGCGAGCGAGTCGTCGAACACCGACGGGATGCAGATGTCGGCGAACGGTCGCGCCGACGCCCGCCCGGCGACCGCGTCCTGGAAGCCGCCCTCGATGTCGTCGACCGACTCGGCCAGCACGATGGTCCCGCCGTGCACCTCGGGGTCGAAGCCCGGCTTCGCGGTGAAGTCCGGCAGGCGGTCGACCGCCAGGTTCACCTTCACCACGCCGCTGCGGGAGCGGAACCGCTCGATGTCGGCCACGAAGTCGGCCGGCAGCACCGACCGGTCCAAGAGTCGCAGGAACGAGATGGCCGGGTGCGCTGTGGTCACGACCGTCGGCGCGCTGAGCTCCTCGCCGCTCTCCAGCACGACCCCGGTCGTCGCGCCGTTGCGGGTCGTTATCTGCGCGACCGGGGCGGACGTGCGGATCTCGACCCCGAACGACCGCGCGGCCGCGGCCATCGCCTGCGTCACTCCACCCATCCCGCCGCGCGGGAAGCCCCACCGGCCGGTCGGGCCCACGCCGTCGCCCAGGTCGCCGATGTGGTGATGGGCCATGACGTAGGCGGTGCCCGCCGACCGCGGACCGGCCCACGTGCCGATCACGCCACTCACCGAGAGCAGCGCCTTCACCGCGTCCGACGTGAAGTAGTCGTCGAGCAGGTCCGCGATCGACATCGTGAAGAGCCGGGTGACCTCCACCGCGCGGCGGGTGTCGATCCCCTTGAGCCGCCGCAGCAGGCCCAGCTGCGCTGCCAGGTCGGCCGGCCTCCGAGACCCGATCTTCGGCGGGATCTCGTCGAGCAACGGGGCCAGCAGGCCGGCCAGGTCGCCCAGCCACGCGTCCCACCGGGCGATCGCGTCCGCATCCTTGTCGGAGAACTTGGCGACCTGCTCGTACTGGGCGGCACGGTCGTCGGGGAGAGCGAGGTACCGGCCGTCGGCGTGCGGCGCGAAGTACGGCCCCTGCGGGTAGACGTGGTAGCCGTGCCGGTCCAACGACAGGTCCCGGACGAGCGACGGGGGCAGCAGGCTGACCACGTACGACAGCGAGGTGACGTGGTAGTCGGGGCCGAACGGTTGCTCGGTGACCGCGGCGCCGCCCACAACCGGCCGCGCCTCGCAGACCACCGTGTGCAGGCCGGCCCGCGCCAGGTAGGCCGCGGCCACCAGCCCGTTGTGACCGCCGCCGACGACCACGACGTCGTACCCGTCACCGCGCGCCACTCGACCTCCCGCCTGCCCGTCGTCACACCATCCTCTCGCGCGCAGGGCTCGCGCACACACCCGTGGTTGGTGGGCGTCAGGCGGTGCGGACCCCGGCCCCCGTCCCGGACAGGGCATCGTCCAGCCGTTCGACGAAGCGGATCGCCTGCAGTCGCTGGAACGTCTCGCGCGCCTCCGTCGCCGCCGCAGCGGTCTCGGGACCGGCCCCCAGGGCAGCCACCATGGAGACCTGGCACAGGGCCCGCTCGAAGTCGGCACCGAGCTCCCGCCAGCGGCGGACGGCGTCCACGAATCGCTGACGTCCTTCCTCACGGTCGCCCGCCAGCGCGGTGGCGCCGGCGAGGAGCTCGGCGCGGAAGGCCGCCACGACCCGGCCGGGCTC
>DASTVO010000207.1:0-4957 GCA_035759075.1 Actinomycetes bacterium
AGTGTCCGGCGCGCGAGGAAGCCCTCCACCTCGACCTGCAGGTCAGCACTGAAGAACCGGCGGTCGTCGGCCGCGAGCACCGAGACGAACACCCGGAACGGGTTGGCCGCGAGCTCGGCCGCGGCCACCGGTCGGAACGCCGTCGACACCACCGGCACCGCCGCGGCACCGGCGTCGCGCAGGTCGTAGAAGCCGACCGGGTGCATGCCCATCGCCGCGAACAGCTGCCCGACCTGGCGCAGCTCGTCGGCGGTGCCGACCCGGATCGCGCCGTGCCGCTCGGCGGTGACGCGCTCGATGCTGCCCAGCCGCTCGGCCTCTCGGCCCTGCGCGGCGAGCACGTCCTGGTTCACCGAGTGCGCGACCTCGACGAGCGTCGTGTACGCGGGCACCTCTCCGCCGTACATGTCGGACAGCCGCCGGGCGAAGCCTGCCCGCAGCTCCGTGGCACCCCACTCGCCCACGGTCACGGCTCCCTCCCACGCGTCTCGGGTCGCTCCTCGGTCCGCCCGCACTGGCATCATCGCGGGGTGACCAGGTGGAGCAGCGGCCAGGGGCAGGAGGAAGGTCTCGCCGAGCGCTACGCCGCCCGGTTCGAGAAGCTGGCCGCCGCCGGAACCGACGTGCACGGCGAGGCAACCTTCTGCGAGTCGCTGCTCGCCCCGGGCGCGAGCATCCTCGATGCCGGCTGCGGAACCGGTCGGGTCGCGATCCGGCTGGCCGAGCGCGGCTTCGACTGCGTCGGTGTGGACGTCGACGCCTCCATGCTCGACGCGGCCCGCCGGCGGGCACCCGGGCTCACCTGGGTGCAGGCCGACATCGTGGACCTCGACCTCGGGCGCACCTTCGACCTGGTCGTCGCCGCCGGGAACGTCGTCCCCCTGGTCGCCGACGGCACCGAGAGCGCCGTCGTGGCGCGGATGGCCGCCCATGTCCGCGACGGCGGAGCGCTGGTGGCCGGGTTCGGGCTCGACGCCGCCCATCTCCCGCCCGCGGCGGCCCACCTGGGCCTCGACGACTACGACGCCTGGTGCGCAGCCGCCGGACTGACCCGCGAGCTGCGGTTCGCCACCTGGCAGGGAGAGCGGTACGCGGGTGGTGGCTACGCCGTGAGCGTGCACCGCCGCGAGACCTAGCCGACGCGTACCAGCTCGAGGGCTGCCAGCGCCGACCCTCGGGCCCCGGCCATGTCGAGGTCGGGGATGAGTGCGAACGTCGACGCGGCCTCCTGCTCTGCCCGCAGCGCCGTGTTCTCACGGACCACGGCGAGGAACCACCGCTGGAACTCCGGCTGCGACTCGACGACGCCGCCGCCGAGGAAGTACGCGTCGGGGTCGGTGAAGTTGGCCGCGATCGTGAACAGCCGGCCGAGGGCGACGGCCTGCTGGGTGAAGATGCTGCGTGCGAGAGCGTCGCCCTTCTCGCCGTACGCCCGCACCCGCTTCGCCGCTTCCGCCGGTGACGCGACAGCGGCCAGCGGGTGACCGTCGAAGCGGGTCAGCCAGTACGGCAGCAGGTTCTTGGCGATGCCGGTGAGCGAGGCGAAGCTCTCCACGTCGCCGGAGAGGCCGCAGTTGCAGTGGGGCACCGGCTGGCCGTCCTCGAGCAGACCGACCGTCGAGATCAGGATGTGGCCGAGCTCACCGGCCATGCCCGCCGCTCCCTGGACCACGGCCCCGGACTCCACGACGCCGCCGCCGAGCCCGGTGCCGACGATGGCCGACACCGACGAGGTCCCGTGGGACCGGCTCCCGAAGTGCGCGTGATGCGCGTAGAGCGCAGCGGCGTTGCCGTCGTTGTTGTAGACGACCGGAAGTCCCAGTGCGGTCTCCAACGCCGCCCGGACGTCGAAGCCACGCCACGCCTGGTGGCCGAAGTTGGTCGATCCGAGGGAGGAGATGACCCCGTCCGCGCTCGCGGGACCGGGGGTGTCCAGCCCGACCGCACGCACGGCGCTGCGCGGGACGCCGGTCGTCTCGAGGACGTTGACGAACGCCTCGACGAGCGCTGAGACCGCGACCTCGGGGCCCTCGGTCACGCGGCTCGGCGTCTCCACGAGGCGGTCGACCAGGAAGGCCCCGGACGCGTCGAGCACGGTGGCGTTGTTGGTCGTCCCGCCGTTGTCGATGCCGACGACCACGCCGTCCCGCTCGCCCATGCCCCTGGCTCCTCACCGCCGGCCGCCGACCTCCGGTCCCGCCCATCATGTCGCGGTGGTCCCGCACCCGGGGCGGGACGTCGACTTAGGGCGCGGCGCGAGAGGACGCCGGGAGGTGGCTCAGCCGTCGACAGCGGCCAGCGCCAGCAGCAGCTCGGCCCGTACCCGAGGGTTCCCGGTGTCTGCCCCGAGCACCTCGCCGACGAGGTGCAACCGCCGCCGCAGCGTGTGCCGGTGCACTCCCGCGGCCTGCGCCGCCTCCTCGGTGGACCCGGGATGGGCCAGCGAGGCCCGCAGCGCGACGAGCAGCTCGTCGCCGTCCGTGCGGGCGACCACCGGCTGCAGCAGCTGCTGCGCCCAGGTCCTGAGCACCCCCGGCTCGAGCAGGTCGAGCAGGGTGCCGCCGTCGGTCGCCACCAGCTCGCCGGCGCGGGCGAGGCGTCGTCGACGGCCCGCCGCTGCGACCGCCCCGTCGAGTGACTCCTGGTCGTCGTCGCCGACCCGCACGGGGTCGCTGACGCCTCCCTCGACACCTGCGAGGCCGTCCATCGCGCGAGAGTGCTGGTCCTCGTGCCAGACCGCGACGGCGCCCAGCTCACCGTCCCCGGCGACGGCCCAGGCGGTCTCCGGCAGCCGGTCGAGCCGGCGCACCACCTCGTCCGGCGACGCTGCGAGGGAGGCGATCCGGACAGCTCCGTCCGCCCACGGCATCGCGAGCAGGTCGTGGACAGCCCGGCCGTCGAGCGCGGCCCGCAGTGCCAGCCCGCGGCTGAGCCGGCGGGCGCGAGACAGCTCCTCGTCGCGGCCGTGACCCAGGGAGAGCAGCGACGCCGCGTACGCGACGAGGCCGCGGTCCTCCGCCTCCCCGCCCGATGCGCCACAGACGAGCAGGCCGGACAGCCGGCCGGCGACGCCCAGGGGCAGCACGTCGATGCGCTCGCCACCGGCCGACAGCGACGCGCTGGTCGCCAATCCGCCGGCCTGGACCCGGCGGACACCCTCGGACGCGTCGGCGAGCCGGCTCTCCGCTGCCCGCGGGTGGGCGGTCAGGACGGCCCCCTCGACGTCGAGGAGCAGGCACCATCCGTCCAGGTATCCCGCGAGCCGCTGCACCAACGTGTCCGCGCCCTCGCCCGCCGCGGCCGAGAGCCGGCGCATGCGGTGCAGCCGCTGGGTGAGGCGCGCGGCCCGCTCGGCCTCGAGCAGCCGGGACAGCTCCTTGCCGATCGCGATGAACGGCGTGGGCCGCGGGACCTCGACCAGCGGCAGCCCGGAGGTTGTGCAGGCCGTGACCAGCGCACGTGGGCAGCGGGCGTGCACGACCCCGACGCCGAACCCCAGTGCGGCGACCTCCGCCGCGAGCAGCCTCTCGACGTAGGTCCGCAGGTCCCTGGCCACCGGACGAGGCGGGAGCCGGACCCCGGTGAACAGCACCAGCTCGCCGCCGGAGAGCCAGGGCGTCGGGTCCTCGTGCTCGCTGACCGCGACCCAGCTGACCGGCCGGTCGAGCCGGTCCTCGCCGGCCCGGACGTCCAGGTCGAGTGCGGGCGCGGCCACCAGGTCGCGCAGGCTCACGGGCACCGCAGCAGTATGTCCGACTTGGAGCGCGTCCGCCGGGCTGACGCTCCAATCTGTACATCGCCGGAGCGGGCTCGTGCGCCTACGGTGAGGCTCTCAGCCACGTCCCCCGGAGGCCGCCATGTCCGTCGACGCCCCGAGCCCGGCCGCCGCGCTCCCCCAGGAGCGCCGTCTCGTCACCGAGATCCCCGGACCGCAGTCCCGAGCGCTGCTGGCCCGCAAGCAGGCGGCGGTGGCCGACGGGATCGGCACCGTGCTGCCCGTGTTCGTCACCGCTGCCGGCGGCGGGGTCGTCGTCGACGTCGACGGGAACTCCCTCATCGACTTCGGCTCCGGCATCGCCGTCGTGAACGTCGGCAACGCGGCGGAGCGCGTCGTGGCCAACGTGCGGGAGCAGGTGGCGGCGTTCACGCACACCTGCTTCATGGTCACGCCCTACGCGGGGTACGTGGAGGTCTGCGAGGCGCTCAACCGGCTGACGCCCGGCGACCACGCCAAGAAGTCCGCGCTGTTCAACTCCGGCGCCGAGGCCGTCGAGAACGCGGTCAAGATCGCCCGGTCCGCGACCGGGCGCTCCGCCGTGGTCGTGTTCGAGCACGCCTACCACGGGCGCACCAACCTGACGATGGCGCTGACCGCCAAGGCGATGCCGTACAAGTACTCCTTCGGGCCGTTCGCACCCGAGGTCTACCGGATGCCGATGTCCTATCCCTTCCGGTCGCCGAAGAGCGGCGACGAGGCGGCCCGCGAGGTGCTCACGAAGATCGACCGGGAGATCGGCGCCGACCAGGTGGCGGCGATCCTCATCGAGCCGATCCAGGGCGAAGGCGGGTTCGTCGTCCCAGCCGACGGCTTCCTGCCGGCGCTCGCCGACTACGCGCGGACGAACGGGATCGTCTTCATCGCCGACGAGATCCAGACCGGCTTCGCCCGCACCGGGGCGATGTTCGCCTGCGAGCACGAGGGTGTCGTGCCCGACCTGATCACGACGGCGAAGGGCATCGCCGGCGGGCTGCCGCTGGCCGCGGTCACCGGCCGGGCCGACGTGATGGACGCCGCGCACGTCGGCGGGCTGGGCGGCACGTACGGCGGCAACCCGGTCGCCTGCGCCGCCGCGCTCGGCGCGATCGCGACGATCGAGGCCGAGGACCTGGTCGGTCGTGCCCGCCACATCGGCGAGGTGATGCTGACCCGGCTGCGGGACATGGCCGCGCGCACCCC
>DASTVO010000208.1:0-6540 GCA_035759075.1 Actinomycetes bacterium
GTCGAGACGATCGACCTGTACCAGGTGCACGCGTGGGACCCCCTGACGCCGGTCGAGGAGACCCTGAGCTGGTTCGACGACGCGGTCCGCGCCGGCAAGGTGCGGTACTTCGGGCTCTCCAACTTCACCGGCTGGCAGATCCAGAAGACCGTCGACCTCGCCGACCGGCACGGCTGGCCGGTGCCGGTCACCCTGCAGCCGCAGTACAACCTGCTGGCCCGGGAGATCGAGTGGGAGATCATCCCCGCCTGCCAGGAGAACGGGCTCGGCCTGCTGCCGTGGTCCCCGCTCGGCGGCGGCTGGCTCACGGGCAAGTACACCCGCGACCAGAGGCCCACCGGCGCGACCCGGCTGGGGGAGGACCCGGGGCGCGGCGTGGAGGCGTACGACACCCGGGCCGCCAGCGAGCGCACCTGGGCCGTGATCGACACCCTGCAGAAGATCGCGGAGGGGCGCGGGGTGCCCATGGGGCGGGTGGCGCTGGCCTGGCTGCACGACCGGCCGGCCATGACGTCGGTGATCCTCGGGGCCCGCACGACCCAGCAGCTGACCGACAACCTGGCCGCCGTGGGCCTGCACCTGACCGCGGAGGAGACCGCCGAGCTGGACGGGGCGAGCGATCCTGCGCCCGCGGACTACCCCTACGGCGCGATCGGCCTCGGCCAGCGCACCCGGACGGTCGGTCCGCAAGGCTGACCGAGCCAGGCGCCTGACCTGCACTGATTTCCGGCGGGCCCCGCCCGGCTGGTAGCCTCGGGAACCGCCGTGCGTACGGCGTGAGCCTTTTCGATCTGCCCGTGACCCATACCGGGTGGAGCTCACCTGAAGACCTGAGGAGCGTCTGTGTCGCTGGACACCGCCACCAAGAAGAAGATCATCACCGAGCACGGCAGCGCCGAGACGGACACCGGCTCGCCCGAGGTCCAGGTGGCGATGCTCTCGCGTCGCATCAGTGACCTCACCGAGCACCTCAAGGAGCACAAGCACGACCACCACTCGCGTCGTGGCCTGCTCCTGCTCGTCGGCCGGCGCCGCCGGCTGCTCAACTACCTGGCCAAGAAGGACATCAACCGCTACCGCGCGTTGATCGAGAAGCTCGGCCTGCGCCGCTAGTCCCCGCACCACCTCACATCAGAGGAGCGGTTCGGCCCGTACCGGTCCTCGGTAGTGGCCAGCGGACGCGGACGGCACTCGCCCGCAGATCCGAGGGCTTCCATCGAAGACCGGCGTCGCGGACCTGCTCCTTGACCCAAGGAACAGGAGAGTGACCCACATGGAGGGTCAGACCGTCCACACCGTCGACGCCGTCATCGACAACGGCTCGTTCGGCAAGCGCACCGTCCGCTTCGAGACCGGGCGCCTGGCGCTGCAAGCCGCCGGCTCCGTCGCGGCCTACCTCGACGACGAGACCATGCTGCTCTCGGCCACCACGGCCGGGAAGCACCCCAAGGAGCAGCTCGACTTCTTCCCGCTGACGGTCGACGTCGAGGAGCGCATGTACGCGGCGGGCCGCATCCCCGGCTCGTTCTTCCGCCGTGAGGGCCGCCCCAGCGAGGACGCGATCCTCACCTGCCGCCTGATCGACCGGCCGCTGCGCCCGACGTTCGCCAAGGGCCTGCGCAACGAGGTCCAGGTCGTCATCACCGTCATGGCCCTGGACCCCAAGGACATGTACGACGTCGTCGCGATCAACGCCGCGTCCGCGTCCACCCAGCTCTCGGGCCTGCCGTTCTCCGGCCCCGTCGGCGCCACCCGCGTCGCCCTCATCGACGACCAGTGGGTCGCCTTCCCGACCCACGAGCAGCTCGAGGACGCCGTCTTCGACATGGTCGTCGCCGGGCGAGTAACGGACGGTGACGGCAAGCAAGATGTTGCGATCATGATGGTCGAGGCCGAGGCGACCACGGCCGCCTGGAAGCTCATCAAGGACGAGGGCAAGACCGCCCCGACCGAGGAGATCGTCGCCGCCGGCCTCGACGCCGCGAAGCCCTTCATCAAGGTCCTCTGCGAGGCCCAGCAGGAGCTCGCCGGCAAGGCCGCGAAGCCGACTGCCGAGTTCCCCCGCTTCCTCGACTACCAGGACGACGTCTACGCCGCCGTCGAGGAGACCGTCAAGGACGACCTGACCGCCGCGCTGGCCATCACCGGCAAGCTCGAGCGCGAGGCCGAGATCGACCGGGTCAAGGAGTCGGCCAAGGACAAGCTGGCCTCCCAGTTCGAGGGCCGCGAGAAGGAGATCAGCGCCGCGTTCCGCTCGGTCACCAAGAAGCTCGTCCGTCAGCGGATCCTGCGCGACAAGGTCCGCATCGACGGCCGCGGCCTCTCCGACATCCGCACGCTCTCGGCCGAGGTCGAGGTGCTCCCGCGGGTGCACGGCTCGGCGCTGTTCGAGCGCGGCGAGACCCAGATCCTCGGGGTGACCACGCTGAACATGCTCCGCATGGAGCAGATGATCGACACGCTGAACCCCGAGAACCGCAAGCGCTACATGCACAACTACAACTTCCCGCCCTACTCGACCGGTGAGACCGGCCGTGTGGGCTCGCCGAAGCGGCGCGAGATCGGCCACGGTGCCCTTGCCGAGCGCGCGATCCTGCCGGTGCTGCCGGCGCGCGAGGAGTTCCCGTACGCGATCCGCCAGGTGTCCGAGGCCCTCGGCTCCAACGGCTCCACGTCGATGGGCTCGGTCTGCGCCTCGACCATGTCGCTCCTGCAGGCCGGTGTGCCACTGCGCGCCCCGGTCGCCGGCATCGCGATGGGCCTGGTGTCCGACGAGGTCGACGGCAAGACCGAGTACGCGGCACTGACCGACATCCTCGGCGCCGAGGACGCGTTCGGCGACATGGACTTCAAGGTCGCCGGGACCCGCGAGTTCGTCACCGCGATCCAGCTCGACACCAAGCTCGACGGCATCCCGGCCTCGGTGCTCGCCTCGGCGCTCACCCAGGCCAAGGAGGCCCGCCTGCACATCCTCGACGTGATGCACGAGGCGATCGACGCGCCCGACGAGATGTCGCCGCACGCACCGCGCATCATCACGATCAAGATCCCGGTGGACCAGATCGGCGCCGTCATCGGCCCCAAGGGCAAGATGATCAACCAGATCCAGGACGACACCGGTGCCGAGATCAGCATCGAGGACGACGGCACGATCTACATCGGCGCCACCGACGGCCCGAAGGCCGAGGCCGCCCGCACGATGATCAACGGCATCGCCAACCCGACTATGCCGGAGGTCGGCGAGCGCTACCTGGGCACGGTCGTCAAGACCACGACGTTCGGCGCCTTCGTGTCGCTCGTGCCCGGTCGTGACGGTCTGCTGCACATCTCGAAGCTGCGCGCCCTTGCCGGCGGCAAGCGCGTCGACAACGTCGAGGACGTCGTCAAGGTCGGCGACAAGGTGCAGGTGCAGATCGCCGAGATCGACCCGCGCGGGAAGCTGTCGCTGGTGCCGGTCGAGGCCGAGGGTGCGTCCGAGGGCGCCGCGGCCGAGACCGCCGACGTCGAGGCGTAGGCACACCTTGGGTCGTCAGACCACCCGCACGCTCGACCGGGGGGAGGGTGGCGGCGGACTCGTCCGCCACACCGTTCTCCCCGGCGGGCTGCGCGTCGTCACCGAGTCGGTGCCGACCGTCCGTTCCGTGACGGTCGGTATCTGGGTCGGCGTCGGCTCGCGCGACGAGTCGGCCTCGCTGGCCGGCGCGTCGCACTACCTCGAGCACCTGCTGTTCAAGGGCACCCGGAAGAGGGACGCGCTCGCCATATCCTCCGCCATCGACGCGGTCGGCGGGGAGATGAACGCGTTCACCTCCAAGGAGTACACCTGCTTCTACGCGCGGGTGCTCGACACCGACCTGCCGCTCGCGGTGGACGTCGTGTGCGACCTCGTGACGTCGTCGGTGATCCGCGGGGCCGACGTCGAGTCGGAGCGTGGCGTGATCCTCGAGGAGATCGCCATGCACGAGGACGACCCGACGGACATGGTCCACGACCAGTTCGCCCAGGTCCTCTTCGGAGCCGGACCGCTCGGCCGGCCGATCCTCGGCACCGTGGAGTCCATCGAGACCATCCGCCGGGACGCGATCGCCGGCTACTACCGCCGCCGCTACCGGCCGCAGGACATGGTGGTCGCGGTCGCCGGAAACGTCGACCACGCGGCCGTCGTCCGGCTGGTCAAGCGCGCCTTCGGCGAGGCCGGGATGCTCGACGGCGACGCCGACCCGGCGCCGCCGCGAGCCGGTCACCCGTCGACGCGTACCGAGGCCGGCGTCCGTGTCGTGCGCCGCACCACCGAGCAGGCCAACGTCGTCCTCGGCGGCGTCGGTGTGAACCGCACCGACGAGCGACGCTTCGCCGTCGGCGTGCTCAACGCGGCGCTCGGCGGCGGGATGTCGTCGCGGCTGTTCCAGGAGGTCCGCGAGAAGCGCGGGCTGGCGTACAGCGTCTACAGCTACCACGCGCAGTATGCGGACACCGGGCTGTTCGGCGTCTACGCCGGCTGCGTGCCGCGCAAGGTCGACGACGTGCTCGCGATCTGCCGGGACGAGCTCGACAAGGTGGCCGCTCGCGGCATCACTGTGGAGGAGCTGGAGCGAGGCAAGGGCCAGCTGAAGGGCTCGCTCGTCCTCGGCCTCGAGGACACCGGATCGCGGATGAGCCGCATCGGCAAGGCCGAGCTCGTCTACGGCGAGCTGCTGTCTGTCGACGACATCCTCGGCCGCATCGACGCCGTCACCCTCGACGACGTAGCGGCCGTCTCGGCCGAGCTGCTCACCCAGCGGCCGACCCTCGCCGTCGTCGGCCCGTTCGACGAAGGCCGCGACTTCAGCGCCAGCGTCGCCTGACCTGACAAACTGGCCCGCATGTCGCTGCGGGTGGGAGTCCTGGGTGCCTCGGGTCGGATGGGCAGCGCCGCGTGCGACGCCGTCGAGAACGCCGACGACCTCGACCTGGTCGCGCGGCTGGGCTCGAGTGACCCGCGGGAGCGGCTGACCGACGCCGACGTCCAGGTGGCCGTCGACCTCACCCGCCCCGACGCGGTCATGGACAACCTCCGGTTCTGCGTCGAGCACGGTATCCACGCCGTCGTCGGCACCAGCGGCTTCGACGAGCAGCGCCTGGAGACCCTGCGCGGGTGGCTGGGCGACTCGCCGTCGGTGGGCGTGGTCATCGCGCCCAACTTCGCTGTCGGGGCCGTGCTGATGATGCGCTTCGCCGTCCAGGCGGCACCGTGGTTCGAGTCGGTCGAGGTCGTGGAGATGCACCACCCGGACAAGGCCGACGCACCCAGCGGCACGGCTCGGCGCACCGCCGAGATGGTCGCCGCAGCGCGCCGCGAGGCGGGTCTCGGGCCGGTGCCGGACGCCACGGTGACCGCGCTTGACGGGGCGCGCGGCGCTGACGTGGACGGGGTGCGGGTCCATGCCGTCCGCGCCCGCGGTCTCGTCGCGCACCAGGAGGTGCTGCTGGGCGCTGCCGGGGAGACGCTCACGATCCGCCACGACTCGCTGGACCGGTCCTCGTTCATGCCCGGGGTGCTGCTCGCGGTCCGCCAGGTCGGCGACCGCCCCGGCCTCACGGTCGGTCTGGAGCACCTGCTCGACCTCGGCTGACCGCCGCCCCAAGATCTCCCGAACGGTGCTCAGGAAGCGAGTCGACTCGCTTCCTGAGCACGGAGATGGCGATCTTGGACCGTCAGGTTGCGGCGCGCACCAGGGCCGCCGTCAGTGCCGCGACGCCGACCACGACCAGGAACGGGGCGCGGAGCAGCAGCGCGACGACGGCCGCCGCCACCCCGGCGAGGCGCGCGTCGACGACGAGCCGGGTCCCGTCCGCGAACGTCTGCACGGCCGCGAGGGCGGCGAGCAGCGCAACCGGCAGCATCGCGGACACCCGCAGCACGACCGGGTTGTCGAGCAGCCGCTGCGGCACGGACAGCCCGGCGAGCTTGAGCAGGTAGCAGCCCGCGGCGGTCACCAGGATCGCGGCCCAGGTCCCCGACATCAGGCGGCTGCCCGGCGTCGCCCGACCACCGCAGCGACCGGCACCAGGGCCGCGACCAGCACCGGGACCCCGGCCGGCACCAGCGGCACCACGGCCACGGCGACCACCGCGGCCGCGACCGCGGTCAGCCACGCGGGCCGGCTGCGCAGCCGCGGCGCGAGCAGGGCCAGGAAGGCAGCCGGGACCGCGGCGTCGAGCCCGAGGTCCCGCGGGTCGCCGATCACCGCGCCGGCCAGCGCACCGACCAGCGTCCCGAGGTTCCACAGCACGAAGATCGACAGGCCGGTCGCCCAGAACCCGAGCCGGCCGGCCCGCTCGCTCTGATCCTCCCCTGCGAGCCCCACCGCGGTCGACTCGTCGAGCACCAGCTGCGCGCCGAGCACCCGCCGGAGTCCGCGCAGCCGCAGCAGCGGGGCCAGCCGGGCGCCGTAGAGCGCGTTGCGGCTGCCGAGCAGCACCGCCGACGCAGCGCCGGACATCGCGCTGCCGCCACCGCCGATGACCCCGACCAGCGCGAACTGCGACCCGCCCGTGAAC
>DASTVO010000209.1:0-2091 GCA_035759075.1 Actinomycetes bacterium
TGACCGGATCACCAAGGCGATGCCGCCGGCGGTGATGGGCAAGGACGTCCCGCTGTCCGGGATCTTCGACCGGAGCCACCCGCGCTACGGCGAGGCCGGGGAGTTCCGGTCGCTCTACGAGTCCGACCCCGAGGTCAAGCGCGTCGTCGACAACGCGCGCGGGCTCGAGGGCCTCAAGCGGCAGTGGGGCGTGCACGCGGCCGGCGTGATCATGTCGAGCCAGCCGCTGATCGACGTCATCCCGATCATGCGCCGCGAGCAGGACGGCGCGATCATCACGCAGTTCGACATGGGCGCCTGCGAGACGCTCGGCCTGCTGAAGATGGACTTCCTCGGGCTGCGCAACCTCACCGTCCTCGACGACTGCCTGAAGAACATCGAGGCCAACCGCGGCGAGCAGGTCGAGCTCGAGACGCTGGGCCTGGACGACAAGCGGGCGTACGAGCTGCTCGCCCGCGGTGACACCCTCGGGGTCTTCCAGCTCGACGGCGGCCCGATGCGCTCGCTGCTGCGGGCGATGAAGCCGGACAACTTCGAGGACATCTCGGCCGTCCTCGCGCTCTACCGGCCCGGACCGATGGGCGCCAACGCCCACATCGAGTACGCCGACCGCAAGAACGGCCGCAAGCCGGTCGTCCCGATCCACCCGGAGCTCGAGGAGCCGCTCGCCGAGATCCTCGGCGACACGCACGGCCTGATCGTCTACCAGGAACAGGTCATGGCGATCGCCCAGCAGCTCGCGGGCTACACGCTCGGGCAGGCCGACCTGCTGCGCCGGGCGATGGGCAAGAAGAAGAAGGAGATCCTCGACAAGGAGTACGTCCCGTTCTCCGAGGGGATGCGCGCCAAGGGGTTCTCCGAGGCGGCCATCAAGAAGCTGTGGGACGTCCTCGTCCCGTTCTCCGACTACGCGTTCAACAAGGCGCACACCGCCGGCTACGGGCTGGTGTCCTACTGGACCGCGTTCCTGAAGGCGAACTACCCGGCCGAGTACATGGCTGCGCTGCTCACCAGCGTCAAGGACGACAAGGACAAGTCGGCGCTCTACCTCAACGAGTGCCGCCGGATGGGCATCAAGGTGCTGCCGCCCGACGTCAACGAGTCCGACAGCTACTACACCCCGCGCGGCACCGACATCCGCTTCGGCCTCTCGGCCATCCGCAACGTCGGCGAGAACGTGGTCGCCTCGATCGCGGCGACCCGGGCGGCCAAGGGTCGCTTCACCGACTTCTACGACTTCCTGCGCAAGATCGAGCCGGTCGCCTGCAACAAGAAGACCGTCGAGTCGCTGATCAAGGCCGGCGCCTTCGACTCCTTCGGCGACCCGCGCCGCGGCCTGCTCAACGTGCACGCCGACGCCATCGACTCGTTCATGTCGACCAAGCGCAACGAGGCGCACGGCCAGTTCGACCTGTTCGGCGGCGACGACGAGACACCCGGGGACGAGGGGCTCGCGGTCACCCCGCCGATCCCGCTGGGGGAGTGGGACAAGAGCGTCCTGCTGCAGTACGAGCGGGAGATGCTCGGTCTCTACGTCTCCGACCACCCGCTCTTCGGCGTCGAGCACGTGCTGGCCTCGGCCACCGACTGCTCGATCGCGTCGCTGACCGGCTCGGAGGACCGCTCGGACGGCTCGTTCGTCACCATCGGCGGCCTGGTCAGCGGGCTGCAGCGCAAGGTCACCAAGAAGGGCGACGTCTGGGCGATCGCCACGATCGAGGACCTCGAGGGCGCGATCGAGGTCATGTTCTTCCCGCAGACCTACCAGCTCTTCGCGACCACGCTGGCCGAGGACGCGGTCGTCATCGTCAAGGGCCGCCTCGACCGCCGCGAGGACGTGCCGAAGCTCATCGCCACCGAGCTGACGCTGCCCGACCTCTCCGAGGGCCCGCGCGGGCCGGTGGTCATCTCGCTGCCGGTGGTGCGCTGCACGCCGCCGGTGGTCGAACGCCTCAAGGAGGTGCTGGCCACCCACCCGGGTGCGACCGAGGTGCACCTGCGGCTGCAGGCCGCGTCCCGCACCACGGTGCTGCGCATCGACGACGGGCTGCGGGTCAACCCCTCGCCGGCCCTGATGGGCGACCTCAAGGC
>DASTVO010000210.1:0-13211 GCA_035759075.1 Actinomycetes bacterium
GCAGGGCCTGCCCGATGGCCGAGAGCTTCACCGACACCTCGGTCGCCGGGGTCAGGCCGCTGTCGGTGAGCAGCTTGAGCAACCGCAGGTACGCGTCCCGGACGTGTTCGGCCTGCTCCGGCGCCATGGTGTCCTCGCCGAGGTGGTCCATGGAGGCCAGCAGGCCGCGGTCGACGAGGACGCGGGTCGACGCGACGGCTTCCTCGGCGGAGGTGCCGGCCACGAACCGGGCCACGACGGACCTCGACACCGGTGCGGTCTCCACCAGGTGGCGGATCCGGGCGCTCCGGGACATCGTCAGCAGCGTGCGGCGCAGCACGGAACCTCCTCGAGTGCGGACCCTGTGTCCGACCGAAGGCTAACGCGGCACGGACCCCCTGCCGGACCCGAGCCGTTACGCCCAGGTTTCGCCGAGAACGAGAAGGGCACGACCTTGCCGGTTTCCGCGTCCGACGGTGGACGCGGGCGTCACAACGGGAGGCCGCCGTGAGCGGGGTTCAGACCGGCACCATCGAGACCAACATCCCCGCCCGGCTGGACCGGCTGCCGTGGGCCAAGTGGCACTGGCTGGTGGTGCTCGGCCTGGGCACCGTCTGGGTGCTGGACGGTCTCGAGGTGACCATCGTCGGCGCGATCGCCGGCCGGCTGACCGAGAAGGGCAGCGGCCTCGCCATCACCGAGAGCCAGATCGGCATCGCCGCGGGCGTCTATGTCGCCGGCGCCTGCCTGGGCGCGCTCTTCTTCGGCTACCTGACCGACCGGCTCGGCCGGAAGAAGCTGTTCCTCATCACGCTCATGGTCTACCTGGCGGCCACGGTCGCGACCGCGTTCGCGATGAACCCGCTGTTCTTCTACGTCACGCGGTTCTTCACCGGCGCGGGTATCGGCGGTGAGTACGCGGCCATCAACTCCGCGATCGACGAGCTGATCCCGGCCCGGCTGCGCGGGCGGATCGACCTCATCATCAACGGCTCCTTCTGGCTCGGTACGGCCTTCGGCGCGGCGCTGTCGGTCTACCTGCTCGACGAGAACAACTTCGCGAAGGATGTCGGTTGGCGGATCGCGTTCGGCCTCGGCGCCGTGCTGGGCATCGCGATCCTGATCGTGCGGCGCTACGTGCCCGAGTCGCCGCGGTGGATGTTCATCCACGGCCGGGAGGACGGCGCCGAGGAGATCGTGCGCGACATCGAGGGCCAGGTGGAGGAGTCGACCGGCGAGCCGCTCCCGGCCGCCGACGGCGAGGGCGACTACCTGCGCATCCGGCAGCGCAAGACGATCGGGTTCGTCACCATCGCGAAGACTGCCTGGCAGCTCTACCCGAAGCGCTTCGTCCTCGGCCTCTCGCTCTTCATCGGGCAGGCCTTCCTCTACAACGCGGTGTTCTTCACCTTCGCGCTGGTGCTCACCGAGATCTTGAAGGTCCCCTCCGCCTCGGCGCCGTGGTACCTCATCCCGCTCGCGCTCGGCAACTTCCTCGGCCCGCTGCTGCTCGGCCACTTCTTCGACAGCATCGGCCGCCGGGTGATGATCTCGATGACCTACATCGTGTCCGGGCTCGCCCTGATCCTCACCTCGGTGCTGTTCAGCAACGGTGCGCTGACCGCGACGACGCTGACGGCCGCCTGGTGCGTCGTGTTCTTCTTCGCCTCCGCCGGCGCCAGCTCGGCGTACCTGACGGTCAGCGAGATCTTCCCGATGGAGACCCGAGCCATGGCCATCGCGTTCTTCTACGCGGTCGGCACCGGCCTCGGCGGCATCATCGGCCCGGTCCTGTTCGGCCGGTACATCGAGCAGGGCCGCGAGCAGGTCGCGTTCGGCTACCAGCTCGGCGCCGGCCTGATGATCGCCGCGGGGCTGGTGGCGATCTTCCTGGGCGTCAACGCCGAGCGGCGCTCGCTCGAGGACATCGCCGCGCCGCTGACGGCACACGACGGCTCGGACGACGACCGCATCGACCTGACCTCGCGGGAGTCGTCGACGACCGCCAGCTAGGGCGTCCTGCGCCGCAGGGTGGCGGCGCCGAGGGCCAGCGCCAGCGCGATGGCCAGCCCCACGACGGACAGGTCGACCCATGGGTCGGCCTGTTCGCTCGTGGTGATCTCACGCATCGCGTCGACCGCGTAGGACAACGGCAGCACGTCGGAGACCCAGTTGAGCGCGGTGTCGAGCGAGTCACGCGGCACGATCAGCCCGCACAGCAGGAACTGCGGCAGCACGACCGCCGGCATGAACTGGACAGCCTGGAACTCCGTGGCCGCAAAGGCGCTGACGAACAACCCCAGCGCCATGCCCAGCACGGCGTCCAGCACCGCCACGACCAGCAGCCACACGGGACCCGCGACGTCGAGCCCGAAGACCGTGACGGACAGCGTGGTCACGACGGCTGCCTGCACGGTGGCCACCAGACCGAACGCGAGCGCATAGCCGACCAGCAGGTCCAGCTTGCCCATCGGCATCGTGAGCAGGCGCTCCAGCGTGCCCGTCGTCCGTTCCCGCAGCGTCGCGACCGACGTCACGAGGAACATCACGACGAACGGGAAGACACCGAGCAACGGCGCCCCGACCTTGTCGAAGGTGCCGGAGCCCTCGAAGACCCACGCCAGCAGGCCCATCAGCACGCTCGGCACGACGAGGAGCAGACCCAGCGTCCGGTGGTCGTGGCGCAGCTGTCGGAGGACCCGGGCAGCCGTCGCAGCAGTGATCCGGGCGTTCACACCGAGCTCCTCTCGGCCTGCTCGATCAGGTCGAGGAAGGCGTCGCCGACGTCGCTGCGCCCGGTCCGCGCCAGCAGCGCGTCCGGGGTCTCGTCCGCGAGCAGCCGCCCTTCGCGCAGCAGCAGCAGCCGCTCGCACCGCTGCGCCTCGTCCATCACGTGGCTGCTCACCAGCAGCGTCCGACCGCTTCTCGCCAGCCGGGCGAACAGGTCCCACAGGTCTCGGCGCAGCACCGGGTCGAGGCCCACGGTCGGCTCGTCCAGGACCAGCACCTGCGGGCTGCCGAGCAGCGCGGCGGCCAACGACACCCGCGCCTCCTGACCCCCGGAGAGACGCCCGGTCAGCGCGTCGACGTGCGAGCCGAGCCCGACCTCCTCGACCACCCGGTCGACGTCCCCCGAGGCGGTGCCGAGGACCGCGGCGAAGTAGCGCAGGTTCTCGCGCACCGTGAGGTCCCGGTAGACCGAGGGTTCCTGGGTCACGTAGCCCACCCGGTGCCGCAGCTCCCGGGACCCGGCCGGGTGGCCGAGCACCTCGACGGTTCCGCCGGCCACGACCTGCACCCCGACCACCGAGCGCATGAGCGTGCTCTTGCCGCTGCCGCTGGGACCGAGCAGCCCGGTCACCGTGCCGGGAGGCACGTCGAAGGAGATCTTGTCGAGGACGGTGCGTTTCGCGCGGACCACCCGAAGGTCGCGTACGGAGACCGCCGGACTGATATTCATCACCCAATGAATATCTCGCGGGACGGGCCCGACGTCAACACCGGTCCGGTGCCGGGTCAGCTCGCCAGCATGCTCCGCAGCAGCGCGTCCACGTCGACGTGCTCACCCTCACGGCCGTGCGGGCACATGACGTACGTCTGCTGCAGGAACTCGTCGACGCCGGCCGCGTCGGCCTGGACGAGCGCCTCGCCGTCGGGAGACAGGAGCGTGATCCGCAGGCCGTCGCCGTCGACCGGCCAGATCCGGACGTCACCGTCGCCGACCGCCGACCGCAGGCCGCGGGCCAGCAGGTCGCGGGCGAACACCCAGCAGTTCGAGGCGCCCGGGAGCTGGAACTCGGCCCGTACCGCGTACGGGTCGATCAGGTCGTACCGCAGCACCACGGGCAGGTACCGCGGGGTGACGGGCGGCGACAGCACCTCGACCGCGAGCACCCGACGCAGCGACGGGTCGACACACGAGGAGTCGAGCCCGGCCGGCTCGCGCGAAGCGGACCTCTGCGCGGCATTCGGCGTAGGGGTCGGCGCGACGGACCGAGCGGGCACGGCCGGCGGGCGCCGGTGCCGCACCAGCAGGACCGTGACCACGGCCAGCGACGCCGCCACCAAGGACGCCACGCACAGCGCTGTCAGCGTCGTCATCTCGCCACCTCCTTCCGCGGAGCCCGGCGTGGATGCCGAGCGGCGCGCTGTCCCCGGTCGGGGTCAGTCGTCCGCAGAGCCGGAGCCGTCGCGCTCGTCGCCGACGACCGCGAAGGACCGGTCGAGCTGCACGTCCACCTCGTCGCCGTTGTCGAGGGTGACCTCGACCTCGTAGTAGCTCTCCTCGTCGCCCACCTCGGTGTCGCTCACCCGACCCTCGCCGGTGTGCTCCAGCGCGGCGGCACTCGCCTGCTCCAGTGCGGATCCGGTGATGGGGCGGTCGGTGTCGTCGCCGCTGGTCGAGGCCACGGCCGCGCCGGCCGCCGCGACGACGACGACGCCGGCCGCCACGGCGGCTGCGAAGGTCAGTGTGGGACGCATCAGTGCTGCTCCAGGTTTCGCTCTACGTCGGATGTACCAGACGCTACGACGACTACCTGAGATCCCCCTGAGACAAATGGGGTAGACGGAGCCGTACCGTGGCGCGCCGGCCGTCCGGCTCGATCTCGGCGGACCCGCCGTGGGCCTCGGCCACGGCCCGGACGATCGCCAGACCCAGCCCGCTGCCGCCTCGGGTGCGTGCAGTGTCACCCCGCGTGAACCGCTCGAACGCGGTGCGCGCCAGCTCCGGACCGAACCCGGCGCCCGAGTCGCTCACCTCGATCTCGGTGACCGCCTCATCCGCCCGCGCCCGCAGGGCGACGTCACCCTGACCGTGCCGGAGGCTGTTGTCGACGAGGTTCCCCAGCGCCTGGCGCAGCATCAGCGGGTCGGCCCGCACCCGCAGCCCGTTGTCGACATCCACCCTGATCTCCCGGCCGGCGTGCGCGGCCCGGTCCGCGAACCGGGCCCGCACCAGGTCCAGCGCGTCGCGCGCCGACCCGTCCTCGGGACGGACCGGCAGCTGGCCCTCGCCTGCCGCCGCGAGCACGAGCAGGTCCTCGGCGAGCTGCCCGAGCTGGTCACACTCCGCGACCGACGCGACCAGGGCGTCGCGCACCTCGGGCCCGTAGTCGCCGGAGCGCAGTGCCCCCTCGAGCTCTGCCTTGATCACCGAGACCGGCGTCCGCAGCTCGTGGCTCGCGTCGGCGACGAACTGCCGCTCCCGGTCGAAGGCCTGGCGCAGCCGGACGAGCATCTCGTTGAGCGTGACCCCGAGGCGGTGGATCTCGTCCTTCACCTCCGGCAGCGGAAGCAGGGACTGCTCGCCCCCCAGCGACACACCCTCCGCCCGTCGGCGCATCGCCTCCACCGGGCGCAGCGCGGTCGCGGCGAGGGCGTACCCGAGCAGCGACGCCAGGACCGCGGCGACCGGGCCGCCGATGGCGAACGAGGCGATGAAGCCGGACAGGATCTCGTCCCGGTCCTGCAGCGTCTGACCGACCACGGCGACGTTGCCGCCGGCGGGCTGCGCGAACATCAGCGCGGTCCCGTCGATCCCCTTGACCGGCCGCTCGATCACGACGTCGTCGGCACGTGCCCGGCGCAGCTCCTCGTCGGTGAGCGCAGGCCGCTCGGCGCGGCCGGTCCGGTCGAGCACCGTTCCGTCCGGTGCGAGGATCTGGGCGAAGCCCTCCTCGGGCTCGCCGGCGAAGCGGGCCGGCAGCCGGCGCTCCGGGTCGCGCTCCAGCGCGACGACCGCCGCCATCCGGGCGTTCAGGGTCGCCCTGATCCCTTCGTTCAGGCTGTCCTGCAGCCGCAGGTGCAGGAAGACGGCGGCCAGAGTCAGGACGAGCAGCAGAGCCACCGCGAAGGCCGCGGCCAGCCGGACCCGGATCGGCAGCCGCGTCACGACCCGCCGTCCTTGCGCAGCCGGTAACCCGTCCCGCGTACGGTCTCCAGCGACACCACGCCGAACGGCCGGTCGATCTTCTCCCGGAGGTACCGGACGTAGACCTCGACGACGTTCGAGCGCTGCTCGTAGCCGAGGTCCCAGGCCGCCTCCAGCAGCTGCGCCTGGCTGAGCACCTGGCCGGGCCGGCGCATGAACGTCTCGAGCAGGGCGAACTCCCGGGCCGAGAGGTCGATCGCCTTCTCACCGCGGTGCACCTCGCGCGTCGCCGGGTTGAGTCGCAGGTTGCCGACGGTGAGCTCCGTCGGGCGCTCGACCGGGCCGCGGCGGACCAGCGCCCGCAGCCGGGCGAGCAGCTCGGCCAACGAGAAGGGCTTGGTGAGGTAGTCGTCAGCACCGCTGTCGAGCCCCTTCACCCGGTCGTCCACGGACGCCCGCGCGGTCAGCATGATGACCGGCACCCACATGCCGTCGGCGCGCAGCCGCCGGCAGGTGTCGAAGCCGTCACCGTCCGGCAGCATCACGTCGAGCACGACCGCGTCGTAGGTCGTCATCGAGGCGAGCTCCAGCGTCTCGGCACCGGAGCTCGCGACGTCGACCGCCATGCCCTCTCCGCGGAGTCCCCGGGTCAGGGCGGCCGCCATGCGGACGTCGTCCTCCGCGACCAGCACGCGCATGTCCTCATCATGGCTGGGCAGATGAGAACCGGCTGAGAAATCGGGCGTCTCAGCCGACGAGGTACCGCTGGATGGTCGGCCCCACCATCGCCACGATCTCGTCCTCCGGCGCCGAGGCGAGCGGCTCCAGACGCACGACGTGGCGCAGGATGACGACGCCGACCATCTGGGCCGCGGCCGCCTCGACCCGCAACGGCTCGACCGGTGCCACGGCGCCGACCCGGCTCAGCAGCGCGCTGCCGACGAACTCGCGCAGCAGCATGGCGCCCTGCTCGCTGGTGAACGCCGACCGGACCATCCCGAGCATGGGGGTGCGGAAGTCGGGGTCGGCCCACACCCGCAGGAACAGCCGGACGAGGCGCTCGCCCAGCCCCGCCGGGTCACCGGCCAGCGCCGCCGGCAGCATCTCGGCCGGGTCGAACGGCAGCGCCATCGCCTCGACGAACACCTGCTCCTTGGTGCCGAAGTAGTGGTGCACGAGTGCCGGGTCGACGTCGGCCTGCCGGGCGATGCCGCGGACGCTGGCGCCGACGTACCCCTTCGCAGCGAACTGCTCGCGCGCCGCGTCGAGGATCGCCGCGCGGCGGTCGACTCCCCCGGCCGGCCGGCCCGGTCCCCGCCGCGACGTGCTCGCCATCGCGGGGTCAGTTCCTGGCCATGACGGCGTAGGTGACGAACGGCTCGTCCAGGACACCGTCGGGATGCACCGCCGCCAGCTCGGCGACCTCGGCGTCGACCACCGCGCGCGCCTGTGACTCCCCCAGGGCGAAGACGTAGGACTGCGTGTGCAGCACCCGGGCGTAGTCGGCCAGCGCGATGCGCCGGACCCAGGGGATCTCGACCGTTGCGACCCGCCGGGACCAGGGAGGGTCGCCGAGCATCCGGGCCACCCAGCTCTCGTCGGCGTGCTGCACCTTCTCGATCGCGGTGAACAGCCGTTCCTGGTGCTCGGCGAACCACGGCACCGTCAGGTCGTGCCGGTTCCACCACGCCGCGAGCACGCCGCCCGGCTTGAGCACGCGGAAGGCCTCGGCCGTCGCGGCCACGGGCTCGGTCCAGTGGAACGACTGGGCGTAGGTCACCAGGTCGAACTGCCCGTCCCGCAACGGCAGCGCGTTGCCGTCGGCCACGACCGGTCGCACCCGCGAGGTCGACCGCGAGGCCAGGACCTTCAACACCCCGATCCCCGGGTCGACCGCGGTCACGGTGGCTCCCCGGCCGGCCAGCGCACGCGACGAGATCCCGGTGCCGGCGCCGACGTCGAGGACGTCCGACCACAGCAGCGGCTGGCCCATCGCCGACTCCAGCGCGTCGAAGAGCTGCGCGGGGTAGTCGGGCCGGGTGGCGTCGTACTCGTCGGCGACCGCGTCGAACAGCTGCCTGGTCACGGGGTCGACCCCGCGGCCGCGGCGAGGTTGAGCCGGGCGAACGCGAGACCCTCGGCGAGGTCGGCCTCCCGCTCGTCGCGGTTGAGCGCCCGGCGGGTGTTCACCTCGAGCACGACGGTCCCGTCGTAGCCGTTGCGGGCCAGCCGCTCGAGGACGTCCGCGCACGGCTGGCTGCCCCGGCCGGGCACCAGGTGCTCGTCCCGGTTGGAGCCGGACCCGTCGGCCAGGTGGACGTGCGCCAGCCGGTCACCGAGCACGTCCAGGACCTCGAGGGCGTCCGACCCCGACACCGCCGTGTGCGAGAGGTCGAGCGTGGTGGTCGGGACGTCGAGCTCGAGCAGGTCCCAGTGCGGCAGGTACGCGGCGACCTCCCGGTTGCGGGCACGCCACGGGAACATGTTCTCGACCGCGAACCGCACGTCGGTCTCGTCCTGCATCCGCTGCAGGCCTTCGACGAAGCCTCGGGCGTAGTCGCGCTGCCACCGGAACGGCGGGTGCACCACGACCGTCTGCGCGCCCACCCGCTCGGCGGCGGCCTGCGCCCGGACCAGCTTCGTCCACGGGTCGGACGTCCACACCCGTTGCGTCAGCAGCAGGCAGGGCGCATGGATCGCGAGCACCGGGATCCCGAAGCGCTCCGACAGCCCCCGCAGCGCGTCCGGGTCCTGGCTGACCGGATCGGTCCAGACCATCACCTCGACGCCGTCGAAACCGAGGTCGGCAGCCATCTCGAAGGCGGTGGTGCAGGTCTCGGGGTAGCAGGACGCGGTCGACAGCGCGACCTTCGCTCCCGGCACCCGGACCGTACGGCTCATGGGCGCCAGCCTATGCGGGGCTCGTCACGTCCCGTCCTCGCCGCGCATCCAGTCCAGCCGGCGCAGGATGATGCCCTCGCGCAGTGCCCAGGGGCAGATCTGGACCTCCCCGACGTCGAGCAGGTCCATCGCCGCCTCGGCCACCACCGCGCCGGCGAGCAGCTGCGCCGCCCGCCCCGGCGACACTCCGGGGAGGTCGGCCCGGTCCTTCACCGTCATCTTCGCCAGCTTCGGCACCCACTTCGACAGGTCGTCGAGGGTGAGCATCCGCGGCACCCGGTCGCCCTCCGACGACGGCGCGGCGCCGGCGATCCGCGCCAGTGACCGGAACGTCTTCGACGTGGCCACCGCGTGGTCGGGGTCGCCGAGCGCCTCGAACGGCCGCAGCCGACCGGCGATCTGGGTCCGCACGTGCTTGCGCAGCGCCTTGACGTCCTTGGCGTCCGGCGGGTCACCCCTGAGCATCGTGCGGGTGAGCCGGCCGGCGCCGAGCGGCAGCGACATCAGCACGTCGGGCGTCTCGTCGATGCCCGCCGCCATCTCCAGCGACCCGCCGCCGATGTCCATCACCAGCAGCCGGCCCGACGACCAGCCGAACCAGCGCCGTACGGCGAGGAACGTGAGGCGTGCCTCGTCCTCTCCGTCGAGCACCTCGAGGTCGACACCGGTCGCCTCCCGCACGCGCGTGAGCACCTGGGGGCCGTTGCCCGCCTCGCGGATGGCCGACGTGGCGAAGGCCAGCAGGTCCTCGGCGCCGCGGTCCTCGGCGACCTCGAGCGCCTGACGTACGCAGTCGAGGAGCCGCTGCTCGCCGGCCTCGTCGATGCGGCCGTCCTCGGTGAGGTGCTCGGCCATCCGCAGCTCGGACTTGTGCGAGTGCGCCGGCAGCGGGCGCGCACCCTCGTGCGCGTCGACGACGAGGAGGTGCACCGTGTTCGAGCCGACGTCGAGGACTCCGAGGCGCACCGCGACCTCCCACTGACGACATCGGATGACATCGGGCAACACTGGACGACACTGGACGACACGGCGAACCTACAGCCGACCCGGACCGGAGCACGTCTCGACGTAGGCTCTCCGCGTGCCCGAAGTTCCGCTCGACTTCCCCCGGGCGTGGGTCGAGTTCCCCGACCCCGCCGACGAGGACCAGGCGTTCCGCTGCGACCTGACATGGCTCACGTCCAGCTGGACCTGCATCTTCGGCAACGGCTGCCAAGGGATCTACGCCGACCAGCCGGCGGGCGTCGGGTGCTGCACGCTCGGCGCGCACTTCTCGGACAAGGACGACGAGAAGCGGGTCAAGCGCTTCGTCAAGGAGCTGACCCCGCAGACGTGGCAGCACTACGAGCCGAAGAACTGGGTCGAGAAGGACGACGAGGGCGCCCGCAAGACCCGCGTGGTCGACGGCGCCTGCATCTTCGCGAACCGTCCCGGCTTCGCCGGCGGGGAAGGCTGCGCGCTGCATGCGCTCGCGCTGCGGACCGACCGGCACTTCCTGGAGACCAAGCCGGACGTCTGCTGGCAGCTGCCCATCCGCCGGACCTATGACCGGCAGGAGCGACCCGACGGCACCGAGGTGCTGGTCGTGGTGATCGCGGAGTACGACCGGCGTGGCTGGGGACCGGGCGGCCACGACCTCGACTGGTACTGCAGCGGCAACACCGAGGCGCACGTCGGCACCGAACCGGTGTACGTGTCGATGCGGGCCGAGCTGGTGGAGCTGATGGGCCAGAAGGGGTACGACGAGCTGGCGCGGCTGTGCGAGGAGCACCTGGCCTCCCGGCGACGGTTCGCGCTGCACCCGGCCGACCCGAAGGCCCGCAAGCGCTGACCGAGCCGGTTTCCCAGGACCGGATGCCTGACCGTGCGTGGAGATGGCTCGATCCGCATCCGATGGCCGGGATACGGGTCTAGGTTGCGACGACATGAGCGGTGACAACCCCTTGGGGACGATCCTCGCCGTCTTCGCGCACCCCGACGACGAGACGTACCTGTGCGGCGGGCTGATGGCGCGGGCAGCCCGGGCCGGCGACCGGGTCGTGTGCGTGACCGCGACCCGCGGAGAGCTGGGCTCACCGGACGAGGAGCGCTGGCCGTCCGGACCGGAGCTCGCCCGCGTACGGACGCAGGAGATGGAGTCCGCGCTCGCGGTGCTGGGGGTCACCGAGCACCACTGGCTGGACTACCCGGACGGCGGGTGCACCGACGTGGACCAGGACGAGGCCGTCCGCCGGGTGACCGAGCTGATGAAGGACGTCCGCCCCGACACCGTGCTCACGTTCGGGCCGGACGGCATGACCGGCCACGACGACCACAAGGCCGCCTGCCGATGGGCGACCGCGGCCTTCGACGAGGTCGCGGGCGACGGTGCGGTGCTGGGCTACGCGACCAACACCCCCGAGTGGGTCGCACGGTTCAAGCCGAGGCTGGACGAGTTCAACGTCTACATGGGGGTCGAGCCGCCGGCACACACCCGCGAGCAGTGCAACGTGTTCCTGGAGCTGGAGGGGGACCTCCTGGAGGTCAAGCTGCGGGCCATCCGGGCGATGACCAGCCAGGTGGAGCCGCTCATCGCCGGCCTCGGGGAGGACTTCTTCCGCGAAGGGATGGTCGAGGAGGCGTTCCGCCCGCGCGACATCCCGTGATCGTGAGGCAGTTCGGGCCTTCCTGACGCCCGAATCCCCTCACGATCATGGTCGCGGCCGGTGCGGCGGCGGGCCGTTGTCCGACCTCGGACCTAGTCTCGCCGGCATGGCCAGGACCGCGACCCGTGAGCGACCCGCCTACCGCTGCGCCGAGTGCGGCTGGACGACCGGCAAGTGGGTCGGCCGCTGCGGCGAGTGCCAGGCCTGGGGCACGGTCGCCGACACGGCTGCGCCGGCGGTGCGCACCACGACGGCGGGGCCGGTGACCTCGGCGGCCCGTCCGATCGGCGACGTGGACGTCGAGGCAGCCCGCGCCGTGCCCACCGGCGTCGGAGAGCTCGACCGAGTGCTCGGGGGCGGGCTGGTGCCGGGGGCCGTCGTGCTGCTGGCCGGGGAGCCCGGCGTCGGGAAGTCGACCCTGCTGCTGGAGGTGGCGGCCCGGTTCGCCGAGCGGGGCCGGGCCCTCTACGTGACCGGCGAGGAGTCCGCGGCGCAGGTACGGCTGCGCGCTGACCGCATCGGCGCGCTGCGCGACGACCTGCTGCTCGCCGCCGAGACCGACCTGTCCGCGGTGCTCGGGCACGTGGACCAGGTCGCACCTTCGGTGCTCGTGGTCGACTCGGTGCAGACCGTGGCCAGCGCCGAGGTCGACGGATCGCCAGGCAACGTGAGCCAGGTCCGCGAGGTCGCGGCGGCGCTGATCCGGGTGGCCAAGGACCGGGGCATCGCCACGGTGCTGGTCGGGCACGTCACGAAGGACGGCTCCATCGCCGGGCCACGGCTGCTCGAGCACCTCGTCGACGTGGTGCTGCACTTCGAGGGCGACCGGCACTCCCGGCTGCGCATGGTCCGGGGCGTCAAGAACCGCTACGGCCCGTCCGACGAGGTCGGCTGCTTCGACCTGTCCGACGAGGGCATCGTCGAGCTGCCCGACCCGAGCGGGCTCTTCCTGTCCCAGGCACGTGAGCCGGTGCCGGGCACCTGCGTCACCGTCACGATCGAGGGCAAGCGGCCGCTGGTTGCCGAGGTGCAGGCGCTGGTCGCGCCCTCGGCCCTGGCCAGCCCACGCCGCACGACCAGCGGGCTCGACGGCGGCCGGGTCGCGATGGTGCTTGCCGTGCTACAGCGCCGCGCGAAGGTCAACGTGGCCGCGGCCGACGTCTACGCGGCGACAGTCGGCGGTGTGCGGCTCACCGAGCCGGCCACCGACCTCGCCGTCGCGCTGGCCGTCGCCGGCGCCGCACGGAACGAGCCGCTCGCGACCGGGCTGGTCGCGGTCGGGGAGGTCGGGCTGGCGGGCGAGATCCGGCGGGTGACGGGGACCTCGCGGCGACTGGCCGAGGCGGCCCGGCTCGGCTTCACCCACGCCCTCGTCCCGCCGGACGCCGGCCGGGTGCCGGACGGGATCGAGGCGATCGAGGTGGTCGACCTCGGTCGTGCGCTGCGGGTCGCGTTCCCCGGCGCCGAGGTCATCCCGTTCGCGAACCGCAGACGCTGAGCGCTCACGGCGCAGTCGCGCGAAGCGTGACCGTCTCGTGACCGTTGCGCGTACACCGTGAGGTCGCCGGAGGCCGTTAGACTCGCGCGCGATCGACGCCCCGGAACCTCTGGGGGCGTTCCGTCCGGGGGACGATCAGGAGCAGCAGTTGGCAGGGACCGAGCGGTTCGACGACCCGCTGCGCGCGACGTTGGCTGCCGTCGCTCCGGGCACGGCGCTGCGTGACGGCCTCGAGCGCATCCTGCGCGGAGGAACCGGCGCACTGATCGTGCTGGGCTACGACAAGATGGTCGAGACGCTCTCCACCGGCGGCTTC
>DASTVO010000211.1:0-9989 GCA_035759075.1 Actinomycetes bacterium
AGTGCGTGGGGCACACCACCACGCAGGCGGGCTCCAGGCCCTCGTCGACCCGGTGCGCGCACAGGTTGCACTTCGCCGCCGTGTGCGTGTCGGCGTCGATGTAGATCGCGTCGTACGGGCAAGCCTGCATGCAGCTCTTGCAGCCGATGCACCGCTCCTTGTCGAAGTCGACGATCCCGTCGTCCCTCTTGTAGAGGGCACGCGTCGGACAGATCTTGACGCACGGCGCGTCGGTGCAGTGGTTGCACCGCATCACCCCGAACGACCTCGTCGTGTCCGGGAAGGAGCCGGTGTCGACGTACTTCACCCAGGTGCGGAACTGGCCGACCGGCACCTCGTGCTCGGTCTTGCAGGCGACCGTGCAGGCGTGGCAGCCAATGCAGGTGCGTTGGTCTATCGCGAAGCCGTACTGCACCCCGCTCTCAGCTCTTCCGGATCACGTAGCGAAAACAGCCGTCGTCGCTCGTCATCTCCAACAGCTCGTGACCCGTGTCCTTCGCCCATGCCGGGATGTCGCTGCGGGAGCCGCCGTCGGTGGCCTCCACGAGCATGATCTGTCCGGGCTGGATCTGCTTGATGCCCTTCGCCGTCATCAGTACGGGCATCGGGCACTTCTTGCCCTTGGCATCGATCGTCAGGTCGAACTGGTAGCTCATCCCGTGGCTCCTAGATGAAGAGGTTGATCTGGGACCTGCTCATCGCCGACAACGCGGTGGCGGCGCCCACCGGGTCGCCCGCGCCCTCGATGAGCTGGTCCTGTCGGAGCCCCATCAGCTCCATGGTCATCTCGCACGGCCACAGGTTGACGCCGAGGTCGATGCACGCCTCCAAGAGCTCCTTGGGGTCGGCGACCTTCTGGTCAGCGGCGAGCTTCTTCATCATCCAGGCCCCGGCACCGGCCGTGTTCAGCTTCGAGAGCTTCATGTGACTGATGCCCGGCCGGTTCATCCCCGACAGAGCCTTGGTCATCGCGTTGGTGCCCGTGATCCTGACGTCGTCGCGGACCAGTGGGAACAGTCCCCAGAAGGTGAAGAAGATCGTGGTCTGCATGCCGTACGCGGCGCCGGTCGATCCCAGGATCAGTGTCGGCCAGACCTTGTCGAGATCCCCGCTCCACGCGACGATCGTCATGCTCTCCGGTACGTCGGTGTCATCTGTCGTTGCCATCGAGGGCCCTCGCTTGTCCAGGAGGAGGCGTTTGCCAACTGTGATCCAGCACACTACATTCGCGATTGCGCATATAACAAGACTCTTCCGGGAGCCATCGTGGCCGAGACCCTGACACCGCTCGAGCTGTTCCACGAGATCGCTCGAGGCAAGGTTCCGGAGATCCTCGACGTGCGGAACATCGACGAGTTCGAGGCCGGGCGCGTCGAAGGGTCGCGCCCCGTGCCCACCCGCAACGTGCCCGTGTACCGCGTGGTCGAGGAGATCGAGGTCGAGTGCGAGCGAACGCTCGAGGGAGCGGTCGTGGTCTGCGGTCAGGGCAATGGTTCGGAGCTCGTTGCCGAGGAGTTCAGCGAGCTCGGCCGGACGGTGCGGTCCCTCGAGGGCGGCACGGACGCCTGGAACCGGCTCCTTGTGCCGGTCGAGATCACCGACCTCCCCTCCCCCGTACGGGTCTGGCAGTTCCAGCGCCCGGCAAAGGCGTGCCTGTCCTACGTCGTCGGCGTTCCCGGTCAACGCTGCATCGTCGTGGACCCGACCCGGCAGCCCCAGCCCTACCTCGACCTCGCCGCGGAGCACGCCATGTCCGTGGCGCACGTGGTGGACACGCACGTGCACGCCGACCACATCAGTGGAGGACCAGCGCTGGCCGCCGACCTGGGCGTGGACTACCACCTGCCACCGGAGGACTGCGGCGGGGTCGTCCCGTTCCCCAACCGAGCGCTGCGGGACGGTGACGTCCTTGATCTCGGCCCCGCGCAGGTGCGGGTGATGAGCATGCACCTTCCGGGACACACACCCGGCACGATCGCCTTGCTGGTCAGTGAGGCCGTCCTGCTCGTCGGGGACACGGTGTTCGTGCGCGGGCTCGGCCGGCCAGATCTCACCGGGCAGGCTGACGAGCTGGCGCGCGACCTGTTCCGCAGCGTGCACGACCGGCTCCGCCCGCTGGACCCGCGGACCGTGATCGCTCCCGCGCACTGGTCCTCGGTCGAGGAGATCGACGACCTCGGACGGGTCGTGACGACGATCGAGAACGTGTTCACCGCCACGCTGCTCAACGAGCGCGCGATGGAGAAGTTCGTCGAGGAGATCGTCTCCTCGCTGCCGGCGGCCCCCGACACGTACGACACGATCCGACTGGTCAACTCGGGCCGGTTGGCGCCCCCCGAGGACGAGATCGACGTGCTCGACGTGGGCCGCAACCAGTGCGCCGCGTCGACCTCGCTCGGCTGAGCGGTGGCATCGGCGCGGCGCGGCTCCCGCTCCCCGCTGGAGGACGTCGGGGAGGCACCCGACTACCGGTTCACGCTGGCGAACGAACGCACGTTTCTCGCATGGATCCGTACGTCGCTGGCCATGATGGCCGCCGGCGTCGCTGTGGTGCAGTTCGTCCCGGGGCTCGACCTGGTGCGTCACGCCCTCGGGCTGTGGCTGATCCTCCTCGGCGGCCTTCTCGCCGGCGTCTCCTACGCGCACTGGCAGCGCAACGAGCGAGCCATGCGCCTCGGGGAGCGGCTGCCCCACTCCCCCATCCCGCGCCTCGTCGCCGCCTCGCTCACCGTGGCCGCCGCGGCGGCGGTCGTGCTGACCGTGGTGGACCTGGTGCAGCGATGAGCAGCCGGAACGGCCTGCAGGCCGAACGCACCGCGATGGCCTGGCAACGCACTGCCCTGGGCCTCGGTGCGGTCTCCGCACTGCTCTTCCATCATGCGGACGGCGACGTCGCGGCCTCCGCCCCTGGGGCAGTCGGCATGGTGGCCGCACTCGCGGTGCTGGTTCTCGCGGAGACCCGCCACCATCGACAGGGTGGCGCGCAGCTGCAGAGCGCGCCGATGGGGGTCGGCGCCGTCCGCGCCATGGCAGCCGTGACGGTGCTGCTCTCGCTCGCGGCCGCGATCGTCCTCCTGCACGGGGGTCAGTGAACCTACACTCATCACGAGGACTCAGGGGTCAGGGCCGGAGGTCGGGTGGACAGACAAGTCGCCGCTGAGCTGCACGAGCTGCACGCCCGCGTGTGCAAGGCGATCGCCGACCCCAAGCGCCTGCTGATCATCAACGAGCTGAGCGATCGCGAGCTCAGCGTGGGCGACCTGTGCGAGGCGCTGGAGCTGCCCCAGTCCAACGTCAGTCAGCACCTGGCCATCCTCCGCGACCGCGGGGTGGTGTCGAGCCGCCGTGCAGGCACCAGCGTGCTCTACTCGCTGCGCGGCACGAAGGTGCTCCAGGCCGTCGCCCTGCTGCGGGAGTTCCTCGCCGAGGACCTGGCCGAGCACGGTCGTCTCGGGCACGAGATCGCCCGCTGACCGCGGGCACTGGTCACTCCTACTCGATCCCGCCGAGCAGTGCCGCACGGCCGCCACGCGGTGTGGCCGGGCCTGACAGGGTTGCGTATCGTACTTCGCGCCCCGCCCTGCACCCGTGCAGCGGCCGACCATGACTTGCGAGGAGCGCCACCGTGGCCGAGACCCCCGAGACGGCGGGCACGACGGGGACGAAGCCGATCTTCATCGTGGGCCCGATGGGGTCCGGCACCACGCTGCTGCGGCTGATCGTGGACAGCCACGACAACATCGCGATCGCGCAGGAGACGTCGATCATGCGGGCGTACCTCGCCCACAAGTGGATCCCGTTCCACCGCCACGGCGGCGACTGGTACCCGCGCCTCGGCTGGTCCGACGAGGAGCTCGACGAGCGCATGCGCGAGTTCTACGGCGGCATGTTCGAGCGGTTCGCGGCCCAACAGGGCAAGCCGCGCTGGGGCGACAAGACGCCGTGGCACGCGTGGCACATCCGCGAGATCAACCGGCTCTTCCCCGACGCGGTCATCCTCGCGACGGTGCGGCACCCGGGCGCCGTCGCGGCCTCGGTGTCGAAGCGGTTCCGCCTCGGCTGGGGCGGCGCGGTGAGCCACTGGATCAACACGACGAGCGAGCTGGTCAAGCGCGGCCAGGAGATGGGCGACCGCTTCCTGCTGGTGCGCTACGAGGACCTGGTGCTGGACCCTGAGACGACCCTGCGCGAGGTCTTCTCGTGGCTGGACGAGCCGTGGTCCGACCGGCTGCTCGAGCACCACCTGGTGCACAGCGAGCGCGGCACTCCGCAGAAGGTCGAGGGCGCCAGCCGCTCCGACGACCCCATCGACCCGAGCCGGATCAGCTCGTGGACCGAGAAGACCACGGACGAGGACCGCGACGTCATGCGCAAGCGCGTCGACGGCCTGGCCGCGTTCTACGGCTACGACCTCGACGACGTCGACTCGTTCACCCCGATGGCCGTGCCGGGCTCGCCGCGGAAGAAGACGCTCACCGGCACCGACCTGGCGAAGCGGCGGGCCGAGTTCCCCGAGCTCGCGGAGCTCGACAAGGAGCGGACCCCGTGGGTCGGCAACCAGATGCTGACGCCGGAGGCCATCGGCATCGTCGCCCCGAAGAAGAAGCCTGCGGCCAAGAAGCCGGTCGAGAAGGCCCCCGCTGCGCCCACGACTCCGGTCGCGAAGGCCCGCCGCGTGGTCAGCCGCACGATGCGCGCGGCCGCCAAGAAGGTCGACCCCTCCGCGAAGTAGGCGGCCCCTCCGAAACCGCATCATCGGATGCGTCAGCCGCCTTCTGCGTGACCCGTCCCGCATCCGTTGTGCGTGAACCGCAGGCCGAGCCCGACCGGTACGAGGTCGGCCAGCTGCAGCCCGGACAGCTCCGACCGCTCGACCCACCGCGCCTGGTCGGTGCTGCCGCCGGACTCGGGCACGAGCGGTGCGCACTCGTCCCGGACGGTGGCTCGGTAGACCAGCCGGATCGCGTGGAAGTCGTCCCGCACCCGACGGGTGACCGAGTCGACGCCGAGCAGGGTCCAGGTGTCCACGTCCAGGCCGGTCTCCTCGCGGACCTCCCGGACCATGGCGTCCTCTGGGTGCTCCCCGTGGTCGACGCCGCCTCCCGGCAGGGTCCACCAGCCGGGGTGCGAGGTGACCGCCGTCAGCCGGCAGAGCAGCACGCGGTCGCGCCGGTCCGTGACGACGGCGTACGCGGCGACGCGCTGGATCCGGCGCAGCTCCCGGCTCACTCCCACTCGATCGTGCCGGGCGGCTTGGACGTGACGTCGAGCGCCACCCGGTTCACCTCGCGGACCTCGTTGGTGATCCGGGTGGAGATACGCGCGAGCACGTCGTAGGGGACCCGGGTCCAGTCCGCGGTCATCGCGTCCTCGGAGGAGACCGGACGGAGCACCACCGGATGGCCGTACGTGCGCCCGTCGCCCTGCACGCCCACGGACCGAACGTCGCCGAGCAGCACGACCGGGCACTGCCAGATCTCCCGGTCCAGCCCGGCCCGGGTCAGCTCCTCACGGGCGATCGAGTCGGCCTCGCGCAACACGTCGAGCCGCTCCTGGGTGACCTCGCCGACGATCCGGATGCCGAGCCCGGGCCCGGGGAACGGCTGGCGCCACACGATGGCCTCGGGCAGCCCCAGCTCGAGCCCCACCCGGCGCACCTCGTCCTTGAACAGCGTCCGCAGCGGCTCGACCAGCGCGAACTGCAGGTCCTCCGGCAGCCCGCCGACGTTGTGGTGGGACTTGATGTTCGCCGCCCCGGTGCCCCCGCCGGACTCGACGACGTCGGGGTAGAGCGTGCCCTGGACGAGGAAGTCGACCGACTCCCCGTCCGCTCCCGCCTCCGCGACGACCTCGCGAGCGGCCTCCTCGAAGACCCGGATGAACTCCCGGCCGATGACCTTGCGCTTCTCCTCCGGGTCCGTCACGCCGGCGAGCGCGTCCAGGAACCGCTTCGAGGCGTCGGCCACCTTGAGCCGCACGCCGGTCGCCGCCACGAAGTCGCGCTCCACCTGCTCGGCCTCCCCCTTGCGCAGCAGGCCGTGGTCGACGAAGACGCAGGTGAGCTGGTCGCCCACCGCGCGATGCACCAGGGCCGCCGCCACCGCGGAGTCGACCCCGCCGGAGAGCCCGCAGATGACCCGCTTGTCGCCGACCTGCGCCCGCACGGCCTCGACCTGCTCGTCGATGACGTTGCTCATCGTCCACGACGGCGTGAGGCCGGCGACCTCGTACAGGAAATGCTCGAGCACTGCCTGCCCGTGCTCGCTGTGCATCACCTCGGGGTGGAACTGCACCCCGGCCAGCCGCCGCTCGGCGTGCTCGAAGGCCGCGACCGGCGTGTCACCGGTCCGGGCGACGACGCTGAAGCCCTCCGGCGCCTGCGACACCGCGTCGTTGTGCGACATCCAGACCGACTGCTGCCGCGGCAGGCCGTGGAACAGCGTCGGGTCGGCGCCGAGCACCTCGAGCGGCGTGCCGCCGAACTCTGCGTTCCCGGTGCGGGCGACCGTCCCGCCCAGAGCCAGCGCCATCGCCTGGAAGCCGTAGCAGATGCCGAACGCCGGCACCCCCGCCGTGAACATCGCCGGGTCCACCGCCGGGGCGCCCTCCGCGTACACGGACGCCGGCCCGCCGGACAGGATGATCGCCGCCGGTCGCCTGGCCAGCATCTCCTCGACCGGCATGGTGTGCGGGACGATCTCGCTGTAGACCCGGGCCTCGCGCACCCGGCGGGCGATCAGCTGGGCGTACTGCGCGCCGAAGTCCACGACGAGAACGGTGTCGAAACCCTCTGCGGTCACGCGGGCGAGTCTAGGGGCGGCCGGCAGCAGCACCCCGAGGCCCGGAAACCCGCTTTATTCAGCGGCCGGGGAACCCGTAGCGTCGATCTTCGTGCGCCACCTCCCCTTCGACGACCCCGGGACACCGGACCTGCGGTCGCCGGCCCGGTACCTGCTGTGGACCGGTCGGCAGCAGTGGCGCACTCTCGCGGTCGGCGTCGTCTTCGGCGTGGTGTGGATGGTCGCCCAGGCGCTCGTCCCGGCCGCGATCGGTCGCGGGCTGCAGGAAGGCGTCGCCCAGCGCGACCTCGCGGCCGCCGGTCGCTGGTCGCTGGTCGTGCTCGGTCTCGCGACCGTCCAGGCCGTGTTCGGCGTCATGCGGCACCGCGTCGCGGTCGACAACTGGCTGCGCGCTTCCTTCCGGGCCATGCAGCTGCTGGGCCGGCACAGCTCGCTGGTCGGCGTGGCGATCCGCCGCCGGCTCCCGACCGGCGAGGTGGTGTCGGCCGCGACCAACGACGCGCTGCACATCGGCAGCGCCTTCGACGTGACCGCCCGGCTGGCGGGCGCCGTGGTGTCGTACGCGGTGGTGGCGGTCATCCTGCTCAGCACCTCGGTGACCCTCGGCCTCGTCGTGCTGCTCGGCGTGCCCGCGATGGTGCTGCTGCTCGGGCCGCTGCTACGCCCGCTGCAGCGCCGCCAGCACATGCAGCGCGAGGTCGCCGGCAAGCTCACGGCCCTCGGCGCCGACACCGTCGCCGGCCTGCGGGTGCTGCGCGGCATCGGCGGCGAGCCTGCCTTCCTGGAGCGCTACCGCCGCCGCTCGGCCGAGCTGCAGGACGCCGGCGTCCGCGTCGCGAGCCCGCAGGCGACCCTGGACTCCGCGCAGGTCCTGCTGCCCGGTGTCTTCCTCGTCCTGGTCACCTGGCTCAGCGCCCGGCTGGCGCTCGCCGGCACGATCGACGTCGGGGACGTCGTCGCGTTCTACGGGTACGCGTTCTTCCTGGTCGTGCCGATCCGCACCGCGGTGGCGGCTGCGGACAAGACGACCCGGTCGCTGGTCGGTGCCCGGCGCATCGTCACCGTGCTGTCCACCCGGCCCGAGCTCGACGACCCGGCGACCCGCGCCGCCGAGCCACCCCGCCAGGTCCCGCTCGCCGACCCGCTCTCCGGGCTGACGGTCCAGCCGGGCACGATGACCGCGCTGGTCAGCGCCGACCCCGACGACTCCGCCGCGATCGCGCACCGGCTCGGCCGGCTGACCGACGACGACCGGGTCAGCCTCGGCGGCACCAGGCTGCGGGACCTGCCGCTCGCCGTCGTGCGCCGCCGGGTCCTGGTCTCCGAGGCCGAGCCGCGGCTGTTCACCGGCACGCTCCGGGACGAGCTGGACCCGTGGGACACGGCGACCGACGACGCCGCCCGACTGCGCGCCGTGCACGTAGCCGCGGCCGAGGACGTCCTGGAGGCGCTGCCCGACGGCCTGGCCGCCGAGGTCGACGAGGCCGGGCGCGGGTTCTCCGGCGGGCAGCGGCAGCGGCTCGCCCTCGCCCGTGCCGTGCTGGCCGACCCGGACGTCCTCGTCCTCGTCGAACCGACCAGCGCCGTCGACGCCCACACCGAGGTGCTCGTCGCCGAGCGGCTGCGGGCGGCCCGGCACACCACCGGCGACCGCACCACGGTCGTCACGACGGCCAGCCCGCTGGTGCTCGACCGCTGCGACGACGTCGCCTTCGTCGTCACCGGTCGGGTCGTCGCGCGCGGCACCCACCGCGAGCTGCTCGCCACCCACCCCGGCTACCGGGAGACCGTCACCCGAGGGGAGGACCGATGAGCCGCCGGACGCTGCCCGTCGCGACCTCCGCGGAGGTGCGCGCCACGGCGAAGGAGCTGCTGGCCCGCCACCGGCGGCCGCTGACGGTGATGCTCGTGCTCAACGCGTTCGCAGCGGTCGCCGGCCTGGTCGGGCCGCGGCTGCTCGGCGAGATCGTCGAGTCGGTACGCGACGGCAGCGGCCAGGGTCACGTGGACCGGCTCGCGCTGCTGCTCGCGGCAGCACTCTCGGCGCAGACCGTCCTCACCTGGTTCGCCCGCCGGGCCGGCTTCGTCCTTGGCGAGGCGGTGTTCGCCCGGCTCCGCGAGGGCTACCTCGCCCGGGTGCTGTCCCTGCCGCTGTCCACCGTCGAGCGGGCCGGCACCGGCGACCTGGTCACCCGCAGCACCGGTGACGTCGAGGCGCTCGCACGCACCGTGCGGTTCGCCGTGCCCGAGGTGCTGGTGGCGACGGTGACCGTCGCGCTCACCGTGGTCGCGGCCTTCCTCACAAGCCCGCTGGCGGCGCTGCCGATGCTCGGCGGCGCACCGCTGATCCTGCTGGGCACCCGCTGGTACCTGCGCCGCGCCCCGCAGGGCTACCTCCGGGAGCGAGAGGCCTACTCCGCGTACAACGGCACGCTCGCGGAGACCGTCGACGGCGCGCGCACGGTCGAGGCGCTGGGCCTGGGCGGGCGCCGGATCCGGCGGATCGAGAAGGACCTCGCCGACGCGCACGACGCCGAGCGGTACACGCTGCGGCTGCGGACGTTCTGGTTCCCCACGATGGAGCTCGCGTACGCGGTGCCGGTCTCGCTCGCGTTGGTCTGGGGTGGCTGGCTGGTGTCGCACGGCCACACGACGCTGGCGCAGGTCACCGCGGTGACGCTGTACGCGGTCCAGATGGTCGACCCCGTCGACCGCCTCATCTCCTGGCTGGACGAGGTGCAGGTCGGCGCGACCGCCCTGGCGCGGATCATCGGCGTCGAGCTGGTGCCCGACGACCGCACCGAGGGCGACGCCGTCCCGGTCGACGAGCACGTCGTCGTCGACGACGTCCGCTTCGCCTACCGGGACCGCGACGTGCTGCACGGCATGGACCTCGACCTGCGCCCGGGTGAGCGGCTCGCCGTCGTCGGCCCCTCCGGCGCCGGGAAGTCCACGCTCGGGCGGCTGCTCGCCGGCATCCACCCGCCGCGAACCGGCGCCGTCACGGTCGGCGGTGTGCCGCTGGTGGACCTGCCGCTCGACGACCTTCGCCGGCACGTCGTGCTGGTCACCCAGGAGCACCACGTCTTCGTCGGCACCATCGCGGAGAACCTGCTGCTCGCCCGACCGGACGCCACCGAGAGCGACCTGCGCGAGGCGCTGTTCGCTGTCGACGCGCTGGACTGGGTG
>DASTVO010000212.1:0-3647 GCA_035759075.1 Actinomycetes bacterium
CAAATCCCGCCACCCCGACAGGTCGACGGCCGGTACCGCTGAGCCCTTCAGCGGCACCGGCCGTCGCGGTTCTCGGTCCGGCCGGGACGTCGTCAGGACCAACGTCAGCCCGTTCGGTGACGTCTGCGCCGCGAGCCTTCCGCCGCCGAGGTGCACAGTAGGAGGGTGCCGTTCGCCGACCGGACCGAGGCGGGGCGCAGGCTGGCGGAGCGCCTCGGCCCTCTTCGAGAGCTGGATCCGGTCGTCCTCGGACTGCCGCGGGGCGGAGTGCCGGTCGCCTACGAGGTCGCTCGCGCCCTCGGTGCACCGCTCGACGTCATCGTGGTCCGCAAGCTGGGGGTCCCCCACCAACCGGAGCTGGCGATGGGAGCCGTCGGCGAGGACGGGGTGCTGGTGGTGAACGAGCAGGCGCTGCGTCAGACCGGAGTCGGCGGCGAGCGGCTCGACGAGGTCGCCCGGCGTGAGGGCCGAGAGGTGGAGCAGCGCGCGCGGCGGTTCCGCGGGCACCACCCGCGAGTGGACCTGACCGGCCGCACCGTAGTGATCGTGGACGACGGCGTGGCCACCGGGTCCACCGCGATGGCCGCCTGCCGGGTGGCCCGGGCACACGGCGCGAAGCACGTGGTGGTCGCCGTGCCGGTCGCCCCCCGCGGCTGGGCGGCCGACTTCCAGAGCGAGGCGGACGAGGTCGTCGCGCTCGAGACGCCGCGGCTGTTCATGTCCGTGGGCCAGTTCTACGACGACTTCTCCCAGACGTCGGACGCCGAGGTCACCGCGCTGCTCGACGGGGCCCGCGCGGCCCAGGCCCACCGGCGCCCGCCCACGGACCAGGACGTGCTCGTCGGGACCCTGCGGCTTCCGGGCCGGCTCTCCATCCCCATTGATGCTGTGGGGCTGGTGATCTTCGCCCACGGGAGCGGCAGCAGCAGGCTCAGCCCCCGCAACCGGTACGTCGCCGAGGAGCTCGGGCGCGCGGGGCTCGCGACGTTGCTCTTCGACCTGCTCCAGCCACAGGAGGAAGGGGACCGGGCACTCGTCTTCGACGTTCCCCTGCTCGCGGGTCGGCTGGCCGAGACCGCGCGATGGGCACGTGACGCGCCGCTGACCCGGTCACTCCCGATCGGCTTCTTCGGCGCCAGCACCGGCGCCGCGGCAGCGCTGTGCGCGGCGGCGCGACCGGAGATCGAGGTCGCGGCGGTCGTGTCCCGCGGCGGCCGGCCGGATCTCGCCGGCGACTGCCTCGACGCCGTCACGGCGCCCACCCTGCTGGTGGTGGGCAGCCGCGACCCGGCCGTTCTGAACCTCAACCGGCAGGCCCAGGCCCGTCTACGGGGGCAGACGCGGCTGCAGGTCGTCCCCGGGGCCACGCACCTGTTCGAAGAGCCCGGGACGCTGGAACAGGTCGCTGACCTCGCCGCCCAATGGTTCGTGCAGCACATGACGGGCCGACGCGCCACGGGGTAGCGGGCAGCACATCCGACGAGTGGAGGAGATCCTCGGTGAACCTGAGCTGGCTCCGGCACCTGTACGAGACCGATGAGAGCGGGCCGTTCGCCACGGTCTACCTGGACGCGAGCCGCAACGACGAGGCAGGTGGCCAGGAGGTCCAGCTGCGCTGGCGCCGTGCCCGCGACCACCTCGCCGAGCAGGGGGCGCCGGCCTCGCTGCTGGACCGGCTCGAGGAGAGCGCCCTCGAGCCCACCGGCGAGGGCGGGCCGCACGGGCGCGCACTCATCGGAGCCGGCGGGTCGGTGCTCCTGAACCGGGTGCTGCCGCGGCCACCGGCCCGCGAGACGGCCAGCTGGTCGCCGCTCCCCCACGTGATGCAGCTGGTCCGGCAGGAGGCGTACGTCGTTCCCTACGTGCTGCTGGTGGTCGACCGCGAGGGAGCCGACTTCACCGTGGTCGGACCGCGCGGCGAGGAGATCGCGTCGCACGAGGTCGAGAGCACGGACGACGTGATCCGCAAGGTGCACCCGGGCGGCTGGTCCAGCGCCCGCTACCAACGCCGTGCGGAGGACTCGTGGGAGAAGAACGGAGCCGAGGTCGCGCGCGAGCTGGACAAGACCGTCCGGCGCCACGGCGCCCGGCTGGTCATGGTCGCCGGTGACCTGCGGGCGACCGCGGCCATGCTCGACCACGTCAGCGGCGGCACGCGCGAGCTCCTGGTCGAGCTGGAGCACGGCAGCCGCTCGGCCGGCGCGTCGGACAAGCTCATGCTCGACGAGGTCGACGAGCTGGTGGTGCGCACCGCGACCGGAGACGCCGTGCAGACGATGGACGCCTTCGCCCAGGAACGGGGGCGCGACGGTGCGGCTGCCGAGGGGTTCGAGCCCGTCGTGGCCGCCCTGCAACGCGCGCAGGTGCAGGCACTCCTGCTGCGGGACAACCCGGCGTCGACGGCCACCCTCTGGGTCGGTGCCGAGCCGCTGCAGCTCGGCACGTCCCGCGCCGACGTCGAGGCGCTCGGCGCGACCGACCCGCAGGAGGACCGGGCGGACGCGGCGATCGTCCGAGCGCTGGTCGGCACCGACGCCGAGCTGGTTCTCGTTCCGCCGGGCGGCCCGGACCTCGACGGCGGGATCGGCGCGCTGCTGCGGTACGCCGACGCGTCGACCCCCGGCTGACCTTCAGCTCTCGTCGCGCCGTCGCGCGGTCAGCAGCCGCGCGCGCTGAGCCGACAAGCGTCCCCACAGGGACTGTTGGAGGGCCAGCGTCGCCCAGCCGGCAAGGGCCATCGCGGAGACGTTGACCAGCAGCTGCAGGGCACTGCCCCCGGCCTCGCCCCACGCACCGAAGGCGAGACCGAGGGCGAGGTTGCCCGCGGCCGGCACGGTCGTGACCGAGATGAAGACGCCGGAGAGCCCGCCCACCTTTGCCGACGTGAGTGACAGCACCCCGGCGGCCGCCGCGATGAGGGCGACCACGAAGGACCACCGGTCCGGCGAGTAGATGAACGCGGTGTCCGGCCGCGGCCCGACCACGTCCTCGAGCGCCACCCAGCCGGCAGCCCTGGCCAGCAGCGCGGCCAGGGTCGTCAGGGCGATGGCGACGAGGAAGCCGGTCACCAGGGTGCGCAGTGCCAGCCCGAACAGGTTCCGCCGCCGGCGGACGAGGGCCAGTCCGAGAGCGGCGATCGGGACGAACTCCGGCCCGAGGACCATCGCCCCGATGACCAGGACCTGCGAGTCGAGCACGATCGCGATGGTGGCGATGAGCGTCGCCAGGGTGAGGAAGCTGAGGTAGGTCCAGTTGAGCTCGGACTCCTCGTACGCCCTCTGGACGACGTCGGCCCAGACCACCGAGTCCGCGCTGCTGCCCGGCGTCCGCTGCTCGGCGTCGTAGCCGGGCTGGGAGATCCAGGCCCGGACCGGCTCGACGTGGATCGCACCCTCGTGGTGCACGCCGAGGTCGCGGAGCCGGTCCACGACCGGGTTCGCTCCCTCGCGCGCGACGTCGGCCAGCACGACGTCACCCGGGGGCCGGAGCGAGGCGCCGCGCAGCACAGCCAGGGAGGACACCGCCGCGTCGCCGTCGAGGGATGCGACGACGGCGTCGGACAGATCGGCGGGCGTGGCGACGCGCAGGTGCAGCACGGCGGACATCCTGCCCCAGCGGCGCCGCCGTTCGTGGTCAGCGCGCGGCGA
>DASTVO010000213.1:0-5077 GCA_035759075.1 Actinomycetes bacterium
GAACGCGTCCGGCAGCGCCACCCGGCGTACGACCGAGCAGGCGACGTCGCCCTCGTTCCACTGGTCGCCGGCCAGCTCACCCACCATCGACAGGTAGCCCCGCAGCACCACGGCGAGCCCGTTGACCCGCTCGCAGGACCGGGTGTTCATCTTGTGCGGCATGGCGCTCGAGCCCACCTGGCCGGCGCGGAAGCCCTCGGTCACCAGCTCCTGCCCGGCCATCAGCCGGATCGTGGTCGCCAGGCTGGACGGACCGGCGGCGACCTGCACCAGCGCGGACACGACGTCGAAGTCGAGTGACCGCGGGTAGACCTGGCCGACGCTGGTCATCGTGCGGGTGAAGCCGAGGTGCTCGGCGACCCGCTGCTCCAGCTCCGCCAGCTTCCCGGCGTCGCCGCCCAGCAGGTCGAGCTGGTCCTGCGCGGTGCCGACCGGGCCCTTGACGCCGCGCAGCGGGTAGCGCTCGATCAGCTCCTCGAGCCGCTCCACGGCGAGCAGCAGCTCCTCGGCCGCCGACGCGAACCGCTTGCCCAGCGTCGTCGCCTGCGCCGCGACGTTGTGGCTGCGACCTGCCATCACGGTGCCGTCGTGCTCTGCCGAGAGCCGGGCCAGCCGGGCGAGCGCGGCGACGGCGCGGTCGCGGACCAGCAGCAGCGACGTCCGCACCTGCAGCTGCTCGACGTTCTCGGTCAGGTCGCGGCTGGTCATGCCCTTGTGCACGTGCTCGTGCCCGGCCAGCGCCGAGAACTCCTCGATCCGCGCCTTCACGTCGTGCCGCGTGACCGCTTCGCGGCGCCGGATCGACTCCAGGTCGACGGTGTCGACGACCTTCTCGTACGCCTCGACCACTCCGTCGGGCACGTCGACACCGAGGTCGCGCTGGGCGGTGAGCACGGCGAGCCAGAGCCGCCGTTCGAGGACCACCTTGTGCTCCGGCGACCACACCTGAGCCATCTCGGGGCTGGCGTAGCGGACAGCGAGGACGTCGGGGACCACGGGCCCATCCTCCCCTAGACGCCCGCGGCGATGTCCGAACGGTGGTGGCCGCCGTCGAGACGGACCAGCCTCACCGCCGCGTACGCGGTCTCCCGTGCGGCGCGCACGTCCGCACCGGTGCCGACGACCGACAGCACCCGGCCGCCGCTGGACACGACCTGGCCGGTCTCGTCCAGCGCGGTGCCGGCGTGCAGCACCGAGGCGCCGTCGACGGCGTCGGCCTCGGCCAGGCCCTCGACCGGGTCACCGGTCCGCGGCGCCTCCGGGTAGCCCTTTGACGCCACGACCACCGTCACCGCCGCGTCGTCGGACCACTCCAGCGGGCCGACCGACGCGAGGTCGCTGGTCGCGGCCGCGTGCAGCAGCGACCCGAGCGGCGTGCGCAGCCGGGCGAGCACGACCTGGGTCTCGGGGTCGCCGAAGCGCGCGTTGAACTCGATCACCCGGACGCCCCGCGGGGTCAGCGCCAGCCCCGCGTACAGCAGCCCGCTGAACGGCCTCCCGCGCCGCGCCATCTCCTCCACCGTCGGCGCCAGGACCGACGCGAGCACGTCCTCCACCAGACCGCTCGGGGCCCACGGCAGCGGCGAGTAGGCACCCATCCCGCCGGTGTTCGGGCCGGTGTCGCCGTCGCCGAGCCGCTTGAAGTCCTGGGCCGGTGAGAGCGGGAGCACGGTGCGGCCGTCGGTCACCGCGAACAGCGACACCTCCGGCCCGTCCAGGAACTCCTCGACCACGACGCGCTCACAGGCCGCCGCGTGCGCGAGCGCGGTGGCTCGGCGGGGCGTGACCACGACCCCCTTGCCGGCGGCGAGGCCGTCGTCCTTCACGACGTACGGCGAGCCGAGCCGGTCCAGCGCGGCCTCGGCCTCCGCTGCCGTCGCGCAGACGGCGGAGCGGGCGGTCGGGACACCGGCGGCCGCCATCACCTCCTTGGCGAACGCCTTGGACCCCTCGAGCCGGGCCGCGGCGGCCGACGGCCCGAAGCAGGCGATGCCGGCGGCGCGTACCGCGTCGGCCGCTCCGGCGACCAGCGGCACCTCCGGGCCGATGACGACCAGATCGACTGCCAGGTCACCGGCCAGTTCCGCGACGGCCGCCGCGTCCCGCACGTCGAGCGGTCGCGTCACGACCTCGGCCGCGATGCCGGCGTTGCCGGGCGCGGCGACCACCTCGCGCACGGCCGGGTCGGTCAGCAGCGATCGCACCAGCGCGTGCTCCCGCGCGCCGCCGCCGACGACGAGAACCCTCACGGCTTCCAGAACTCCCACCAGCGGCGCGAGCCACCGGTGTCGTACGGGTTCAGGTCGTCCCGGGCCGTGGCGGGTCGGCGGCGCGCCGGGCTCGGCTCGGGGCCGAGCAGGTCGTCCTCGTCGTCGTCGTCGCTGCGCTCCCAGCGCCGCCGCGGCGTGCCCGCGTCGGGCTGGTCGCTGATCGGCTCGCCGACCTGCGGGTCGTAGCCCTCGAGCCCCGTCACGTCCTCGACGGCGCGCGCGAGCTCGTACACCTGGCTCATGAGCTCCAGCGAGTCGTCGCTCTTCGCCCGCGCGTACGGCACGTGGATCTCGATCTCGCCGCTGATCAGCGTCAGCTCGACGCCGGACGCGGTCGCGGTCAGCTCACGCCCGGTCTCGTCGTGCTCCTCGACCTCGACGTCACCGAAGATCTCGCGCGCCTTGGGGACGATCGCGTCCCAGTTCTCGAGGTCGGCGTCGGTGAGCTCGCCCGGGTCCCCGTCGGTGAAGGACTCCTCGATGTCGTCCAGGGCGTCCTCGAAGGTCTGCCCCGGGTCGCGGCGGACGAAGAAGATGTCGTAGCTCATCCCGAGCGAAACTATCCGACCTCGCCGGCGGCGTGGGCGTCCGCCACCGTCAGCGCCTCGTCGAGGACCGCCAGCCCCTCCTTGGCCTCCTCGTCCGTGATGGTGCACGGGGGCACCACGTGCAGACGGTTGAAGTTGGCGAACGGCAGCACACCCCGCTCCTTGCACGCCGCGACGAGCGCGTTCATCGCCGCCGAGGTGGCGCCGTACGGTGCGAGGGGCTCCCGGGTCGAGCGGTCCTTGACCATGTCGAGCGCCCAGAACACGCCGAGGCCGCGGACCTCGCCGACACTGGGGTGTCGCTCGGCGAGCTCGCGCAGGCCGGGTCCCAGCACGTCGTCGCCGATCCGGCGGGCGTTGTCGATGATGCCCTCGTCGCGCATCGCGTTGATGCTCGCGACGGCCGCCGCGCACGCCAGCGGGTGCCCGGAGTAGGTGAGCCCGCCGGGGAAGACCCGCTCGGCGAACGTCGCCGCGATCGGCTCGCTGATCACGACGCCGCCGAGCGGGACGTAGCCGGAGTTGGAGCCCTTCGCGAAGGCGATGAGGTCCGGCGTCACACCCCACCGGTCGACAGCGAACCACTCGCCGGCCCGGCCGAAGCCGGCCATCACCTCGTCGGCGACGTAGACGATGCCGTGCCGGTCGCAGATGTCGCGGACGCCGGCGAGGTAGCCGTCCGGCGGCACCAGGATCCCGGCCGTCCCGGGGATGGTCTCGAGCACGATCGCGGCGATGGTCCCTGGCCCCTCGAAGGCGACGACCTGCTCGAGGTGCTCGAGCGCGCGCTCGCACTCCTGCTCCGGGCTCTCGGACCAGAACGGCGAGCGGTAGGGGTAGGGGCCGAAGAAGTGGACGATGCCGGTCGCGCCACCGTCGTTGGCCCAGCGGCGCGGGTCCCCGGTCATCTGGATCGCGGTCGCGGTGTTGCCGTGGTAGCTGCGGTAGGTCGTGAGCACCTTGTGCCGGCCGGTGTGCAGCCGAGCCATCCGGACGGCGTTCTCGATCGCGTCGGCACCGCCGTTGGTGAAGAACACCTTGTTCAGGTCGCCGGGCGCGAGCTCGGCGATGAGCCGGGCCGCCTCGGAGCGCTGGTCGTTGGCGTGCTGCGGCGCGATCGTGCACAGCCGGGCGGCCTGCTGCTGGATCGCGGCGACGACCTTCGGGTGCTGGTGGCCGATGTTGACGTTGACCAGCTGCGAGGAGAAGTCGAGGTACCGCTTGCCCTCGGAGTCCCACACGCAGCTCCCCTCGGCCGCGGCGATGACCATCGGCGAGATCAGCGCCTGGGCGGACCAGGAGTGGAAGACGTGCGCCCGGTCGAGCTCGTAGGTGCGGGCACCGGCAACGGGGTCAACAGCAGGGGCGGTCATGAGCCGCAGCCTACGACCCGCGTGACGCCCGTCTCCATGATCGTGAGGGGATCCGGACACCGAGAAGGTCCGAATCCCCTCACGATCACGGCAGTCGGCGGAGGAGGCGGTCGCGCACGTCGGGCCACTCGTCGCGCAGCACCGAGAAGACCACCGTGTCCCGGAACGTCCCGTCTGCGCGGCGCATGTGCCGGCGCAGGACGCCCTCGCGGGTCGCGCCGAGACGGGCGATCGCGACCTGCGAGCGCTCGTTGAGCAGGTCGGTCTGGATCTTCACGCGACCGAAGCCGCAGTCGTCGAAGGCGTGCCCGAGCAGCAGCAGCTTGCACTCGGCGTTGACGGCGGTGCTCCACCACCGGGGGCCGTACGCGGTCCAGCCGAGGTGCACCCGCTCGTTCTCGAGGTCCCACTCGCCGAGGCTGCTGGTGCCGACCACAGTGCCGGCCGACCCGAGCTCGCTGTCCCGGACGAGCCGCACCGCGTACGCCTGCCGCTGCCCCGCCTCGGCGGCCGCGACCGCGCCGGCCAGAAGGGTGCGCATCGCCGCCACGTCAGCGGGGCGTCCGGCCGGCCCGCCCCCGTAGCCGAACGCCCAGACCCGCTCGTCGTCCAGCGCGGCGAACAGCTCGCGGGCGTCGCCGCGCTCGACCGGCCGCAGCACCACGTGCGCGCCGGCCAGGGTGCGCCCGGACGGGGGGACGGCCACGAGGCGTCACGCTAGCGGGCCGGCCGGCTCACCCCGTCACACGGGTTCGGCGACGTTCGGCCCGCTCCCCGCGGCGTGTCGTACGGCGTGTCGGTGCGCAACGTCGCCCAACCGGGCGTGGGGCGAGCGGGCGGCGGGCGTACGCGGGGCGGCTCAGCCGAGCAGCGAGCGGATCGCGAT
>DASTVO010000214.1:0-9809 GCA_035759075.1 Actinomycetes bacterium
TGGCGCGCGAGCGCTACCTCTCCCTCGGCGGCGCAGACCTCGGCACCCGGGCGCCAGCGGTGCTGGAGCGGCTAGGGCTCGCAGCGCGGGCGCTCGACCGGCTGGCGGGGGTGACCGGGCTGGCCGCCGCGGTGGTCGAGCGGGGCGGCTTCACCCTCGGTCCGGTCGACCTCGACGTACGCCGGGGTCACCGGGTCGCGATCGTGGGGCCCAACGGGTCGGGCAAGTCGACGCTGCTGGAGGCGCTGCTGGGCCGGGTGCCGCTCGCTGCCGGCCGGCGGTGGCTCGGCCGCAGCGTGGTGGTGGGCTCCGTCGACCAGGTCCGACGGACCTTCGCTCCAGCCGAGCCGCTGGTCGACGCCTTCCGGGCGGTCACCGGCCAGGACGTGCCCGCGGCCCGGACGCTGCTGGCGAAGTTCGGACTCGGTGCCGACGACGTGCTGCGGCCGGTCGGCTCGCTCTCCTCGGGTGAGCGCACCCGGGCGGACCTGGCGCTGCTGCTGGCGCGTCAGGCCAACCTGCTCGTGCTCGACGAGCCGACCAACCATCTCGACCTGGCGGCGATCGAGGCGCTGGAGCAGGGCCTTTCCGCGTACGACGGGACGGTCCTGCTCGTCACGCACGACCGGCGGTTGCTCGAGCGGGTGGGATCCACCCGTCGCGTCGAGGTGGACGGCGGCCGGGTCCGCGAGGCCTGACCCTTCCTCGTCGCGCAAGAACACGACACGGCTTGGCAGAGCGGACCGAGCGGTCCGAGCGGTCCGTCAGGACAGCGGGAGGTTGACCACCGGGGCGAGGCGGGCGGCGCCGGACTCGTCGCGGCGGGCGCGCTCGATCACCAGCCGGGCCGAGTCCCCGTCCAGGGTGAGGGTCGCGATCTCGTTGCCGTAGTACGGGCCGGCCAGCCGGGACCAGCTCAGCGCCTGCGGCGGCACGGTGGAGACCCGCTCCAGGGCGAAGCGCACCACGCGTTCCGCGGCCCGGCTCCAGCCGAGCCGGAAGGCGGCCTGCATGGCCCGGGGCACGTAGTTGTGCACCGGCGAGCAGGTGAGCTGGTAGACCCGCGAGCGCACCGCCGGGTCGGGGTAGTGCGCCTGGGCGACGTACGCGTGGTGCACGTCCCCGGACAGCACGCACACCGTGGCCGGTGGGCGCCCGCCCGAGCCGGCGTGCTCCCCGCGCCCCACGCACGCGAACAGCTCGGCCAGCCGGTCGAAGGAGCGCCGGAAGGCCGCCCAGTGCTCGAGGTCGACCGCCCGGCGGAACCACTCGGCCCAGCGCGCCATCCGGTCCCCTTTGACGCCGTCGGCCAGCTGCTCGTTCCAGGCCTCGACGTCGTGCAGGGCCCGGGCCAGCAGCCACGGCAGCGACGTGCCCACGAGCAGGTGCCGGTAGCTGCCGGCGACCTGCTCCTCGATCCAGCGGAACTCGGCCTCGGAGACCATCGAGCGGTCACCGGACTCGAGCACCCGGCCGCACCGCGAGTCGATGACCAGCAGCCGGACCCCGCCGAGGTCGCGCCGGAAGGACCACTGCGCGCCCTTGCGCCCGTCGGCCTCGCGGTCCGCTGCGACGGCGAACTCGCGCAGCATGGCCGCGCAGTCCCCGTCGCTCGCGCGCACCTGCTGGTAGAGCTCGGAGGCAGCCAGCGCCTCCGGCGAGAGGTTGCCCAGGTGCTGGTAGACCCAGTACGACGAGAGCCCGCCGACGACCCGCTGCTCCCACCAGGACGTCTGCTGCATGTCCCGTCGCCAGTCCGCCGAGGTGTTCCAGTCGTCGGCGATGTCGTGGTCGTCGAAGATCATCGCCGAGGGGACGGTCGACAGCAGCCAGCGCACGTCCGGGTCGCTCCAGGACTCCTCGTAGAGCCAGGTGTACTCCTCGAAGTCCTTCACCTCCTCGTACGGCGGCTCGCGCACGTCCCGGCGGCGCCGGATGCGCTCCCGGGTGGCGGCCGAGGTCTCGTCGGCGTAGACCTGGTCGCCGAGCAGCAGCAGGGCGTCCGGCCACAGGTCGTCGGGCTGGTCGGCCATCCGCTTGGCGAAGGTGTCCAAGGCGTCGGCGTCGTACCTGCCGTCGGGCGGCACGGCGTCCGGGCGGGCGAAGCGGCACGAGCCGAACACCACGTGCAGCACCCGGTCGGGGTCCTGGGTGCGGATCCGCGAGGGCGGCCGTGACGCGCCCGGCTCCGGCCATGCGGTCTCGCCGTCGAGCCGCACCTCGTACGCGGTGTGGGTGCCCGGCGTCAGCCCTTGCACGCAGACCAGGGCGTAGTGGTGCCCAGCCACCGTCCAGGTGCGCTCCTGGTGGCCGAGGACCTCGACCGTGCAGGGCCGGTCGGTCTCGACCCAGATCGTCGCGTCGGTCTCGCCGACGTGGCGCAGCACCGGCCCCAGCACGAGCTGCGTCATGCCGGCAGGTCTACCACCTCGTCGCCGGGCGCAACCGGGTCCTCGTCGTCACGGCGCCGGCGCGGCCGCTCGCTGGTCACGACCAGCCCGACGCCGAGCACCACGACCCCGCCGCCGACGATCACCGCCGCCGTGACGGGCTCGGAGAGCACGAGCGCGCCGAGGACCACGGCGACGACCGGGTTGACGTAGGCGTAGGTCGCGGTGAGCGAGATCGGTGCGTTGTGCAGCAGCCACACGTACGCGGAGAAGGCGATGATCGAGCCGACGACCACCAGGTAGGCCAGCCAGGCCCACGCGGCCCCGGCGACCTGCCCGACGGCGAAGCCGTCCAGCTCCCCGCGCCCGGCACCCACCAGCAGCAGCGCGCCACCGCCCAGCAGCATCTGCCACACGGTCGCGACGAACGGGTCGTCCGGCGTCGGCAGCCTCGACGCCAGGAAGGAGCCGAGCGCCCAGGAGCCGGCGGCACCGACCACGAGCAGGAGCCCGCCGATCTGCACTCCGGCGCCGAGCGAGGCGCCTGGTCGGACCAGCACCGCGATGCCGAGGAAACCGATCACCGTCCCGAGCAGGCTCAGCCGGACCGGCCGGTCGCCGGCAGCGGTCCGCAGCAGCACCAGCCAGAGCGGGGTCGCGGCGACCAGCAGAGCCGTCAGGCCGCTGGGCACCGTCTGCTCGGCCAGGGCGACACCGCCGTTGCCGCCGAGCAGGAGCAGGATGCCGACCACCGCGGCGCCACCGACGGCGCGGCGGCTCGCCCGCAAGGCGCTGCGTCCGCGCCGCACGAGCAGGACGGCGGCCAGCAGCGCTCCCGCGGCGAGGAAGCGGGCGCCCATGGCCAGCAGCGGCGGTGCGGTCTCCACGACGACCCGGATCGCCAGGTAGGTCGAGCCCCAGACGAGGTAGACGGTGGCGAGCGCGACCCAGGTCGCGAGCGGACCGGCGGCAGCACGGCCCACCGGCTGCTCGGCGGCGACGGCGGACCGAGACGGTGACATCAGCGTGGACCCCCTTTGCTGCTGACACCATAAGCGGGGGGAGCGTGATTCCGGACGGTTGGCCAGGATTCGGTCAAGTTGCTTGCCCCGCCCGTTACCGAACTTGACGATTTTCACTGGATCGGACCAACGCCCTGGCTATTCAGACACGTGTAGTGTCGGCCGAACAACAGTGAGTGATCGGCCATTCGGGTGAAGGACGCAGACACCGGCGACGGGCGGGCGGGCAAGTGACTGGGCACCACGGCGTACGTGCCGGGGCCGAGACCGGCAGCACGACCGGTCTCGCCACGGCCGTTCTCGCGCTGCTCAGTGCCGGCACCCTGGCCGCCCTGGGCCTGGTGTCCGCCGGCGAGATCGCCGACCGCAGCCTGCGTCCGGAGCAGCCGCCGAGCTCCCGAGCCGTGGAGCCGCCCGCGACCGTGGTCGTGGTGCCCGCGCAGCCCGGTCCCCCGGTCGTCGGCCCGACCGGGCCGGGCGACGAGCTGCCGCTCCCGGTCGACCGGCGGACCGGCGACTCACCGCTGCTGCTCTTCCCGCCCGACCTCGGCTCCCCCGGGGACCCGGCGGCCGTCCCGGCCGGGACCCCGGCTGGCCCGGGCGGCGACGGCGGGGCCTCCGCCCCGCCCGCGGCCCCGGGCTCCGGTCCGGCGCCGGTCGTCCAGGTACCCGACGTGCCCGAGGTGCCCGTGGTCGTGCCGGTCGCCGACCCGGCGGAGCCCGCGCGCGGCGACCAGAAGCCCGGCAGACGTTCCGGCGACCGTCCCGACAAGCCGTCGAAGCCCACCAAGCCGTCGAAGCCCACCAAGCCGTCGAAGCCCGAAACTCCGGACGGCGTGGTCGTGGTCGCGGTCGATGACGACGCCCAGCGCGACGGCGCCGGAGCAGCGTCGTCGCGGCCCGTGGTCAGCGTCGCGTCGGTGGCGCCGCCGGCGAAGCCGGAGCCGAGCCGACCCGAGACGCCGCGCGACCGGGCCCGGGCCGAGCGCGAGGCTGCCAGGGCCGAGCGCGAGGCGGCCAGGGCCGAGCGCGAGCGGGCCAGGGCCGAGCGCGAGCAGGCGAAGGCGCTGCGCGACGACGACGCCCGCGATGACGACGCCCGCGACGAGGCTCCGGTCCAGGGCAGTGACGAGCGCACCGCCGCTCCGCGTGTCCAGGTCGTCGACCACGACGTCGACCGCGACGACGACCGCGACGACGACCGCGACGACGACCACGACGACGACCACGACCAAGATCACGACCAAGATCACGACGACGACGACTGAGGTCGTCCCCCGCATCATCCGCGCCCAGTACGCGTGAACGGCGCTCGCCCACTGCGCCGGACGAGGTCCGGTTGGTCGCTGCAGCCCCGCCGCCGGTACCGTGGCCGCGCGCCTCCTGTGAGGCGCAGCACACGCGACGACCCCTGCCGCGCGCTACGCCCACCTCCGCGTCGGCGAGCGGTCCGGGGCCAGGACCAGGGCACGACGTCGCCCGCCGCGGAGACCCCGCGGGCGCGACGCGAGCGAACGAGGAGTGCACGTGACCGACAGCGCCGTCGGCTCACCGCGGACAGCCGCCGTGAGCCCCACCACGTCACTGAGCAGCGAGCCGGAGCTCGTGCAGCTGCTCACGCCCGAAGGGGAGCGCGTCGAGCACCCGACGTACTCCGTGGATCTCACCGACGAGGAGCTGCGCGGCCTGTACCGCGACCTCGTCCTGGTCCGCCGGGTCGACGCCGAGGCCACGGCGCTGCAGCGCCAGGGTGAGCTGGGCATCTGGGCCAGCCTGCTGGGCCAGGAGGCCGCCCAGGTCGGCTCCGGGCGGGCGATGGCGCCGGACGACTACGCCTTCCCGACCTACCGAGAGCACGGCGTCGCCTGGTGCCGGGGGGTCGACCCGCTGAACCTGCTGGGACTCTTCCGGGGCGTCAACCACGGCGGGTGGGACCCGAACGAGAAGAACTTCCACCTCTACACGATCGTCATCGGCGCTCAGACGCTGCACGCGACCGGCTACGCGATGGGCATGCAGAAGGACGGCGCCGACGCGGCCGTGATCGCCTACTTCGGCGACGGCGCCACCAGCCAGGGCGACGTCAACGAGGCGTTCATCTACGCCAGCGTGTTCAACGCGCCGGTGGTGTTCTTCTGCCAGAACAACCAGTGGGCGATCTCCGAGCCGATCGAGAAGCAGAGCCGGATCCCGCTCTACCAGCGGGCGATGGGCTTCGGGTTCCCGGGCATCCGGGTCGACGGCAACGACGTGCTCGCGGTGCTGGCCGTCACCAAGGCCGCGCTGCAGAACGCGAAGGAGGGCAGCGGCCCCACGCTGATCGAGGCCTACACCTACCGGATGGGCGCGCACACCACCTCCGACGACCCGACCCGCTACCGGCTCAGCGACGAGCTCGAGTCCTGGAAGCTGAAGGACCCGATCGAGCGTCTGAAGGCCTACCTCGTGCGCACTTCGAAGGCGGACCAGACGTTCTTCGACGCGGTCGAGGCGGAGTCCGACGAGCTCGCCGCGCACGTCCGGAAGGGCTGCCTCGACATGCCCGACCCCGAGCCGCTGTCGATCTTCGACCACGTCTACGCGGAGCGGCACCCGCTGATCGAGGAGGAGCGCGAGCAGTACGCCGCCTACCTCGCGACGTTCGAGGAGAGCCACTGATGGCCACGATCACTCTTGCCAAGGGCATCACCATGGGCCTGCGCAAGGCCATGGAGGCGGACCCGAAGGTCCTGGTGATGGGCGAGGACGTCGGCAAGCTCGGCGGCGTCTTCCGGGTCACCGACGGCCTGCAGAAGGACTTCGGCGAGGACCGGGTCATCGACACCCCGCTCGCTGAGTCGGGCATCATCGGCACCGCGATCGGTCTGGCGCTGCGCGGTTACCGGCCGGTCTGCGAGATCCAGTTCGACGGCTTCGTCTACCCGGCGTTCGACCAGATCGTCAGCCAGCTGGCCAAGATGCGCGCCCGCGCGCTGGGCAAGGTGTCGCTGCCCGTCGTGGTGCGCATCCCGGTCGGCGGCGGAATCGGCGCGGTCGAGCACCACAGCGAGTCGAACGAGGCCTACTTCGCGCACACCGCCGGCCTGAAGGTCGTCTCGTGCTCGAACCCGGTCGACGCGTACTTCATGATCCAGCAGGCGATCGCGTCCGAGGACCCGATCATCCTCTACGAGCCCAAGCGGCGCTACTGGGAGAAGGCCGAGCTCGACGAGTCGCTGACCCTCGAGGACGCGATGCCGATGACCTCGGCGCGAGTGGTCCGGTCCGGCACGGACGTCACCGTCGCCGCGTACGGCCCGATGGTGAAGACCGCCATGGAGGCCGCCACGGCCGCCGAGGAGGAGGGCAAGGCGCTCGAGGTCATCGACCTGCGCTCGTTGTCGCCGCTGGACATGGGCACGCTGCGCGCCTCGGTCGAGAAGACCGGGCGCCTGGTCGTGGTGCACGAGGCGCCGGTCTTCCTGGGCATGGGCGCGGAGATCGCGGCCCGGGTCACCGAGCAGTGCTTCTACTCGTTGGAGGCGCCGGTGATGCGCGTCGGCGGGTTCGACACGCCCTATCCGCCGAGCCGCGTCGAGGAGGAGTACCTGCCCGACCTGGACCGAATCCTCGATGCCGTCGACCGTTCACTGGCGTTCTGACCCGCCGCTAGGAGCAGAGTGATGAAGCAGTTCAAGCTGCCCGACGTGGGCGAGGGCCTCACCGAGGCCGAGATCGTGTCGTGGAAGGTCAAGCCCGGCGACACGGTGAAGGTCAACGAGATCATCGTCGAGATCGAGACCGCGAAGTCGCTGGTCGAGCTGCCGTCGCCGTTCGCCGGAACCGTCGCCGAGCTCCTGGTGCCGGAGGGCACGACCGTCGACGTCGGCACGCCGATCATCACGGTCGACGACGGCTCGGGCGGCTCCGCGCCGCCCGCGCCGCCGCGCGACGACATGGCGCCGGCGGTTCCGGCCGAGGAGATCGGGACACCGAAGGACGACGAGGCGGTCGAGCCCGGCCTGATCGGCGGCCCGGCGCCCGGCGGGCGTACGTCGGTGCTGGTCGGCTACGGACCGCGGACCACCGCGGCGGTGCGCCGCCCGCGCAAGGGCAGCTCCTCGCCGGCCGGAGCCTCCGCGGCGACCGCGCAGGAGGCCGTGCAGACCTCGATGTCGACGACGCCGACTCCCGTGCAGGAGCCGGATGTCGACGAGCTCGCCGAGGCGGCGCCGTCCGTCCACGTCGGCGGCACGAACGGCGCCGTCGGCGGCAGGGTGCTGGCCAAGCCGCCGGTGCGCAAGCTGGCCAAGGACCTGGGCATCGACCTCTCGACGCTGACGCCGTCCGGCGAGGGCGGCATCGTGACCCGGGCCGACGTCGAGGCGGCCGCTGCGGGCGGGCCGGCCACGACGCCGGTCCGCGCCTCGCGTCCGGCCGGTGCGCGCGAGACCCGGGTGCCGGTCAAGGGCGTGCGCAAGATGACCGCGCAGGCGATGGTTTCCAGCGCGTTCACCGCCCCGCACGTCACCGAGTGGGTGACCGTCGACGTGACTCGCTCGATGGAGCTCGTGGAGCGGTTGAAGAAGGACCGCGACTTCGCCGACGTCAAGGTCTCGCCGCTGCTGCTCGTCGCCAAGGCGATGCTGCTGGCCGCGCGGCGGAACCCGGACATCAACGCGTCGTGGGACGAGGCGGCCCAGGAGATCGTGGTCAAGCACTACGTGAACCTCGGCATCGCCGCGGCGACCCCGCGGGGCCTGGTCGTGCCGAACATCAAGGACGCCGACCAGATGTCGCTGCGCGAGCTGGCTGAGGCGCTGCAGCAGCTGACCGCCACGGCACGCGACGGGAAGACCCAGCCGGCCGACATGTCGGGCGGGACGATGACGATCACCAACGTCGGGGTCTTCGGCGTCGACGCGGGAACACCGATCCTCAACCCGGGGGAGTCGGCGATCCTGTGCTTCGGCGCGGTGCGCGACATGCCGTGGGTCGTCGACGGTGAGCTGGCGGTGCGGAAGGTGACGCAGCTCGCCCTGTCCTTCGACCACCGGCTCGTCGACGGCCAGCTCGGTTCGATGTTCCTCGCCGACGTCGCCCGCGTCCTCGAGGACCCCGCGACCGCCCTGCTCTGGTAGGTCGACACCGGCCCCGGTGAACCGATCGGCGTGGCCCTTCCGACAAGGGCGGTGACAGTCTCACCGCAACCGGAAGGGCCAATGCCATGTCTGCCGCGTCGGCTGCCCGAGCCGTGCGAGGCTAGGCCCATGCGAGTGCACGTGATCCAGCTGGCCTACGGCGACACCGAGTCGCTGGCCGACCGCACCACGCGGGTCGCCGGAATGGTCCGCGCCCAGCAGGGCGCCGACCTGGTCGTGCTGCCCGAGCTCTGGCCCCAGGGCGGGTTCTCCTACGACCGCTGGTCCGACGAGGCGCAGCCCCTGGACGGCGAGGTCGTCGAGGCCATGCGCGAGACGGCCCGGGACCTGGGCGCCAAGGTCCACATGGGCTCGTTCGTGGAGCGCGACGAGGCCGGGAGGCTCTTCAACACCTCGGTCCTGCTGGGGTCCCGGGGCGAGATCCTTGCCACGTACCGCAAGGTTCATCTCTTCGGTTTCGGCGACGGGGAGCCCAAGCTGATGCACGCGGGTGACCGCCCGGTGGTGCACGACGGGCTGGGCCTGGCGACCTGCTACGACCTGCGGTTCCCCGAGCAGTTCCGCCGGCTGCTCGACGACGGCTCCGAGGTCGTGCTGCTGGTCGCGGCCTGGCCGGCGAAGCGCGTGCACCACTGGCGACTGCTGGCTCAGGCCCGTGCGGTGGAGAACCAGGCGTACGTCGTGGCGTGCAACACCGCTGGCACCCACGCCGGCGTGCCGATGGGAGGCGGCTCCCTCGTCGTCGACCCGTGGGGCGAGGTCCTCGCCGAGGCGGGCGAGGACGAGGAGATCCTCGTCGTCGACCTGGACCGGGGCCTGGTCGAGCGGACCCGATCCGGCTTCCCGGTGCTCGCCGACCGTCGCCTCTAGCACGCTCCGCGACGGCTCACCCGGGCGGGCTGTAGCCGGTGCCGCTGGACCGGCGCATCGCCTCGACGCTCTCCGGCGGGGAGAACAGCGGGGTCGTCTGGTAGCTGCGCATGGCGCCGGTCGCGGCGACGCTGATGCCGAACGCGGCGGCGTCCTCGTTGCTGGGGAACTCGACGATGGCGACCACGTCGTACTCGCCGAAGCACATGTACAGGGACTCCAGCTTGCCGCCCATCTTCTCGATGACCGGCCGGAGCGCCTGTGCCCGGTCCTGGGGGTTCTTGCTCAGCGTCGCCCAGGTCTCGGGGGTGTAGGCCGCCTGGATGAGGTAGTGGCCCATGTCGCCTCCTGCACTCGACCCCCTCGTCGCAGCCTGCGCCGGACGA
>DASTVO010000215.1:0-8057 GCA_035759075.1 Actinomycetes bacterium
CGACGGCGACGACTGCGCCGTCCGGTCCGACCGGGAGCCGGAACTCGCCGCGCAGCACGCCCTCCACGACGTAGCCGTGCCGCTGGTAGAGCGAGCGAGCGCCGGAGTTCACCGCCAGCACCCGCAAGGTCACCCGGGCCGCGCCCCGCTCGGCGGCGCGGTCGTCGACGGCCTCCAGCAGCCGGGCCGCGACCCCGCGGCGCTGGACGGCGGGGCTGACGGCAAGCCCGTCGACGGTGAGCACGTGCGCGTTCGAGCGCAGCGGGGTGGGCGGCCGCACCTGGACGTAGCCCACGACCCGGTCGTCCAGGCAGGCGACGATCACGTCATCGGGGCTGGTGGACGCGAAGAACGGGCGGTCCCGGTACTCCGCTGGCGACACCTGCGGCCCCCAGGTGGCCCGGTCGATCTCGGTGAGCGCGGCCTCGTCGGTTGCCTCGGCGGGACGTATCGTCAGCGCAGCGGTCACCCGACGGATCCTGCCGCACCGGCGCCGAGGAGCGGTTGGGCGGGGCTGCGACACGCTTACCGTGTCGCAGCCCCGCCGAACCGTCGTCTTGACAGCCGGTCGCCCCGGTCGCCAGGGTCCGGTCATGAGCGACGCGACCCCCGGGATCGACCTGGAGAAGATCGAGCAGGAGCGCGACCGGATCCGGTCGACCTACCTGAAGCCGCCCTCCGAGCGGCCGGAGCCGTCGGCCCGGGGGCTGCACCACTTCGCCCTGGTCAGCTCCGACGTCGAACGGACGGTCCGCTTCTACCAGGACCTCCTCGAGTTCCCGCTGACCGACATCTTCGAGAACCGCGACTACCCGGGCTCGAACCACTTCTTCTTCGACATCGGCAACGGCAACCTGCTGGCGTTCTTCGACTTCCCCGGTCTGGACGTCGGGCCGTACCGGGAGGTGCTCGGCGGCCTGCACCACATCGCGATCTCGGTCACCCCGGAGCGGTGGGCGCACCTCAAGGGCAAGCTCGACGACGCCGGGGTCGAGTACCTGCTCGAGAGCAAGGTCTCGATCTACTTCCGCGACCCCGACGGGGCCCGGCTGGAGCTGCTGGCCGACCCGCTGGGCGAGATGTACGGCAGCAAGATCCTCTAGGACTCGTCGTCTCCCCCGCCCGGGGGCAGGTTCGCAAAGATCTCCTTGCAGGCCGGGCAGACCGGGAAGCGCTGCGGGTCCCGGCCGGGCACCCAGACCTTGCCGCACAACGCGATCACCGGGTCGCCGGACAGCGCCGACTCGAGCACCTTCTCCTTGCGCACGTAGTGCGCGAAGCGCTCGTGGTCGCCGTCCTCGTGCGCGGTGCGGGGGGTCGACGACACCTCGCGCTCGAGCAGCGTGTCCGTGCCACCACCCAGGCCGGGCTGGTCGAGGCCCGGGCCGTCTCCGCCTGGCTGTGTCATGCCCCGGATTCTAGGGGCCGGGAGCCCGGCCTCAGTTGAGCGAGGGGTCGTCGAGGTAGGTCGACACCATCGCGAGGTCGCCGCCCTGGCGCCGCAGCACGGCCCGCCACAGCCGGTCCGGGGTCGGGGAGAACGCGTCGTCGAAGCTGCCGTCGGGGTCGGCGGGGACCACGTACCAGGCGCCCTGGGCGAGCTCGTCCTCCAGCTGCCCCGGCCCCCACCCGGCGTACCCGGCGAAGATGCGCAGCCGGGTCACCTCGGCGGCCAGCACCTCGGGTGGGGTGTCCAGGTCGACCAGCCCCAGGCGGCCCACGACCCGCCGCCAGCCCAGCGGCTCCTCGGCGTCCTCCTCCCCCGGCACGACGGCCAGCCCGAGCGCCGAGTCCAGCGCCACCGGCCCGCCCTGGAACAGCACCCCCGGCTCGCAGGCGAGCGACTGCCAGCTGGGCAGCACCTCGGCGACGTCCACGGTCGTCGCCCGGTTGATCACCACGCCCAGCGCGCCGTCCTCGTCGTGGTCGAGGACCAGGATCACGCTGCGCTCGAACGTCCCGTCCCCCAGCTCCGGCGTCGCCACCAGCAGCCGGCCGGCGAGCTCAGTCCCCGGGTACGGAGGGTGCTGCGTGCTCATGACGCCATGATGCCCGCGCGAGCGCCATCCCGGCGAGCACCCCGGCGCAGTCCGCCAGCACGTCGGCCGCGTCCCCGCTGCGCCGGGGCAGGAGGTAGGCCTGCGCGAGCTCGCTGGTGACCGCGTGCAGCACGAGCGCCGGGACCAGCCACCGGGCCAGGAGCCCCGCCCCGGCGCCCGTCCAGGCGACCGCGGCGAAGACGAGGAGGTGCGCCACCTTGTCCAGGTGCGGGATGTCCGGGCCCTCCGACACCGGGCGCGGCCAGTAGAGGACCGCGAGGTTCACGGCAACCGCGGCCGCGAACAGCAGACGGTACGCGGGAGAGGTCGCTGCGCCCGCCCTCACACCGCGGGCTGCTGCTCGTCGGGCAGCACGGAGGCGCCCTCGGCCTTCACCGCGGCGCTGACCGCGGCGGCGACCGTGTGCGCGACCTCGGGGTGGAAGACGCTCGGGACGATGTAGCTGGCGTGCAGCTCCTCCTCGGAGACGACCGCTGCCAGCGCCCGCGCCGCGGCGATGAGCATGTCGATCGTGATCGAGTGGCTGTGCGCGTCGAGCAGCCCCCGGAAAACCCCCGGGAAGGCCAGCACGTTGTTGATCTGGTTGGCGAAGTCGCTGCGCCCGGTCGCGACGACGGCCGCATGCTCGGCCGCCGCCATCGGGTCCACCTCGGGCACCGGGTTGGCCATCGCGAAGACGATGCTCCCGTCCGCCATGGTGGCGATGTCCTCACCGGTGAGCAGGTTCGGCGCGGAGACCCCGATGAACACGTCGGCGCCCTTCAGCGCATCCGTCAGCCGGCCGGTCAGGCCCTCACGGTTCGTCCGCTCGGCGACCGAGGCGAGCTCCGGACCGAGGCCCTCGCGGTCGGGGTGGATCACGCCGTCCTTGTCGGCCACGACCACGTGCTGCGCGCCGGCCTGCAGCAGGACCGCAAGAATGGCCATGCCGGCCGCGCCAGCACCGGACATCACGATGCGCACGTCCTCGAGGCGCTTGTCGACGACCTTGAGGGCGTTGAGCAGCGCCGCGAGCACGACGATCGCAGTCCCGTGCTGGTCGTCGTGGAAGACCGGGATGTCGAGCTTCTCCCGCAACCGGCGCTCCACCTCGAAGCAGCGCGGCGCCGAGATGTCCTCGAGGTTGATGCCGGCGAACACCGGCGCGATGAGCTCGACCGCTCGCACGATCTCGTCGACGTCCTGGGTGTCGAGGCAGATCGGGAAGGCATCGATGCCGGCGAACCGCTTGAAGAGGGCCGCCTTGCCCTCCATGACCGGCAGCGCGGGGACCGCGCCGAGGTTGCCCAGGCCGAGGACCGCCGACCCGTCGGTCACGACCGCCACCGTGTTGCGCTTGATGGTCAGCCGCCGGGCGTCGTCCGGGTTCTCGGCCAGGGCCAGGCAGACGCGCGCGACCCCGGGGGTGTAGATCATCGACAGGTCGTCGCGGTTGCGGATCGGCATCTTGGGCTGGATCTCGATCTTCCCGCCGAGGTGCATCAGGAAGGTCCGGTCGGAGACCTTGCCGATGGACACCCCCTCGACCCGGGACAGCGCCTCGGTCAGCTGCTGGGCGTGGTCGGTGTCGCTGGCGGCGCAGGTGACGTCGATGCGCAGCCGCTCCGTGCCCGACGCGGTGACGTCCAGCGCGGTGACGACACCTCCCGCTTCCTCGACGGCGTGGGTGAGCTGGCTGACCGCGTTGCCGCGGGCCGGCACCTCGAGCCGGACGGTGATCGAGTAGGAGATGCTGGGCTGGCGTGCCATGCGCTGATCGTGTCAGATGGCACCGCCGACGGCGTGAGCCGAGTCACCCGTCAGGCGTGGCGTGGTCAAGACCGCGTCTCAGGACTCCGATACTTGACCCGGGAAGGTTTCGCCGTCCGCCCTCGGGCAACAACCAGCGGCGGAGGGTGATCATGATGATGTTCGCAGCACTGCTCGTGCCGCTGGGTCTGCTGGCCGTTCTCCTCGGCATGGACCGGCTCGAGCGCTGGACCGTCCGCGACAGCGTCGACGAGTCCTGACGGCTCCTGGGCACCGCCGCCGAGGCCTCAGCGCCGAGGCAGCCGGACGACCGTGACGAAGAAGTCGTCGATCTGCCGCACGACGTCGATGAACCGCTCGAAGTCCACCGGCTTCGTGACGTACGCGTTCGCGTGCAGCGAGTAGCTGCGCAGGACGTCGTCCTCCGCCTCTGACGTCGTCAGCACCACCACCGGGATGCTCGCCAGCTCGGGGTCCGACTTGATCGCCTCCAGCACCTCCCGCCCGTCCATCCGGGGCAGGTTGAGGTCCAGCAGCACCAGGTCGGGGCGGGGCTTGTCGGCGAACTCGCCCTCCTGACGGAGGAACGCCATCGCGTCGGCGCCGTCGTTGACCACGTGCAGCTGGTTGCGCAGCTTGTAGTCCTCGAACGCCTCCCGCGTCATCAGGACGTCACCCGGGTCGTCCTCCACGAGCAAGATCTCGACCTGCCGCTCCGGCTGCTGGGTCATCCGCCGTCCTTTCCTCCGCTAGGTGCGCGTCGCTGCTGCCGGCCGTGCCGGCGGGGTGGTGCGGGACATCTGCGTGGGACATCGGCATCGTCCACCGGAACGTGGCGCCCCGGCCGCCGCCGGCGCTGTCCAGCCACAGCCGGCCGCCGTGATGCTCCACGATCTTCTTGCACATGGCCAGCCCGATGCCGGTACCGGTGTACGAGTCGCGGCCGTGCAGGCGCTGGAAGATGACGAAGATCTTGTCCTCGTACTGCGGGTCGATGCCGATCCCGTTGTCCGCGCAGGACAGCTCCCACATGTCGGGGTGGCCGGGCGCGGGCCGGACCCCGAGGTGGATGCGCGGGGTCTCCGCGGCCCGGAACTTGATGCCGTTGCCGATGAGGTTCTGCATCAGCTGGGTGAGCAGGCTGGCCTCGCCGTGCACGGTCGGCAGCCGGTCGTGCGTGACCACCGCGTCCGTCTCCTCGACGCTCGCGCTGAGCTGCCGCAGCGCGTGCCCGACGACCTCCTCGAGGTCCACCGGCTCGAAGTCACCGGTGTGCCGGCCGACCCGGCTGAAGGCCAGCAGGTCCTGGATCAGCTGCTGCATGCGTTTCGCGCCGTCCACCGCGAACTCGATGTACTGCTCGCCGCGCTCGTCGAGCTGGCCCTTGTAGCGGCGCTCGATCAGCTGGCAGAAGCTCGCGACCTTGCGCAGCGGCTCCTGCAGGTCGTGGGACGCGACGTAGGCGAACTGCTCGAGCTCGGCGTTGGAGCGGCGCAGCTCCTCCGCCTGCTCCTCGACGAGCTGGCGGGCCTCCAGCGCCTGCGCCCGGGACTCCTCGGCCAGCGCGAACTCGTGCAGGATGCGCACCCGCATCCGGTCGATCTGCTCGGCCAGCACCCGGATCTCCTCGGGCGCGTCGTGGATGGCGACCTGCCGGGACAGGTCGCCCTCCTCGACGCGGTCCACCTCCCCGCCGAGCTGCGCCAGCGGGGTCGTGACCCAGCGTCGCAGAGCCACCCAGGCGAACGCCGCCGAGACGACCAGCATCGTGACGCCGGCCGCCAGCAGGACCGCCAGCAGCGTCTGGTCCCGGCGCAGGTCGGCCACCCCGTCCTGCCGCTCGGCCAGCACCGCCTGCCGGTACTCCCGGACGGCCGCGCGCACGTCGGCATAGCGGGTCCGGTTCTCCTCCAGCCGCTCGTCGCCCAGGGTTCCCCCCGAGCGCAGGTCGATGATGCCCGGCTCGACCACCTCGTCGCGCCAGGCGGCGGTGGCTCGTTCGACGACCAGCCGGCGCTGCCGCAGCCCGGGGAACACCTCTTCGGCGCGCGGGAGGCGAGCCGCGGCCGCCCGGGAGCGTTTCAGCGCCCCGAGGTAGCCGGCCAGGAACTGCTCGTCACCGCTGAGGGCATAGGCGCGGAACGCGGTCTCCTGGTCGGCCAGGGCCTGGTTGAGCGTCACCGACGTCGAGTACGCGCTGAACAGCGTGTCGACGACGCGGTCCTGCCCCGCGTACGTGCGGACCGAGACGGCGGCCACCAGGGCGACGCCGACGACGGTCAGCGTGGCGAGCGCGGCGAACGTGAGTGCGAGCCGGCCTCGGAGGGTCGAGGTCACTCCCAGCCCGTCCACGACAGCATGAGGACGGCGACGTCGTCGGTGAGCTCGCCGCCGTTGCGGCGGCGGACCTCGTCGAGGAGCGTCACCGCCAGCTCGTTGCCGGTGAACCCGGCCTCGAGCAGCCCGGCGAGCACGGCGTGGAGCCCGCCGTCGCCGAGCCGACGTCCCTGGGTGACCCCGTCGAAGCCCTCGATCAGCCCGTCGGTGAACAGCACCAGCGACGAACGGCGGCTGACCGGCATGTCGACGCCCGGCCAGGTCATGTCGTCGAGGACCCCGAGCGCGACTCCGCTGCCGTGGTCCGGCAGGGGGCTGACCGCGGTCCCTTCCACCAGGACCGGTACCGGGTGGCCGGCCAGCCAGGTGGTCGCGACCCCCTCGTCGGGGCGTACGCGGACCATCGCAACCGTGGCGAAGACCTCGTCGGACTCGCGCTCACTCACCAGCACGTCGTGCATGGACGAGAACACCGTGGCCGGGTCGGCGCCGGCCAGGATGAGGGTCCGCCAGGCGATGCGCAGGCACACCCCGAGCGCGGCCTCGTCCGGGCCGTGCCCGGCGACGTCCCCGACCAGCGCGAACACCGAGCCGTCGTCGCAGTCCACCACGTCGTAGAAGTCGCCGCCGAGCAGCGACTGGTGCCGGCCCGGGCTGTACAGCTTCACGACGTCGTGCGGGGCGAGCCTGCGCAGCAGCGGCTGCGGCAGCAGCCCGCGTTCGAGCCGGGCGTTCTCCGCGGCGCGAGCCTCGGACGCGTACAGCCGCCGGATCGACTCGTCGGCCCGCTTGCGCTCGATCGCGTAGCGGATCGCCCGGGTCAGCAGCTGCCCGTCGATGCCGCCCTTGACCAGGTAGTCCTGGGCACCTGCCGCGACCGCCTGGGTGCCGCGGAACTCGTCGTCGAGGCCGGTCAGCACCAGGACCGCGATCGAAGGGGCCCGTTCGAGCACTCGCTCGAGGGCGTCGAGGCCGCTGGCGTCCGGGAGGCCCAGGTCGAGCAGGACGCAGTCCACGTCCCCGGGCAGCGTCAGCAACGCCTCGGACAGGGTCCGGACCCGAGAGAGCTGGGCGTCGGACCCAGCCTCCAGCAGCAGCTCCTCGACCAGGAAGGCGTCGCCCTCGTCGTCCTCGACGAGCAGCACCTGCATCGCCGTGGGTGCCGGCACATGCCCGCCGGTCTCGAGGACGTCGGCGGGCGCTACCCCGTGGCGCGCACTCATCGCAGCTCTCCCGGCCAGGGTGTCGGCGGTCGCGCATCGGCCTGGGTCACGACCTCGGCGAGGTACCACTTGCGGAACGCGACCACGTCGTCAGCCGGCGCGAGGGTGAGCAGCTCGCCGTGACGGCAGTAGTCGTCCGTCTCGTCCAGCAGCGCGTCGATCTGCCGACCCGCCTCGCCTGCCCCGGCGGGCATGTGGACGACCATGTCCCTCACGGTCTCGCCGCGCGCGATCGCCTCCTCCCGCTCGACCTCGTGCTCCTGCTGCGGCTGGTAGTGCCGGCCGAGCTGGTCGAGCATGGTGAGCACCCGGGCCGGCACCGAGTCCTGCTCGCCGGGGTGGGCGCTGACGTGCAGGGCCAGCTCGCGGAAGACCTCGTCGTAGTGCTCCGTGGTCCGCGCGCCCAGAAGCAGCGGGTACCGGAGCAGGTGGACCTCGAGGCTGTCGCCGCGCGGGGCCGGGTCAGCCGTCATCGTGAGCGCCCTCGAGGTCGTCGACGAAGGACTCCCACACCGAGGAGTCGGCCTGCCCCACCTCGAACCAGACGACCTTGCCCGTGCCTCGCGCGACGGGGACCACGCCCCAGTCGGCGGAGAGGCGGTCCAGCATCCGCAGCCCGCGCCCGGTCCCCGAGGCGAGCTGGAAGTGGTGCATCCGCGGCGGCACCGGAGAGGCGTCGTGCACCTCC
>DASTVO010000216.1:0-7124 GCA_035759075.1 Actinomycetes bacterium
GGCACCACGACCGGGACCAGCTACCCGGACACCGGCCTGACGCCGGGCACTGCCTACGCGTACGTCGTCCACGCCGTCGACGCGGCGAACAACGTCTCGGCGGCGTCGAACACCGCGAACGCCACGACCGCTCCCGGCAGCGTCCTGACCTTCGGCGCGACCGCCGACGCGACGATCCGGGTGGGCGCGCCCACCACGAACTACGGCACCAGCTCGTCGCTGTCCGTCGACGGCTCGCCGGTCGAGCACGTGATGATGCGCCTCACCGTCACCGGTGTCGGCACCCGGACGGTCGCCGGCGCGAAGCTGCGGCTGTTCAACGTCGGCGCGTCGCAGACCGGCGGGGAGTTCTACTCGACCGCGGACAACGGGTGGACGGAGACCGGGGTGACGTGGGACAACTCGCCACCGGCCGTCGGCCCGCCGGTCGCCACGCTGGGCTCGGTCGCGACCAACACGTGGTACGAGGTGGACCTCGGCTCGCTCATCCGCGGAGACGGGGTCTACAGCATCCGGCTGCAGCCCGGGTCGACCGACGGCGTGAAGTGGACCTCGCGCCAGGGGGCCGCCGGCACCACGCCGCAGCTGGTGGTGACCCTGGCGCCCTGAGCGGCGCGGTCAGGGCTCGAGGTCGACCACGACCGGCGCGTGGTCCGACGGTGCCTTGCCCTTGCGGGCGTCGCGGTCGACGTAGGCGTCCCGCACCCTGTCGGCGACCGCGGGGGTCGCGTAGACGAGGTCGATGCGCATGCCCATGTTCTTGTGGAACATCCCGGCCCGGTAGTCCCAGTAGGTGAACGGCCGGTCGTACTTCAACGGCCGCGGCACGACGTCGACCAGGCCGGCCGCGCGCAGTGACTCGAGCGCGGCGCGCTCGGGCGGCGTGACATGGGTGGAGTTGGCGAACACCGCCGGGTCCCACACGTCGTCGTCGGTCGGCGCCACGTTGAAGTCGCCCATCACCGCCAGCCGGTCACGGGTGGACAGCTCGGCGGCGACCGTGGCGCGCAGCGCAGCCAGCCACTCGAGCTTGTACGCGTAGTGGTCGTGGCCCGGCTCCCTCCCGTTCGGGACGTAGACCGACCACAGCCGTACGTCGCCACAGGTCGCGGCGACCGCTCGCGCCTCGGGGTCGGGGTAGCCCGGCTCGTCGGTCAGCCCGGTGACCACGTCTGCGAGCCCGACCCGGGACAGGATCGCGACGCCGTTCCACCGGCTGTGGCCGTGTGAGACCACCTCGTAGCCGAGCTCCCCGACCTCGGCGCTGGGGAACGCAGCCTCAGCGCACTTGGTCTCCTGCAGGCAGACGGCGTCCGGCGCGGTGTCGCGCAGCCACTCCAGCAGCCGGGGCAGCCGGGCGCCGACAGAGTTGACGTTCCAGGTCGCGATGCGCATCGCCGTGACTCTCTCAGGCGGCCGGCGCGACCTGCCACGGCGGGGGTTTGCGCGGCTCGGGCCACCCGGCGGCGGCTCGCAGCGCCGGGTCCATCGCCGGGTACGGGACGTCGGTCAGCCGGTGACCGGCCAGCAGCATGAGGTTGGCCGCCATGCCGCCGATCAGGTGGTCGAGGTCGAGGCGGCCTCCGCCCCAGGTGGGGGCGATGGTGTCCGCCGTCGCGTCGGCGGCGGGGAGCCCGGTCGTCGTGTCGGCAGTGTGGCGCGGGACGTCCGGGATCGGTGCCCCGGACGGGCGGCGCCACGCGAAGCGGCCGTCGCCGAGCGCTTCCACCGCGTACCCGACCTCGTGGACCGCGCGGTGGTGTGTCGGGCAGAGCAGGACCAGCAGGTCGAGATCAGTGCGTCCACCGCGGGACCACCAGACCGTGTGGTGCGGGATCAGACGCCGGCGCTGGGTGCAGCCGGGGAAGCGGCAGCAGCCGTCGCGGACGGCCAGCGCCCTGCGCTGCTTGACCGTGGCGTGTCGGCGGGTGCGGCCGAGGTCGAGGGGACGGCCGTCGCGGGCGCGCACCATGAGCTGGGCCGGCGACTGGCAGAGCAGGCGCAGCACAGTGCTGGGGGACAGCTTCTGGCCGTCGGGCAGCGTGCAGCCCGCCGGGCGCGCCGCGGCCGAGCGCTGCTCGACGGGGGACCCGGCGGGCAGTGGGACGGCAGTGCCGGTCGAACGCGTTTCCGCGGAAACGTCATCGCGACCTTCCACGGCGGCCACCAGCGTGTCGAGGTCGGCGTGGACGAGCATGAGGTGGCGGTCGCCGGGCTGTCCCTTGACGCCGTTCGCGAGGAAGGACTCGGCCATCAGCACGACCGCGTCGGCCTCGGCGCGGACCGCCGGCGGTTCGTCGGTCAGCAGCGCCGCCAGGGACGTCTCCTCCGGCGTCTCGACCGGCTGCTGCTCATCGTCGAGGACGACAGCCCGGGCGGCCGCGATGGCCTTGTCGACGACGGCTGCCTCCTCCGGTGCGACCCGAAGCGTGAAGACGACCGAGCCGTCGTCCTCCTCACGCCTGCTCAGGCCGCGGCGGACGTGGCTGGACGCCGAGGTCTCGGCGACGAGGCAGGTGGGCCAGGCACGCAGGATCCGCTCGAGCTGGGCACCGGTGGCACCCAGGGCGATCTCGACGAGCTCGGCCTCCGTCGGCTCCGTCGCGACCCGGCTCAGTGCCCGCACCTTGCAGTAGGAGAGGCGGCCCGCGGCGAACGCGGCGCGCACACGGGGCAGGTGCCGCAGCGCGCGGGCGACGCGCACCTTCTCCCGGGCGACGCCGAGGCGCATGCCGGTACGCCAGGACAGCCAGTGCGCCGCGGACTTCATCCCGCACTCGCCCCAGCCCTGCCGGGCGTCGAACTCGCCCAGGAGCAGCAGCAGCTCGCACTCGGCAGCGGCGATGCGTGCGGACAGCCGGCTCAGCCGGTCCTCGAGCTCCGCGCTGGTCAGCAGGGTGAGGTCGGCACGGTCGAGCGTTGCGCCATCGGCGGTGTCGACGGTGTCGACGGTGTCTGCGGTGTCCATGTCGGGACGCTAGGACCAGCCCCGGACACAACCCTGCTCCGCCGACCGGCTCAGCCGTACGCGACGGCGAGCAGGCAGACGTCGTCGCGGGAGTCCTCGTCCTGCAGCATCACGTCGACGATGCCCTCGGTGAGCGCCTCGAGCGGCGAGTCGGCCCACGCGGTCAGCTCCGTGACGAGCCGGTCGAAGGACTCGTCCAGCGGCTGGTTGCGGCGCTCCACCAGGCCGTCGGTGTAGAGCAGCATCCGGCTGCCCGGCGGGAGGACGGCGTGCGCCTCTGGGCGGTGCCCGTTGCCGAACTGTGCGCCCAGCGGCGTGGACCGGCCCTGCCAGAGCAGCACCCCGTGGCCGTCCTTGTCCAGGACGACGGGAGGCGGGTGCCCGGCGCAGGCGTACCGGACAGCGCCGTCGCGCAGGTCCATCTCCGCGTACGCCAGGGTCGCCATCTGGGCGGTCTGGAACCCGTCGACGAAGGCGTCGAGCCGCTGCAGGACGAACGCCGGCCCGGAGCCGACGGCCGCGAGCGCGCGGATGGCGCTGCGCAGCTGGCCCATCGCGGCGGCGGCGTGCAGGCCGCGGCCGACGACGTCCCCGACCACGAGCGCCATCCGGTCCTTGTCGAGGCGGAAGGCGTCGTACCAGTCGCCACCGACCTCCAGGCTGGCGAACGCCGGGCGGTACATCGTCGCGATCGTGACGCGCGGGTCGTCGGGGAGCTCGGCCGGGAGCAGGCTGCGCTGCAGCGTCGTCGCGACGTTGCGCTGCTGCTCGGTGAGCTGGGCACGTTCCAGCGCCTGGCCGGTCTGCCGCCCGAGAGTCTGCAGGAGCACGCGCTCGGGCTCGTCGAGCGCCCGCTCGTCGCCGAAGCGCATCGCCAGCACGCCGGTGGTGCGGTCGTTGACCGACAGGGGCACCAGGACCAAGGTGCCCCGCGCGCCCGGGCCCAGCGCCGCGCTCACGTGCGGGTAAGCGGTTTCGGCGTCCGCCGCCGCAGCGACTACGACCTGGCCGAGTCGGAGGTCTGGGTCCGTCGCCACCGGTGCCGACAGTGGGATGTCCGGCGGCCGGCCCGGCTGCGACCCGATCGAGGTCGCGGAGCCCACCAGCCGCCCGGACTCGGGGTCGAGCAGCCAGACGCCGCTCGCCTGCGCACCGAAGGCGTCCTGGCCGGCGTCGGAGACGATCCGGGTGACCTCCTCGACCCAGGCCACCGCGGCGAGGTCGGCGACCACACGCTCGACGAGCTGCAACCGGTGGACGGCGTGCTCGGCGCGGCGGCGTGCCTCCAGCAGCTCGGTCTCGTACTGCTTGCGATCCGAGGCGTCGAAGACCGTTATGCGCGTGGCGAGCGGGTGACCGTGCTCGTCCGACCGCATCCGGGCGTTGACCAGCACCGGCAGCGTGCTGCCGTCGGCCTTGACCATCGTCAGGGCGATCGCCCGGACCGTGCCCTGCATGCGCAGCAGCGGCGCGTAGTGGGTCTCGTGGTAGATCCGGCCGCCGGCGTCGAGCAGGTCGGCGAAGCGCCGCTTGCCGACCAGGTCGTCGCGCGCGAAGCCGGTCCACGTGAGGAAGGTGCGGTTCACCCGGGCGATCAGGCCGTCCGGGTGCGCCGACAGGTAGCCGCAGGGGGCCTCCTCGTAGAGGTCCTCGGCGCTGTCCTCGAACAGTGCCGGGTAGGCGCCCCCCGCGGCCGCGTCGTCCGCGGGGGTCAGAAGAAGGCCTTCATCGCGGCGACCGTCTGGTCGGGCGCACTCAGGTTGGGGCAGTGGCCGGTGGCGTCCAGCTCGACCAGCGTGCTGCCGGCGATCTCGCGATGGACGTAGGCGCCGACGGTGGTCGGCGCGATGGCGTCCTGGGCGCACTGCAGGATCAGCGTGGGCACCTGGACCGTGGACAGGTCCTTGCGGTTGTCGGACGTGAAGGTGACGTGGGCGAAGTGCCGCGCGATCTCCGGGTCGGTCCGGCAGAAGCTGTTCGTGAGCTCCTCGCCGAGCTGGGGCCGGTCGGGGGTCCCCATGATCACCGGCGCCATCGCGCTGGACCAGCCGAGGTAGTTGCTGTCCAGGGACTCCAGCAGCCCCTCGATGTCGGCCTCGCTGAAGCCGCCCACGTAGCCGTCGTCGTCGATGTAGCGCGGCGACGGCCCGACGAGCACGAGCTTGGCGAACCGCTCCGGCTCACGGTTCGCGGCGAGCACGCCGCTCATCGCGCTCACCGAGTGCCCGACGTACACGACGTCGCGCAGGTCGAGCGCCGCGCAGATCTCGAGGATGTCGGTGGCGTACCCGTCGAGGGTGGAGTACTTCTCCCGGTCGTACGCGGAGAGGTCGGACCCGCCGGCACCGACGGAGTCGAACAGCACGATGCGGTACTCGTCCTCGAACGCCGGCGTGACGAGCCGCCACATGTTCTGGTCGCACCCGAAACCGTGCGCGAACAGCATCGGCTGGCCGTTCGGCCGGCCGGCCACCGTGACGTTGTTGCGCACCAGGACGTCCATGCGGGGACTGTAGACCCTAGGCCGCCGCGGCCAGACAGAACGGCAGCGCCGCGGGGGCGCCGGCCTGCCGCAGCAGCCGGCCGGCGACGGTGAGCGTCCAGCGTGAGTCGACCAGGTCGTCGACCAGCAGCACCGGCCCGTCCAGCGCCGACAGCGAACGGGCCAGCCCCGCCGGCACCGTGAACCGGTCGTGCACGGCTGCGAGCCGGAACGCGCTGTTGCCGCCGGGCTCGCCGGGGGAGGTGTCGCTGGTCAGCGCGAGCGAGCCCAGCAGCGGCAGCCGGCCCAGGGTCGCGAGGTGTTCGGCGACCGAGCCGACCAGGGCCGGCCGGCGCAGGGACGGCATCGCCACGACCCCGGCCGGGCGCTGCTCCCAGCCCCAGCCGGCGAGCACCTCGACGCACGCCGCGAGCAGCGCGTCGTCGGCGGGGGCGTCGGGCGCACCGGGAGCGAGCAGTGCACGCAGCCGCTGCCCCCAGCCGAGGTCGGTGAGCCGGGCGACGGCGCGTCCCTCGTCGAGCCGGTCGTCGGCGCTGATCCGGCCGGACAGGCCGACGCCGAGCCGGCCCATGCCGGAAGGCCACTGCGACCGCGGCTCGACCGGGACGCCGACCCGGCGCAGCACCCGGTGAGCGGTCCGTACCGCGCCCTCGGGCACCGACGGGTCGAACCACTCGCCCGCGCACCGGTCACACCGGCCGCAGTCGGACGCGCCCGGGTCGTCGAGCTGCTGCTGCAGGAAGCGCATCCGGCAGCCCGGCGCGGCCTGGTAGTCGAGCATGGCCGCCGCCTCGGTGTCGCGGGCGGCTGCCACCCGCGCGTAGCGCTCCTCGTCGTAGCTCCAGCCGGCACCGGTCGAGACCCATCCGCCGCTGACCCGGGACACAGCGCCCTCGACGTCGAGCACCTTCAGGAGCAGCTCCAATCGCGTACGCCGGACGTCGGCGACGGTCTCCAGCGCCGCGGTCGACAGCGGCCGGTCGCTCGCCGCCAGCGCCGCGAGCACCGCGTCGGCGTCGGCCCGGCGCGGCATCGACGCGGTCGCGAAGTAGCGCCAGATCTCGCGGTCCTCGGGCGCGGGCAGCAGCAGCACGTCGGCTCGCTCGGTCGCCCGGCCGGCGCGGCCGACCTGCTGGTAGTAGGCGACGGGGGAGGACGGCGCGCCGAGGTGGACGACGAACCCGAGGTCGGGCTTGTCGAAACCCATGCCGAGAGCGCTGGTCGCCACCAGCGCCTTGACCTCGTTGTCCCTCAGGGCCCGCTCCAGCTCGAGCCGGTCCGCCGGGTCGGTGCGCCCGGTGTAGGCCCGGACCTCGTGACCGGCGTCGCGCAGCAGGGTGGCGGCGTCCTCGGCTGCGGACACGGTGAGCGCGTAGACGATGCCGCTGCCGGGCAGCTCGCCGAGCCGGGCAGCCAGCCAGCCCAGCCGCGCGTCCGGGGTGGGCAGGGCGAGGACGCCGAGCCGGAGGCTGGCGCGGGCCAGCGACCCGCGGACCGTGCGGACCAGCGCGCCGCCCGCGCCGAGCTGCTCCACCACGTCGTCGACCACCCGCTGGTTGGCCGTCGCCGTCGTGGCGAGGACCGGCCGGCCGGGCGGGAGCGTCGCGAGGAGGTCGCGGATCCGCCGGTAGTCGGGCCGGAAGTCGTGCCCCC
>DASTVO010000217.1:0-3027 GCA_035759075.1 Actinomycetes bacterium
AAGGACCGCCTGGAGAGGGTCAAGAACCGGCCGTGACCTGCCGAGTCCACCTGACGTGAGCACCTCTCTCTCACAGGACCTTCGCTGCCCGCGCTGCTCCGCCCACGTGCGTGCCGGGTCGCAGTGGTGCACGCTCTGCTACGCCGATCTTCGCCCGGCGCCCGCGGTCCCTCGGGAGCCCGCGCCGACGCCGGAGCTCGCTGCGGCCTCCGTCGAGCCGCCGGGCGTCGAGACCGCAGCGGACAGCGAGCCGGAGCAGATGCCCGTACGCCGGGGCAAGCACGCCCGCGCCGCTGCTGAGCCGGGGGCGCTCGACATCGAGGGCACCGCCGCGGCGATGCTCGCCGAGCTGGCGGCCGCCGAGTCGGGCAACCGTGTCGGGCAGTGGTCGGCGCTGCTCGACTCGCCCGGCAAGAAGGTGGGTCTGATGGTCGGCGGTGCCGTCGCGGCCATGGTCCTGATCTTCCTGCTGATGTCGGCCGCCGGAGCCCTGCTCTAACGCACTAGTAATCTTCGCCGCATGGCGGAGCGCACCGAGTCCAGCATCACGATCAAGGCCGCACCGGCGGACGTGATGGGCGTCATCGCCGACTTCGAGTCCTACCCGGAGTGGACCGGCGCGGTGAAGCAGGCCGAGGTGCGCTCGAAGGCCTCCAACGGCCGTGCGGACACGGTGTGGTTCAACCTCGACGCGGGGGCGATCAAGGACCAGTACACGCTCGCGTACCGCTGGAAGGCGGACAAGGAGGTGCGCTGGGAGCTGGTCGAGGCCGAGCAGATCGTCAAGACGATGGACGGGGCCTACCTGCTCGAGGACAACGGCGACGGGTCGACGACGGTGACCTACCAGCTGGTCGTGGACGTCAAGATCCCGATGCTCGGCATGATCAAGCGCAAGGCCGAGAAGGTCATCATCGACACCGCTCTGAAGGAGCTCAAGAAGCGGGTCGAGGGCTAGGCGGATGGTCCACGGCGCACCGTCGTCCTCGGAGCGGCCACCGCACGGCACCATGGCCGAGGAAGCGTTCAAGCTGGCCGAGGTCGCTCAGCTGTGGCTGATGTCAAAGGCCGGCCCGTCCAGCGGCGACCCGTGGGCTGCCGCGACCGACGGCCTCGGGCACGCGCCGGAGTGTCGCGGCTGCCCTGTCTGCCGGGTGATCCGGTTCGTCCGGGACCTGAACCCGGAGGTGCTCGAGCACCTGTCCGAGGCCGCGACGTCGCTCGCCGCGGCCGTGGCGGCGATGGGCAGCAAGGACGAGCATGGGCGCCGCGAGCACGGCGGCGAGCCCGCGGACGACTCGTGACGCTGACCATCGGCGTCGACATCGGCGGCACCAAGGTCGCCGGCGGCGTCGTCGATGAGGAGGGCCGGATCCTGGCCCAGCACCGGGTCTCCACCCCGGCGCGCGACGCGGCGGCGACGACCGACGCCATCGTTTCCGTTATCGGGACGCTGCGGGGAGCCCACGAGGACATCGAGGCGGTCGGCCTCGGGATCGCCGGCTTCGTCGACGCCTCGCGGTCGGTGGTCTACTTCGCGCCCAACCTCCTGGGCTGGCGGGACGGGCCCTTGCGTGCCGAGGTCGAAGCCCGCATCGGGCTGCCGGTCGTGGTCGAGAACGACGCGAACGCCGCCGCGTGGGGTGAGGCGCGGTTCGGGGCCGGCCAGGGGGAGCGGTTCATCGTCTGCGTGACGCTGGGCACCGGTGTGGGCGGCGGGATCATCGCGGACAGGCAGCTGTTTCGTGGGGGGTTCGGGGTGGGGGCCGAGATCGGCCACATCCAGATGGTCGAGGACGGCAGGTTGTGCGGCTGCGGTCAGCGCGGCTGCTGGGAGCAGTACGCGAGCGGCGGAGCTCTGCTGCGCGACGCCCGCGAGCGCGCCGCCGAGTCGCGTGAGGAGGCCGAGCTGCTGCTCAGCCTCGGCGACGGCACGCCCGAGGGGATCGAGGGGCGGCACGTCACCGAAGCCGCGCATGCTGGGGATCCCGTCGCGGTGGCGTCGTTCGACCAGCTCGGGCACTGGGTGGGTCAGGGGCTGGCCGACCTGGCTGCCGTCCTCGACCCGGAGTGCTTCGTGCTCGGCGGTGGGGTCTCGGAGGCTGGTGACGTCCTCCTGCGGCCGACCGTGGCCTCGTTCGAGCAGCTGCTGACCGGGCACGGCCATCGGCCGCTCGCGAAGGTCCTTTCCGCCCAGCTTGGAAACGACGCCGGGCTCGTGGGAGCAGCGGACCTCGCGCGCTACCGCTGACTCACTGGGTCAGCAGCAGGTCCTTCGGGCCGCCGGCGTAGTACTCGCCACCGTTCCCCGGCTGCGCCACGATCTCGGGCAGGGCACCCAGCGGGAAGGTGAAGGCCTGGATCGCCTTCAGCTGCATGCCGCCGTTGTTGAAGAGCAATCCATTGCAGTCGGTGGACCCGAAGCAGTCTGCGTCCCCGCCGACCCTTTCGTTGGTGACGAAGGCACCGCGGAACTCCTTGATCGGCCAGAAGCCGTTCTGTGGCCGAGCAGTCGTGTCAATCACGGGGACGTAGAAGAAGCGCGGATCCTGTGCAATGGACTCCTGCAAGGATTCCGACCGCCCGCGGGCGACGTCATCGAGATCCCGTCGCGGCTCGAGGTAGCAGCTGAGCACCGTGTTGATCAAGGTTTTGCCGCTGTTGCTGGTCCACTCCAGATTGCCCCGACCAGCCACCCTGCAGTCTCCTGACGGGCCAAAGGGTTGCCGTCCCTGCAGTCGACCTGGCTCCCCTCCCTGGCCATCGATGAGGCCGTCAGTCGGGAGCGCGTTGGTCCCGCCGTTCAAGACGTTGACGCAGCTCTCGTCGCCGCGTGCGGGTGCGTTGTCGTCGAGGATCCCGTCCGGGTATGGGTTCCGATCCGCTATGCAAGGCCGGTTCGTTGTGGGAGAGGCGACCGGCCAAAGTGGGTGATCGAGGCCATTTGCGAAGTTCCGGAATCTCTGTGTATCCGTGCTACCGCCGTCGGAGCGTGGCGATTCGAGCAGGCCAAAGTCACCCGTGGAT
>DASTVO010000218.1:0-4155 GCA_035759075.1 Actinomycetes bacterium
CCGCTCATCTCCCGGCCGACGATGAGCTTCTGCTGGTTGCCGCCGGACAGCGAGGACGCGAGGACGTCGATGCCGGGCGTGCGCACGTCATACTCCTCGACGATGCGGCGGGTGTCCTCGCGAGCGGCCGTGCGGTCGATCCACGGGCCCTTGACGCTCCGTGGCTCCGTCTGGTGGCCGAGCAGGCGGTTCTCCCACAGCGGCGCCTCGAGCAGCAACCCGTGCCGGTGCCGGTCCTCGGGGATGTACGCGATGCCGGCCTCGCGCCGGGCGCGGGTGGACCACGACGTGATGTCCCGGTCGCCCAGCAGAATCGTGCCGCTGGTGAGCTGACGCATCCCCATGATCGCCTCGACCAGCTCGGCCTGCCCGTTGCCCTCGACGCCGGCCAGGCCGAGCACCTCCCCCTTGCGGATGGAGAAGGAGATGTCCTCCAGCAGCGCGCGCCCGGACGGGACGCGGAGAGTCAGGCCCTCGGCGCGCAGCTCCTCGACGTCGGTGACCGTGGACTCACCCTTGGACGGGGTCGGCAGCTCCGTGCCGACCATCAGCTCGGCCAGCTCGCGAGCGGTCGTCTCCTTCGGGTCCACGGTCGCGACCGTGCTCCCGCGCCGGATCACGGTGATCTCGTCGGCGACCTGCAGCACCTCGTCGAGCTTGTGGGAGATGAAGAGGACGGTCAGGCCCTCCGCCTTCAGCTCGCGCAGGTTGTCGAAGAGCTCGTCGACCTCCTGCGGGACGAGCACCGCGGTGGGCTCGTCCAGGATGAGGATTCTCGCGCCGCGGTAGAGGACCTTGAGGATCTCGACCCGCTGCCGCTCACCCACGCCGAGGTCCTCGACCAGCTCGTCGGGGTCCACATCGAGGCCGTAGCTGTCGCCGATCTTCTTGATCCGCTGCTTGGCGTCCGCGAAGTCGATGAGGCCGCCGCCCCGGGTCGGCTCGCTGCCGAGCACTACGTTCTCGAGCACCGTCAAGTTGTCAGCCAGCATGAAGTGCTGGTGCACCATCCCGACGCCGACGTCGATGGCGTCGCTGGGCGAGTGGAACGTCACCGTCCGGCCGTCGACGCTGATGCTGCCCTCGTCGGGACGCTGCATCCCGTAGAGGATCTTCATCAGGGTCGACTTGCCGGCCCCGTTCTCGCCGACGATCGCGTGTACGTGGCCGCGCTGGACCGCGATGTTGACGTCCTTGTTGGCGACGACACCCGGGAACCGCTTGGTGATGCCCTGCAGCTCGACAGCTGTGTCCGCAGCAGCTTTGACAGCCGCGGGAGCGCTCGACGTGGCGATGACGCACCTTCCTCACCGACGGGGACCAGGAGGCGAACAGTGAGAACCGGGTCCGAGGAGACGTTACCGCCCCCTCGGACCCGGTCGAGGGTCGAGCCGTGAGTTACGCCGTCGGGTCGGTGACGCTGATGTCGCCCGAGATGATCTGCTGCTTGAACTCGTCGAGCTTGTCGGTGATGTCGTCGACGTTGCCACCGGTGGTGGAGTAGTCGACACCGCCCTTCTCGAGGTCGTAGGTCACAGCACCCGGGGTGAAGTTGTCCTCCGTCACCGTCTTGATGAAGTCGTAGACGGCGACGTCGACCTTCTTCAGCATCGAGGTCAGGATGACGTCCCGGACATTCGGGTCAGCGGTGTTGTACTGGTCGGAGTCGACGCCGATCGCCCAGCCACCGGCGTCCGCCGCGGCCTCGAACACGCCACCGCCGGAGCCGCCCGCCGCCTGGTAGACCACGTCGGCGCCCGCGTCGAACATGCCGGCCGCGGCCGTCTTGCCCTTGGCCGGGTCACCGAAGCCGGAGAAGTCCGGCGGCTGGGTGAGGTACTTGACCTGCACCTCGATGTCCGGGTTGACCGCCTTCGCGCCCTCGGTGTAGCCCACCTCGAACTTCTTGATCAGGGGCACCTCGACACCGCCGACGAAGCCGATGTTGCCCGACTCGGACTTCAGTGCTGCGGCAGCACCGACGAGGAACGAGCCCTCGTGCTCGGCGAAGAGCAGGTTCGCGATGTTGTCGGCCTGCGCGGCGCCGTCGTCGACGATGGCGAACTGCGTGTCGGGCAGCTCCTCGGCCACCTTGGCGACTGCGCCCGAGTAGGCGAAACCCACCGCGATGACCGGGTTGAACCCGGCGCCCGCGAGGGCACGCAGCCGCTCCTCCTTGGCGCTCTCCGGCTCGCCGTTGGCGGCCTCGGCCTCCTTGGTCTCGACGCCGAAGTCCGCCTTGGCCTTGTCCAGGCCGGCCGCCGCGGCGTCGTTGAACGACTGGTCGCCGCGTCCCCCGATGTCGTAGGCCAGGCCGACCTTCACGTCGCTGGCAGCAGCGCTCGTGGTCGTGTCCTCGCCAGGGGTGGTCGTGGTCTCGTCGTCTCCACCACAAGAGGTGAGGACGAGTGCGCCGGCAAGCATTGCCGCCGCGAGTGTGGTCACCCGTCGCACGGGGTGTCTCCTTCCATGGGCCGGGCGCCGCACGAGTGGGCGCCGGAACGACCGGGAACCCGGTCGACAGTGGGGCACTGTAGCCAACACTGCGCCCACTCTGACGTTGCTGAGCAGATCTTCGCGCGAGCCGTTATGAGAACGAGAGGTTCGCCGTCTAGGGGAACGCGAGGTACGCGGCCGCGACGAGCACCCGGACGCCGACCCCGATGGCCCGCTCGTCGGCGTCGAACAGCCCCTGGTGCAGGTCGAGGCGGGCGTGCTCCGGGACACCCGGGGGGCAGACGCCCAGGCGGGCCAGCGCCCCGGGCACCTTGCCCAGGTACCACGCGAAGTCCTCGCCGCCGAGGCTCTGCTCGGTGCCGACCAGGGCGTCGGGACCCTCGACGGCACGCACCGCCTCGGCGAGCAGCCCGACGCTGGACGTCTCGTTGTCCACCGGCGGCACATTCCGGGCATACGTCACCTCGGCCCGGACCCCGTACGGCGCGACGATGGCGTGCACCAGCTCCTCGACCAGGGCGGGCGAGTCCTCCCAGGCGCTGGTGTCGAGGCAGCGGACGGTCCCCTCGACCTCCCCGGCCTGCGGGATGGCGTTGGCGACCCGGCCGGCGGCGACCTTGCCCCAGACGACGCTGAGCGACGCCCGCGGGTCGACCCGCCGGGACAGGGCGGCGGGCAGCTCGGTCACGAGCCGGCCCAGGGCGTACACCAGGTCGGCGGTCAGGTGCGGCCGGGCCGTGTGGCCGCCGGGCCCGGTCAGGCGTACGTGCAGGTGGTCGGCGGATCCGGTGATCGCGCCCTCGCGCAGGCCGAGCTGCCCGACGGTCGTCCGCGGGTCGCAGTGCAGCGCGAAGATCCGCCCGACCCCGTCGAGGAAGCCGGCGTCGAGCACGGCCAGCGCACCGCTGCGCGAGGACTCCTCGGCGGGCTGGAAGACCAGCCGCACCCGGCCGGGGAGACGGCCCTCCCGGTGCAGGTCGGCCAGGACCAGCCCCGCGCCCAGGACCGTCGAGGTGTGGACGTCGTGCCCGCAGGCGTGGCAGACGCCGGGCACCGTCGAGGCGTAGCCCACCGACTTGCCGTCGACGACAGGCAGCGCGTCGAGGTCGGCGCGTAGCGCGACGGCCGTCTCGCCGTCGCCCACGTCGCACACGATCCCGGTCCCGCCCGGCAGCACCTGCGGGCTGAGCCCCGCGGCGGTCAGCCGCTCCTTGAGGATCCGGGTGGTGCGCACCTCGGCCCAGGACAGCTCGGGGTGAGCGTGCAGGTCCCGGCGCAGGTCGACGAGCTCGGCCTCGACCGCGGAGACGCGGGCAGCCAGGTCGAGGGCCTCGAAGTCGGGGTGGCTGGACGGGCCGGCTCCCGCGTCATCCCGCTGACCCGGACGTGACGTCACCGCGCCGACGATACCCATCCGCGGCGCCATGATCTCCATGACCGTGCGCGGGAGGCGAGTCGACTGCCTTCCTGGGCACGGCCGTCGAGATCATGAGGCAGGGCGGGGCTAGAACGCGTCGGCCGGGTGGTGCACGCCCCAGACGTCCCGCAGCACGTTGCACACCTCGCCCACCGTGGCGCGGGCGCGCAGCGCGTCGTGCATCGGGTAGAGCAGGTTCGTCGACCGGGTGTCGTCCTGCGCGGCCGCGCGCAGCGCGTCGAGGTGGCGGCGCACCTCGTCGCCGTCGCGCTCCGACCGCA
>DASTVO010000219.1:0-2087 GCA_035759075.1 Actinomycetes bacterium
GATCCTGTTCGCCCCGGTCGGTGACCTGGTCCCGGTCGCCCTGCGCGCGCTGGCCCCGGGCGGCACGTTGGCGGTCGCCGGCATCCACCTCAGCGACATCCCGTCACTCCGCTACGACGAGCACCTGTTCAGGGAGCGGACGCTGCGCAGCGTCACCGCCAACACGCGTCAGGACGGCGACGAGCTGATGACGCTCGCAGCGAGCCTGGGGCTGCACGTCCACACGACGGCCTACCGGTTCGAGCAGGCCGCCCTGGCGCTGGACGACCTCGCGGGTGACCGGGTGTCCGGGGCCGCCGTCCTCAGGGTCGCGGGATAGGGCCACCTGGCCCTGCCGACGGCCCGATCGTCGCCTGCCCGCGGCCCGACCGGCGGAGCAGAATGAGCCGTGGAGGTGGTCCGGCGATGTTCGCGAAGACCTGGCACGTCGAGCTGTTCGTCCACGAGGAAGGCGACGACACGACGGTGCACGCCGTCCTGCACGGGGACACCGCCACCCATCCCGAAGGTCTGGGCCGGGCCCGGCGGGCACCGTCCGACCCCTTCCTGCCGCACGTCGGCGACGAGATCGCGGCGGCTCGCGCCCTGCGCGCACTTGCAGACGCCCTCCTCTCGACCGCGGCGGAGGACATCGAGGCCGTCGAGCACCACCCCGTCCGTCTCGACCTGACCGGTCCCGCCGGGGTCTCCACCGCGAGGGGGACGACCGTGCCGCGCCCCTCCACGGCGAGGGAGTGAGTGACGTGAAGGCCGCACCGGGAGACCGGCTCATCGTCCACTCACACGCCGTCGGCACCCCCGACCGGGACGCCGAGGTCCTCGAGGTCCACGGGGAGAACGGCGGGCCGCCGTTCCTCGTGCGCTGGTCGGACACCGGCCACGAGGGCCTCCTGTTCCCAGGACAGGACGCCGTCATCCACCACCACCCCGGCATGTGAGGCCGGTGGGCTCCGTCGCAGCCACCCCGTCGCAGCCACCCCGTCGCAGCCGTCCCGAGATCGTTTGTACCGGTCCGGAGATCATCCGCGCCTCGATGATCTTCGGACCGGCACAAATGACCTTTCCCGCTGGATGACCTGTCCCTAGATGACCTGTCCAGCTAGTCGACGTGGAGTGGGTGACGCAGCACCTCGTCCAGCGGCCGGCGCGGCGTCGCGGGCACCGGGATGCCGAAGCCCAGGCGCAGCACCATCTGGGTCACGCCGCGACCGCTGACCGGTGACCGCAGCAGCCACCGCAGGTCGGGCATCTCCACCGGCTGGTTGACGAATGACGCCGACACGCCGTCGACCGTCGCCACCAGCAGCGCTCGCTGCAGGGCCTGGCCGGTGCGCACCCAGTCGACCGGCTGGTCGAGCACGGTCGACAGGATCGCGACGGTGGGCGTGCTCTCGAAGGCCGCCACGGGTCGCCGGGGGTCCCGCGCCGGGCCCAGGTCGCGCCAGACGGCTTCCCGCCGGGTAGGCCGGGGTCCGAGGTTCTGCGGCGGGATCCCCTCGCCGGCGGCCGAGCGGTCGACCCAGTCCCGGCGCTCGGCAGCGGCGCCGGGAGTGGCCAGGCCCTCCTCGAGCTCGGCTTCCCGCAGCAGTGCGGAGATGCGCTCGACCTCTGCCGGGTTGTCGTAGACCCGCAGGATGGCGTTCTCCAGGGCGGTGGCCTCCTGCATCCGCGCCAGCACCGAGTGCGGGACCGGTCGGTCAGAGAAGGGGAACCGGTTCGTGCGCCGGCGCCACATGGCCGAGTACAACTCCTCCATGAGCCCGGGCCGGCCGTGCCGGTGGTCGACGACGAGGCGCGCGACGTGCGTCGGGTCCGTCTCGGTGGGCAGCAGACGCACCCGCGGATGGAACCCCAGATGGTCCGCAGCGACCCGCATGTTGAACAGCGCCGCGCCGCAGCTGATCAGCAACGACCGGCCACCGGCGTCAGCAACCTTGAGCTGACGACCGGCATCCGCGTACACGTCGATGCTGCGCTCGCCCACCTCGAACTGCCACGGCTGGCTGTTGTGCACCGAGGGCGCGACCACGGCCGCCTCCAGCAGCTCACGGCCGATCCCGGCGTCGATGAGACGTGCAGGGGCGGAA
>DASTVO010000220.1:0-2915 GCA_035759075.1 Actinomycetes bacterium
GCGTTCAGGCTCGTCGACGAAATCGCGCCACTAGGGGTCCCGGCGCATGAACCAGACGTGCGGGCCGCCCTCGGGCGAGTCAGCTTCCTCGACGACGTGGAATCCGAGACGCTCGTAGAGCGGCACGTTGCGCGGCGTGCCCGTCTCGAGGATGACGGCCGTGTTGCTCTCGCGTGTCCGCCCGAGCCCGAAATCGACGAGCGCCGAACCGATCCCGCGTCCCTGCCAGCCGGGCTCGACCGCCACGGAGTCGAGATGCCAGAGCGGCTCGGGTGGGATCTTCGAAGCCACCCACGCATAGAAGCGCTCGTGCCGCAGGCCGCCGTCATCGGTCACGTCGTGAGTTGCCGAATCGTCGACGTGAGCGAGCGCGTCATCCCACACGTCGGTCTGGTCGGGCGGGACGAGCACGAGGGCGCCGTGCCCGTCCGCGGTCTCCCACACGAGCCCTTCGTCCAGCAACGGGCCAAGGAAGAGCGCATAGGCTCGAATGCACCGTTCCTCGAGGTCGTCGCTTCGACCTCCGAGCGGCCACGTCAGCATCGGCTCCGTGACAAACGCACGGCCGAGCACCCCGGCGATCTGGGCGATACGGGTCGGATCGGCCGGACGGATCTCCACCACGGCTCGAGCATATGAGCGTCACGGACGCAGCGGAACACCTCACTCGAGGCCTGCGGAGCGGGCGAGCAGCCTAGGTGTCCGGCCGTGCCGCGATGAGCGTGCGTCATTCCGCCGCGCGTGTCGCCAAGCCTCAGCGCCGCGGGTGCCAGTTAGAAAGTCCTGAGTTCGGACCCGATCCCGATGGCGTCGAGATCCGCGATCAGCTGCCAGTAGACGTCGTGCTCGTAGAAGCCTGCTGCATCGCTGTTGCCTTGTTCGGGGTCGATCTTGTACATGTCGGGCACGTCGTAGGAGGCTTTGTACCCTCCGACTGAGTCGCTCCACTCGACACGTACGTTCATGGTGGCCGTGTCGATGTCGTACTTGTCGTTCCCATAGTTCTTCGTGATGTACTCGAACGAGTACGAGAAGGCGTAGCTGTCGTCCTTCTTAATCGACCTCAGGTAGTCCTGTTCATCCTCGAAGCCATGGTTGTCGTCGGGACTCCACACAGCTAGCTCCCTCGATCCGGTCGATTGGTACCTTCCAGCGCCGAGCGTAGGCGGTGCTTCAGTGACGCACGACGACCACGAACCGGATCGACCGCGCTGAGTCACTCCGCCGCTTGACGGACTCAATTCAGTCGAGCGAGATCCCGTCGGATGTAGCGCAGGTGCGCCCACTCCTCCTCCAGGATCACGCGAACGCAGTCACCGACACTGGGACGCCAGTCACCGCCGCCCCACGGGTTCTCGCGTTCCTCTGCGAGCAGCTCCTGCGTGGCGGTGGCCAGGAAGTCGGTCACCTGCTGCTGTCGCTCGGCCCTCACCGCGAGGATCTCCTCCCAGGCCGGGGGATCCACGCGGAAGATCGACGTGTCGAAGCCCATCTGGTCGGCACCGGTGAAGATCTGGCCGATCTCGTGGAATGGCTGCTGCATCCGCAAGATCCCGCCGCGGAGCCAGGCGTCGGTCGCCAGGATGAGGTGCCGCAGGGTCTGGGACAACGACCATTCGTCCTCGACGTGGGCGTCCACCAGGGATGGCGGCGTGTCCGCCACCGTTGTCTGCCACGCGGACTGCACAGCCACCCAACCCTCGCGTAGGCCTTCGGTTGTCTGCGCCTTCTGCAGTTCGCGGCCCGGGAACTGCCGGTTGAGCTCGGCGTCCACGAGCGGCACCACGTCGACACCGTTGACGATGAGGCTGCCGAAGAACAAGTCGTGGCTGTCGATGTCGAGTCCGTCCACATCGACGCTGCGCATCGTGACACTGCTGACATCGGAGAATCGCAGGGTGGCGCCCTTGAAACTGGCCTTGACGAACGTTGCGCCTTCGAACTCCTTCGTGCCGGAGTAGCTCGTCATCGCTCCATCATCACAGTTGTCGGGGCCATTCCCCTAGAACTGAGGCGGGACCGTGTCGTCCCAGCGTCATGCCGCCGCGTAGAGCGATAGGCCCAGGTACGACTGGTCTGCCTTGGCTTGGATGGAGCCGACCGTCAGGACGACGCGCAGAGCCGGAATCGCACCACCCTCCGGCGCATGGTGGGCGAGGCCTCGACCTCGTAGCCGGCGTCGAGGAAGACCTGGAGCAGCCCGACCGAAGCCTCGTCCCAGATCACGGTCTTTCCCGGCGGCGGCTCGGTGGGGTAGCCCTCGAGGACGCGAGCGCCGACCTGCCTGCCGTACTCGACGGTTGCGGCGGCGAGCTCGTACATCAGTCCTTTTCGGCGGAAGCCTTTGCGCACAACGAAGCAGGTGACCGACCAGACGCCTTCGAGGTCGGGGTCCAGCCGCATCCACGACTTCTGCCGGGCCCAGATCCTCGGATAGTTCTCCCGCGGCTCGACCGCGACCCAGCCGGCCGGCTCGCCGTCGACGTACCCGACGAGGCCGGACGTGGGGCCGCTGGTGCCGCAGCCGGCCTGCTCCAGGAGCGCGGCGTCGCGCTCATCCTGGGTCGTGTCGCGCCAGATCCAGCCCGGGACCTTGAGCGCCTGACAGCGGCACTTGCGGGCGCCGCCGGTGTCAAATACGGCCTCAACGTCCTCGCTCGTCGCGTCATTGGCCGGTCGCCAGCTGAACTCGGGCACACCGGGAGACTAGTGGTGCCCCGCCACCAGTAACGACGCCGTGACTATCAACCCGGGACCTCAACGGTGCGTCACAGCGCCGCCTGCCGGGCGCGCGGGCTCAGCCGAGATTGGGGTGAGTCTTTGGCGTGCTGTGGGTCGCTGGTGGGCTCGGACCTCACTTGCTGCGGGTCAACGCCGCGACCCGCGGCCGTGCGTCACGTCGGTCACCGCGCTGC
>DASTVO010000221.1:0-10239 GCA_035759075.1 Actinomycetes bacterium
GCACGCCCGCGCCGGGGGCTCCGCGTCGGAGAGGTCCCAGCCGATCGGGGCCCGGGTGGACCAGACGTCCTCGAACTCCTGGAAGCCGGGGATCGACTTGGCCGCCGTCGTCTTCACCGGGCCGGCGGCGACGAGGTTCACGCGGATACCGGCCGGGCCGAGGTCGCGGGCCAGGTACCGGGAGGTCGACTCGAACGCCGCCTTGGCGACGCCCATCCAGTCGTACTTCGGCCAGGCAACCGACGCGTCGAACGTCAGCCCCACGACGGACCCGCCCTGGGGCATCAGCGGCTGGCAGGCCACGGCGAGGGCCTTGAGGCTGTACGCGGAGATCTGCAGCGCGGTCGCGACGTCCTCCCACTCCGTCTTGAGGAAGTTGCCGCCCAGCGCCGACTCCGGGGCGAAGCCGATCGAGTGCAGGACCCCGTCGAGGCCGTCCACGTGTTCGCGCACCCGCTCGGACAGCGCGTCGAAGTCCGCGGCACTGCTGGCGTCCAGCTCGACCACCGGCGGGGTGGTCGGCAGCCGCTTGGCGATGGTCTGGGTGATGCGCATCGTGCGCCCGAAGGAGGTCAGGACCACCTCGGCGCCCTCCTGCTGCGCGACCCGGGCCACGTGGAAGGCGATCGAGGAGTCCATCAGGACGCCGGTCACCAGGATGCGCTTGCCGTCGAGCAGTCCCATGTCCTCGCCAATCCTCCTCGTCAGTGGCCCATGCCCAGGCCGCCGTCCACCGGGATGACCGCCCCGGTGACGTAGCCGGCCTCGTCCGACGCCAGGAAGCGGACGACGCCCGCGACCTCGTCGGCGGAGCAGAACCGCCCCAGCGGGATCTGCCCTTTGTACGTCGCCTGCAGGTCCTCGGACAGCTCCGCGGTCATGTCCGTCTCGACGAACCCCGGCGCCACGACGTTGAAGGTGATCCCGCGGGACCCGAGCTCGCGGGCCAGCGACCTGGCCAGCCCGACGAGCCCCGCCTTCGACGCCGCATAGTTGCTCTGGCCGGCCGAGCCGAGCAGGCCCACGACGGAGGAGATGAACACGACCCGGCCACGTCGCAGGCGCAGCATGCCCTTGGACGCGCGCTTGGCCACCCGCCACGACCCGGCGAGGTTCGTCGCGACCACGTCGGCGAAGTCCTCCTCGGACATCCGCATGATCAGCTGGTCCCTGTTGATGCCGGCGTTCGCAACGAGCACCTCGACCGGCCCGAGCTCCTTCTCGACCTCGGCGAAGGCCGCGTCGACCGACGCGGCGTCGGTCACGTCGCACCGCACCCCGAACAGCCCCTCCGGCGGCTCGCCGGAGCGATGGGTCACCGCCACCCGGTCGCCCGCGGCGGCGAACGCGCGGGCGATCGCGAGGCCGATGCCTCGGTTGCCGCCAGTCACGAGAACGCAGCGGCCGGACTGGGCGGACGGGTCGTCGGGCACGCCGCGACGCTATCGGCACGACCGGGTCCCCGGGCAAGCCGGTCACCCGCGAGCGTCCCGTCAGGTGCGCGGGCGGCGCTCCGGCTGGTCGATCCGCTCGCCGCGCTGGGCCCTCTCCGCCGCCTCCCGCACCCGCTTCGCCCGCGTCTCGGGCCGTTTGGCGGACACCAGCCAGAACAGGACAGCCTTGCGCGCCGACGCCGGGAACGCGTCGAAGTTCTGCCGCGCCGGGGGCCGCTCGTCGAGCGCCGCGGCGAGGTCGTCCGGGACGACCTCGGCCTCGACCTCGTCGAGCACCGACCACGAGCCGTCAGCCTTCGCGGTCTCCATCGCCGCCAGACCAGCCGGCCTCATCAGCCCCTGCGCGGTCAGCCGTGCCACCCGCTCCTTGTTCGACCTGGCCCACGCGCTGCCGCGCTTACGCGCGGTGAACCACTGCATGGTCCGCTGGTCGTCGAGCGAGCGGACCTTGGCGTCGATCCACCCGAAGCAGAGAGCCTCCTCCACCGCCTCTTCGTAGCGCAGAGCCGCCTTCCCGCTGGCCTTCCGCCAGGTGAGCAGCCAGACCCCGGACGAGGTGGCGTGGTGCTGCTCCAGCCACGCCCGCCACTCGGCCCGGTCGGCCGGGTGGACGCTGTCCTCCGGAGCGCGCGCCATGCCCTGCAGTGTGCCGCGCTTGGCTAGGGTCGTGCCCGAGTCCCGCCCCCGCCGTCGACCTCGTCGACCTCGCGACTGGAGCTGCCTGTGCCTGCCGAGATCGACGCGGCGTTCACCGACCTGCCGCTGCGGACGCTGGCCGACGCCGCGCTCAGCCGGGCGCGTGAGCTCGGGGCGGAGCACGCCGACCTGCGCGTCGAGCGGATCCGGGACCAGAGCCTGCGGCTGCGCGACGCCCGGCTGGACGGCAGCAGCGACCACGAGGACGTCGGCTTCGCCGTCCGCGTGGTGCGCGACGGGTCGTGGGGCTTCGCCAGCGACGTGGTGCTCTCCCCCGAGACGGCGGTCCGGGTGGCGGAGCAGGCCGTGGAGGTCGCGAAGCTGAGCCGCCCGCTGTCGACCCAGCGGGTGGAGCTCGCCGACGAGCCGGCCCACGGCGACGTGACCTGGGTGTCGTCCTACGAGGTGGACCCGTTCAGCGTGTCCGACCAGGACAAGGTGGCAGTCCTCGCGGAGTGGAGCGCCGGCCTCCTCGCCCACGACGTGGTGGCCCACGCGGAGGCCTCGGCGCACGCCGTGCTGGAGAACAAGTTCTACGCAGACCTCGCGGGCACGACCACGACCCAGCAGCGCGTACGCGTCAATGTCGAGCTCGAGGCCGTCGGCATCGACAAGGAGTCCGGCCGCTTCGACACCATGCGCACCCTCGCCGAGCCGGCCGGCCGCGGCTGGGAGCACGTCACCGGGACGACCTACGACTGGGCCGCCGAGCTCGAGGAGCTGCCGGGCCACCTGCAGGAGAAGCTGCGGGCGCCGTCCGTCGAGGGCGGCCACTACGACCTCGTGATCCACCCGAGCAACCTGTTCCTGACCATCCACGAGTCGGTGGGGCACGCGACCGAGCTCGACCGTGCGCTGGGCTACGAGGCCAACTACGCCGGCACGTCGTTCGCCACCTTCGACCAGCTCGGGTCGCTGCGGTACGGGTCCGAGGCCATGAACGTCACCGGTGACCGGACGACCGAGCACGGCCTGGCGACCATCGGCTTCGACGACGAGGGCGTGGCCGGGCAGCAGTGGGACATCGTGCGGGACGGCGTGCTGGTGGGGTTCCAGCTGGACCGGGCGATGGCGCGGCTCAAGGGTCTCGGCCGGTCCAACGGCTGCGCCTTCGCCGACTCGGCCGGGCACGTGCCGATGCAGCGGATGGCCAACGTGTCGCTGCTGCCCGCCGAGAACGGCCCGTCGACCGAGGAGCTCATCTCCCGCGTCGACCGCGGCATCTACGTCGTGGGCGACAAGAGCTGGTCGATCGACATGCAGCGCTACAACTTCCAGTTCACCGGGCAACGGTTCTTCCGGATCGAGAACGGCAGGCTGGCCGGACAGCTGCGCGACGTGGCCTACCAGGCGACGACCACCGACTTCTGGGGGTCGCTCGAGGCGGTCGGCGGGCCGCAGACGTACGTCCTCGGCGGCGCGTTCAACTGCGGGAAGGGACAACCGGGGCAGGTCGCGGCCGTGAGCCACGGCTGCCCGACGACGCTGTTCCGCGGCGTCCGCATCCTCAACACCCAGACGGAGGCCGGCCGATGAGCGCCACGACCACCGACGTGAAGGCCCAGGAGGTCGTCGAACGGGCGCTGGCGCTGTCCGAGACCGACGGCTGCGTCGTGCTCGCGGAGGAGACGAGCGACGCCAACCTGCGCTGGGCCGCGAACACCCTCACCACGAACGGTGTGATGCGGGGCCGGCAGCTGACCGTCGTCGCCACCGTCGGCGGCTCGCAGGGCACCTCGACCGGCGTCGTCTCCCGCAGCAACGTCGACCTGGCGCACGTCGAGTCGCTCGTCCGGGCCGCGGAGGCGGAGGCGCGCAGCCTGGAGGCGACGGCTGCCGAGGACGCCCGGCCCCTGGCCGAGCCCTCCGACGTCCCCGGCTCGGGGACCGGCTGGGACGAGTCGCCTGCCGAGACGACGATCGGCGTCTTCTCCTCGCTCGCGCCGGCGTTGGGCGAGGTGTTCCGCCGGGCCCGCGCCGAGGGACGAGAGCTCTTCGGCTTCGCCGAGCACCAGATGTCGACGACCTATCTCGGGACCTCGACCGGCCTCCGGGTCCGGCACGCGCAGCCCACCGGCCGGATCGAGGTCACCGGCAAGCGGGCCGACGACTGGACCCGCTCGTCCTGGGTCGGCCACAGCACCCGCGACTTCCTCGACGTCGACATCGCCGCCGTCGACGCCGAGCTCGCCCGCCGCCTCGGGTGGGCCCAGCGCCGCGTCGACCTCGAGCCGGGCCGGTACGAGACGCTGCTGCCGCCGAGCGCCGTGTCGGACCTGCTGATCTACATGTACTGGACCGCGGTCGCGCGCGAGGCCGACGACGGGCGGACCGTGTTCAGCCGGCAGGGCGGCGGCACGCGCGTGGGCGAAAAGCTGGCCCAGGCACCGCTGCGGCTGTGGAGCGACCCGCACGCCCCCGGCATCGAGTGCGACCCGTACGTGTTCGCGACCACGTCGGCGGCGTCGCAGTCGGTCTTCGACAACGGGCTGCCCGTACGCGAGACCGACTGGATCCGCGACGGCGAGCTGACCGCGCTGATCCAGACCCGGCACTCGGCGGAGATGACCGGCCTGCCGTTCACCCCCGGCGCCGACAACCTGCTGATGTCCTCGGGCGACGCGACCGGCTCGCTGGACGACATGGTGGCGGGCACCGACCGCGGGCTGCTGCTGACCTGCCTGTGGTACGTGCGGGTCGTCGACCCGCAGACCCTGCTGCTGACCGGCCTGACCCGCGACGGGGTGTACCTCGTGGAGGGCGGCGAGGTGGTCGCCGAGGTGAACAACTTCCGGTTCAACGAGAGCCCTGTCGACCTGCTCGGCCGGCTCGCGGAGGTCGGGTTGCCGGAGCGCACCCTGGCGCGGGAGTTCGGCGACTACTTCACCCGCACGTCGATGCCGGCCTGGCGGGTCGGCGACTTCAACATGTCCTCGGTGTCCAAGGCCTCCTGAGCCGTCGTTCCGGCACGCATCCGCGGGACCCGCCGGTTCCGAAGCAGTGCTGTGACAGCTGCGACGCCGTCAGGCGTCTTCGAGCCGGAAGCCGATCTTCATGCCGACCTGGAAGTGCTGGGGGGCACCGTCCACGATCTGGCCGCGCACCTGCGTCACCTCGAACCAGTCGAGGTGACGCAGTGTCTCGGACGCCCGCGCGATCCCGTTGCGGATCGCGTCGTCGACACCCTGCTCGGACGTGCCGACGATCTCCGTGACGCGGTAGGTGCGGTTGGCCATGGTTCCTCCCCTGGGCTGCGACCGGGACGTGACCTACTGTGAGACGCGTGACCACGGCTCGGCACCGTCCCGGTCCTCTGCGCCGCGGTGGCGCTCGGGAGCCGGTCTACCAGATCACCGGAGCGCGGCGCGGCGTCCGGGACGACGTCAACATCCGGACGCGGCGCTACCTGGTGTCCATGGGCGTGCGGACCGTGTGCTTCGTGCTCGCCGTGGTCGCCGACGGCTGGTTGCGCTGGGTCCTGATCGGCGCGGCGGTCCTGCTCCCCTACCTGTCGGTGGTCTTCGCCAACGGCGGCCGGGAGCGCACGATCGACCTCCCCGAGACGGACCTGGCAGAACAACGACGCGCCTTGGACGGCCCCGAGCGCTGACGTGACACCGATCCGTGCAATACTCCGAGCACAACGCCGCGCAGCGTGGCGCGCCGGCGTTCCGAGCGCGGTGCCGGGCGGCTCCCCCCGTGGCTGCCCGGCATCGCCCCGCGCTGGCCGATGACCACCCCGCCGACCGACCCGCCGATCTGCTCGGCCAAGGGCTGCCGGGCCGAGGCCGTCTGGGTGCACGCCTGGAACAACCCCAAGATCCATACGCCTGATCGGCGCAAGGCCTGGGCGGCGTGCGACGACCACCGGGAGACCCTCGGAGCCTTCCTCGCCGCCCGCGGCTTCCTGCGGGAGACCGTTCCGCTCGCGGGGTGGGAGGGCTCAGCCGCCGATCGCTGACATCGGCCGCGCCGGCTGCAGGAAGCCCGGGTCGTCGATGCCGTGCCCGGGGCGCTTGGCCAGCAGCGAGGCCCGCATGCGCGCCACCAGGTCCTCGTCGTCGGCGCCCGCCCGGAGCGCAGCCCGCAGGTCGGACTCCTCCCGGGCGAACAGGCAGTTGCGCAGCTGGCCGTCCGCGGTGAGCCGAACCCGGTCGCAGGCGCCGCAGAACGGCCGGGTGACCGAGGCGATGACGCCGACCCGTCCGGTCCCGCCGTCGACCACCCACTCCTCCGCGGGGGCGCTGCCGCGCTCGTCGGGGTCTGCGGGCGTCAGCGAGAAGGCCTCGCCGAGCGCGGCGAGGATCTCGTCCGCGGTCACCATCTCCTCGCGGTGCCAGCCGTGCTGGGCGTCCAGCGGCATCTGCTCGATGAACCGCAGCCGGTAGCCCCGGCCCAGTGCCCACCGCAGCAGCGGGACGGCTTCGTCGTCGTTGACGCCGCGGACCAGGACGGCGTTGAGCTTCACCGGCGCCAGGCCGGCCGCCACCGCCGCCTCCAGCCCCTCCAGCACGTCCGCGAGCCGGTCGCGACGGGCGATCTGCACGAAGCGGTCCCGGTCGAGCGTGTCCAGCGACACGTTGACCCGGTCCAGACCCGCCGCGGCCAGCGCCGCGGCCGTCCGGGACAGGCCGATGCCGTTGGTGGTCAGCGACATCCGCGGTCGCGGTGTCAGCGCCCCGACCCGCTCGACGATGCTCACCAGCCCGCGGCGCAGCAGCGGCTCGCCGCCGGTGAACCGCACGTCGGTGACGCCCTCGCCGACGGCGAGAGAGACGAGCCGGACGACCTCGTCGTCGGTCAGCAGGTCCGGGCCGGGCAGCCACTCCAGCCCCTCGGGCGGCATGCAGTACGCACAGCGCAGGTTGCACTTGTCGGTCAGGGAGACCCGCAGGTCCGTCGCGACGCGTCCGAAGGTGTCCACCAGCACCTGCCCACCCTACGTCTGCGGGGGCCGGGCAGTCCGGTTACCGTCGAGCCCGTGTCCGGCGTCCACCGGCAGGGGCCGTACGGCTTCCTGCTCACCCCCCGCTGGACAGGGCTGCTGGCGGCGGCTGTCGTCGTGGCCGTCGGGTGCGTCGCGATGGGCCTGTGGCAGGTGGACCGGCTCGGCCAGCGGCACGAGCGCAACGACCTCCTCGAGCGCAACCTGTCCGCGCCGCCGGCTCCGGCGGATCGGCTCCTGACGGTCGGGACCGACCTCCCGCCCGGCGACGCCTACACCCCGGTCCGGGCGACCGGCCGCTACGACGTCGCGGAGCAGCTGGTGGTCCGAACCCGACCGTTCCAGGGCCAGGTCGGCTACTACGTGCTGACCCCGCTCGTGACCGTGGAGGGCCCGGCCCTCCTGGTCAACCGCGGCTGGGTGCCGGGTGGAGCGACGCCGACCACGCTGCCCGACGTGCCCGCGCCGCCAGCCGGACAGGTCACCGTCGTGGGCCGGGCCCGCCCGAGCGAGCCGGAGTCCACGACCGGAGAGCCACCGCCCGGGCAGGTGACCCGCATCCACGTACCCACGATCGCCCGAACGCTGCCGTACGACGTCTACGGCGGGTACGCGGACCTGGTGCGCGAGCGTCCCGCGCCCGCCGAGGCCCCCGAGCCGCTGCCCGCGCCGGAGCCGGAGGAGGGACCACACCTCGCCTACGCGTTCCAGTGGTTCCTCTTCGCCGGCCTGGCCCTGGGCGGCTACGTGGTGCTGGCCCGCCGTGAGGCGGCCGACCGGGCGGCGGCGGCGCGGGCGCCCGTCGAGCCGGCCCGGGTGCCGGGCAGGGTGACGGGGTAGGCAGCAGACGTGTCGATGCTGATCGAGGACTACGCGCTCATCTCCGACCGGCTCTCGGCCGGCCTGGTCGCGCGGGACGGGTCGATCGACTGGCTCTGCTTCCCGCGCTTCGACTCCGACGCCGTCTTCGCGGCCCTGCTCGGGACCCGCGAGAACGGCCACTGGCGGCTCGCGCCGCGGGACGGGGACGCGTGCACCGAACGGCGGTACCGCGACGGGACGATGATCCTGGAGTCGACCTGGCGCACCGAGCACGGGACCGTCCGGGTCCTGGACTTCATGCCCGAGCGCGGTGAGGCGCCGGACGTGGTGCGCATCGTCGAAGGCCTGGACGGCAGGGTCGACATGCGCAGCGAGGTCCGGCTGCGCTTCGGCTACGGCGACGTCGTGCCCTGGGTGCGGCACGTGGACGGCATGCTCGCGGCGATCGCCGGCCCGGACGCGGTGTGGCTGGCCTCCGACGTGCCCCACCACGGGCGCGACTTCGCCTCCGAGGCCGAGTTCACGGTCACCACCGGCCAACGCGTCGCGTTCGTCATGACGTGGAACCCGTCCTTCCGCCGCCGGCCGCAGCCGGTCGACCCGTACGTTGCCCTGGCGGAGACGGAGAAGTTCTGGTGCAGCTGGACGGAGCAGTGCACCTACGACGGCCCCTACCGGGACGCGGTCGTCCGCTCGCTGCTGACGCTCAAGGCCCTCACCTACGCCCCGACCGGTGGCATCGTCGCCGCCGCCACCACGTCGCTGCCCGAGGAGCTCGGCGGGGTCCGCAACTGGGACTACCGGTTCTGCTGGCTGCGCGACGCGGCGTTCACCCTGCAGGCGCTGGTGAAGACGGGCTACAACGGGGAGGCCCGGGCGTGGCGGGAGTGGCTGGTGCGGGCGATCGCCGGCAGCCCGGACTGCCTCCAGATCCTGTACGGCGTCGCGGGTGAGCGACGGACCCCGGAGATCGAGCTCCCCTGGCTGGCCGGCTACGCCGGTTCCGTCCCGGTCCGCATCGGGAACGGTGCCGCCGACCAGCGACAGCTCGACGTGTACGGCGAGGTCATGGACACGCTGTGGCTCGCCCGCAAGTTCGGCATGGCCCTCGATGACGACGCGTGGCGGATGCAGCGCGGGCTGATGGACTGGCTGGAGGGGAACTGGCAGGCGCCGGACGAAGGCCTCTGGGAGATCCGCGGCCCGAAGCAGCACTTCACCCACTCCAAGATCCTGGCCTGGGTGGCCGCCGACCGGGCCGTCCACACCATCGAGGCCACGACCGGGATCGAGGGTCCGGTGGAGCGCTACCGGGTGCTGCGCGACGACATCCACGCCGACGTCTGCGCCAAGGGCTACGACGCCGACCGCAACACCTTCACCCAGTACTACGGCTCACGCAGCCTGGACGCTGCGCTCCTTCTCATCCCGCAGCTCGGCTTCCTGCCCGCCGACGACGAGCGGGTGCGCGGGACGCTGCGCGCCGTGCAGGCCGAGCTGTCCGCCGACGGCATGGTCCGCCGCTACGACACCAGTGACGGCGTCGACGGTCTGCCGGGCGACGAGGGTGCGTTCCTGGCCTGCTCGTTCTGGCTCGCGGACGCACTCATCCTGGACGGCCAGGTCGATGCGGGACGCGACCTGTTCGAGCACCTCCTCTCCCTGCGCAACGACGTCGGCCTGCTGGCAGAGGAGTACGACACGGTCCGCGGCCGCCAGCTGGGGAACCTGCCGCAGGCCTACAGCCACCTGGGACTGGTCAACACCGCGCTCAACCTCGCCGAGGTTGGACGACGCGCCGAGCGGGCGCCGGCCGAGGAACGCGCCGAGGGCGCCGGCGGCGGCTGACCAGGTCGACAAGAGGCATCAGCGCAGCGCCGGCTGGCGCACGGTCAGCGTGCCCGCGGCGGTGTCCAGCTCGGCGGCCGCGCCCAGCGGCACGGTGAGCTGTGGCACGCCGTGACCGAAGGGCAGGCCCGAGACCAGCGGCACCCCGAGCGGGGCGAGCCGTTCGACAACGGTCTCGAGCGCGCCGTCCCCGCAGTCCACCCAGGTGCCGAGCACGATTCCGGCGACGCCGTCGAACCAGCCCGTGCGCAGCAGCTGGGTGAGCATGGAGTCGAGGCGGTACGCGGGCTCGGCGATGTCCTCGAGCAGCGCGAGTCCACCGGCCGCCGGCCGGGACTCGGCGGTGCCCACCGTGCTCGCGAGCAGTGCCACCGTCCCGCCGACCGTGACGCCGGTAGCCCGGCCGCCGACGTGACAGGCCACGTGCGGGCCGGTGAGGACCCGGACCGACTGCGGGTCGAAGAGTGAGCGCCG
>DASTVO010000222.1:0-4985 GCA_035759075.1 Actinomycetes bacterium
GCCCTCATCGGGCTGCTGGCCCTCCAGGTCGCCACGGGCGACTCGCAGCAGGCCGACCAGAACGGCGCGCTCGCCGCGGTGGCCGAGAAGCCCGGCGGCACCCTGGTCCTGTGGCTGATGGTGGTGGGCTTCGTCGGCTACGCGCTCTGGCGCTTCAGCGAGGCCGCCTGGGGCCACCGCGGCGAGTCCGACGACAAGAAGCGGCTCGCGAAGCAGGTCATCTCCACGGTCAACGGGCTCATCTACCTCGTCTTCGCGTGGCTGTGCTTCGCGACCGTGACCTCGTCCTCGTCCGCCGGCGGCGGCGGGCGTTCGATGACGGCCAAGGTGCTGGAGTGGCCCGGGGGCCAGGCCCTGGTGGTCACCGTCGGCCTGGTCGTGATCGGCGTCGCGGTGGCCCTCACGGTCCGCGGGCTGCGGACGGACTTCGAGGAGGACCTGGACACCGGCCGCATGCCCTCGCAGCTCTTCACCGCGGCCCGATGGCTCGGCCTGGTCGGCTACGTCGCGCGCGGCGCGGTGTTCGGGATCATCGGCGCGCTCGTCGTCAAGGCCGCGCTCGACCACCAGCCGGGCAAGGCGACCGGCTTCGACGTGGCCCTCAAGTCGCTGGCGAGCGCGCCGTTCGGCACGGTCCTGCTCATGGTGGTCGCGGTCGGGCTGGTGTGCTTCGGCGTCTTCTGCGTCCTGGAGGCGCGCTACCGCCGGCTCTGACCCAGCGCGTAGAACGCGACAGCCGCCGCCGCCGCGACGTTCAGCGAGTCGACCCCGGCCGCCATCGGGATCCGCACCCGGCGGTCGGCAAGAGCCAGTGCGCGCGTCGACAGCCCATGACCCTCGGCGCCGAGGACGAGCGCGCACCGGTCGGTCACCCCGGCGGGCAGGGCGGGCAGCGGCGTGGCGGCCGCCTCCGGCGTGAGGGCCAGGACGGAGAACCCTTGCGCGCGTACGTCGTCGAGGTCGCTCGGCCAGGCCCCCAGCCGGGACCACGGGACGGAGAACACCGCACCCATCGACACCTTCACCGACCGTCGGTAGAGCGGGTCGGCGCAGCGCGGTGACACCAGCACCGCGTCCATGCCGAGCCCGGCCGCGCTGCGGAAGACGGCACCGACGTTGGTGTGGTCGACGAGGTCCTCCAGGACCACGACGTGGCGTGAGCGGGCCAGCAGCAGCCGCGGCGGCTCGAGCGGCAGCCGGGACATGGCGGCCAGCGCACCGCGATGCACCGAGTAGCCGGTCACGCGCTCGAGGGTCTCGCGGTCCGCGACGTAGACGGGCGCGTCGAGCGGTCCGAGCAGGTCCGCCAGGGCGGGCAGCCACTTCTCCTCGAGCAGCACCGAGCGCAGCGGGTAGCCCGCGGCGACCGCGCGCCTGATCACCTTCTCCCCCTCGGCGATGAAGATCCCCTCGGCCGACTCTCGGCGGCGACGCAGCGCGACATCGGTCAGCCCGACGTACTCCTCCAGCTCGGGTGAGTCCGCCTGGACGGGGAGCGCGCGCAGGGTCACGGGGGACGATCCTGGCGCACCGGGCCGCCGGCTACGCGACGAGCTGCACGATCGCGGCGACACCCACGACCACGACCAGGCCGCGCAGCACCGGCTGCGGGACCCGGCGACCGACCAGGGCGCCCACTTGGCCGCCGACCACGGCGCCGACGGCGACCAGACCGGCGGCCTGCCAGGCCACGTCGGTCACGAGCACGAACAGCAGCGCCGCGACAGCGTTGACGACCAGGGCCAGGACGTTCTTCGCCGCGTTGATCCGCTGCAGGTCCTCGTCCAGCAGCAGCCCCATGACGGCGATGAGCAGGACCCCCTGCGCGGCACCAAAGTAGCCGCCGTAGATGCCGGTGCCGTAGATCGCGGCGTAGAGCAGCGGCCCGCCGTGGACCCGGTGCGGACGGCCTGCCCGGTCCCCCAGCCGGGCAGCCACCCGTGGCTGGACGACCACCATCACGCAGGCCAGGCCGATGAGCAGCGGGACGATCGTCTCGAACGCGGCGGCGGGGAGGACGAGGAGCAGTGCTCCCCCGGTGACGCCGCCGAGAACGGACGCCACCGCGAGACGGCCCACCCGACGGCCCTGCCCGGCCAGCTCCCGCCGGTAGCCGATCGCCCCGCTCAGCGACCCCGGCACCAGCCCCACCGTGTTGCTGACGTTGGCCAGGACCGGCGGCAGCCCGACCGCGAGCAGCACCGGGAACGTGACCAGGGTCCCGGAGCCGACGACGGTGTTGATGGTGCCCGCGGCGAGGCCGGCCAGCACGACCGAGACCGCCTCCCAGAGGCTCACCAGCGCTGTCCCGCCACCACGGCGCCGATCCTCACGTCTCCCCCGGCGATCATGCAAACGGTCAAGGCCCGGCGGGCCGGGGCCGACCTAAGACGGGTGAGCTGCCCGCGTCGTGTGACGGCCTGGGTGGCCGGCGTCGTCCTGCTCGCCGGCCTACCGGTCGCTCCGGCACGCGCCGAGACGGTCGAGGGGGCCCGGGCCGCGGCCTTGGCGGCGGCGGAGCGGGTCGAGGCCATGCAGCCGGGTGTCGACCGCGCTCTGCGTGACTACGAGCGGGCGCTCGGGGCACTCGCCGCCGGCGTCAGCCGCAGCGTGGCGGCCGACCAGGCCGCCGACGCCGCCGCGCTCGTCGAGGCGGACCGCCGTGGGCGCGCGAGCGACCGGGTCCGCGCGCTGTACATGACCGGCGGCACGGCGGCCCTGTACGCCAGCGTCCTCGGCGCGGCCGACGCCGGCGAGGCGATGCACCGGGCCACCTACGTGCAGCGGCTGGTCGCCCTCGGCTCGGCGGAGGCGCTGGCCAGCAGCGACCGGGCCACCCGGCTGCGCGACCGCGCCGGGCTCCTCGAGGAGATCGCCGACGCGGGCGCGGTGACCGCGTCCCAGGTGCAGCAGCGTTACCTGCGGCTGCAGGACCGGCTGGCGGCCGCGACCGCCGAGGTGGCGGCGCTGAGCGACCGGGCCCGCGGGCTGGCCGAGGCGCAGGAGCTGCTCGCCCGGGTCGCCGCGCTCAACGCGGCCGTCGACGCGTCCGGTGCGCAGCGGGTGGCGACGGCGCGCGCGAGCAGCACCATCCCGCTGCTGTTCAAGCGGTTGTACGTCGAGGCGGCTCGCACGTGCCCGGGGATGTCCTGGACGTTGCTGGCCGCCGTGGGTCAGGTGGAGTCCGGCCACGGCGCCAACCCGGGCACGTCCTACGCGGGGGCGCAGGGGCCGATGCAGTTCATGCCCGCCACCTTCGCCGCGTACGGCGTGGACGGTGACGGCGACGGGGACCGCGACGTGCAGGACCCTGCGGACGCGGTGTTCTCCGCGGCGAACTACCTGTGCCGCAACGGGGCCGGGCGCGGCGAGTCCGCCTTGGCCCGCGCGATCTGGCACTACAACCACGCCGACTGGTACGTGCAGCTCGTGCTGAAGCTCGCCGGCCAGTACGCCGCTCGCGGCGACGGCTGAGTCGGCCCTACGCCGGTGGGGTCGGCGCGGCGCCGTCGTCGCGACCGCTGCCGAGCATCCCGCCGATCCCCTTGAGCGCCTCGCCGAGCTCGCTCGGCACGATCCAGACCTTGTTGCTGTCGCCGCGGGCGATCTCCGGCAGCACCTGCAGGTACTGGTAGGCCAGCAGCTTCTGGTCCGGGTTGCCGGCGTGGATGGCGTCGAAGACCTTCTGGATCGCCTGCGCCTCGCCGTCGGCGCGCAGCACCTGGGCCTGCGCGTCACCCTCGGCCTTGAGGATCGAGGCCTGCCGTTCGCCCTCGGCGGTGAGGATCTGCGACTGCTTGAACCCCTCGGCGGTGAGGATCGTGGCGCGCTTCTCGCGGTCGGCGCGCATCTGCTTCTCCATCGAGTCCTGGATGGAGCTGGGCGGGTCGATGGCCTTGATCTCCACCCGGTTCACCCGGATGCCCCACTTGCCCGTGGCCTCGTCGAGGACCCCGCGCAGCGCACCGTTGATGTGGTCGCGCGAGGTGAGAGTCTCCTCCAGGTTGAGGTTGCCGACCACGTTGCGCAGGGTGGTGACGGTGAGCTGCTCGACGCCCTGGATGTAGTCGGCGATCTCGTAGGTGGCCGACTTCGGGTCGGTGACCTGGAAGTAGATGACGGTGTCGATCCCGACCACCAAGTTGTCGGCGGTGATCACGGGCTGGGGCGGGAACGAGACGACCTGCTCCCGGAGGTCGATCATCGGCCGGAGCCGGTCGACGAAGGGCACCAGGACGGTCAGTCCGGGAGTGAGGGTGCGCTGGTAGCGACCGAGACGCTCCACGATGCCGGCCCGCGCCTGCGGCACGATGCGCACCGTCTTGGCCAGGGTCACCAGCACCAGGATCGCGAGCACGGCAACGATGACCAGCCCGACGACAGACTCCATCAGATCTCCGCTTCGTAGACGACCACGGTGGCACCGTCGATCTGGACGACCTCGACGCTGCGTCCTGCCTCGATGCTGCTGCCGGGGTCGAAGGCTCGGGCCGACCAGACCTCGCCCTTGAGCTTCACCCGCCCGGAGTGCGCGTCGACCGGCTCGAGCACCAGTGCCCTCTCCCCGACCAGCGCGTCGGTGCCGGTACGGATCGCCAGCGGTGTGCGCAGGTGGCGCAACGCGACCGGCCGGACGACCACCAGGGCGGCGACTGCCGTCAGCAGCGCGACCAGTCCCTGCAGGACGAGGCTGTCGGTGAAGAGCGCGGTCCCCGCCCCGGCGAGGGCACCCGCCGCGAGCATCGCGAACGTGAGGTCGAGCGTGGTCACCTCGACGATGCCGAGCACGACCGCGAGGCCGAGCCACGCGGCCCAGTCGTAGCCCCCCAAGCCGTCCACGCGAACCATCCTAGGGACGAAGGGGTACCTGACACCGGACGAACGCGCCGAGGCGTCAGCAGGTTCCGCCCGGTGCCGCGGCCTCAGGTGGCCTGGGCGACCCAGCGGTGACCGTTGCGGGACAGCCCGAGCGGCAGGCCGAACGT
>DASTVO010000223.1:0-7092 GCA_035759075.1 Actinomycetes bacterium
AGCCAGGGAGGACACCGCCGCGTCGCCGTCGAGGGATGCGACGACGGCGTCGGACAGATCGGCGGGCGTGGCGACGCGCAGGTGCAGCACGGCGGACATCCTGCCCCAGCGGCGCCGCCGTTCGTGGTCAGCGCGCGGCGATCAGCTCCGCGATCTGCACCGCGTTGAGGGCCGCGCCCTTGCGCAGGTTGTCGCTGCTGACGAAGAGCGCGAGCCCGCGGCCGTCCGGGACACCGGGGTCCTGACGGATCCGCCCCACGAGACTGGGGTCGATGCCGGCCGCCTGGAGCGGCGTCGGGACGTCGGACAGCCGTACGCCCGGCGCCTCGGACAGCAGCTCGGTGGCTCGCCGCACCGACAGGGGCCGACTGAACTCCACGTTGAGCGAGAGCGAGTGCCCGGTGAAGACGGGTACGCGCACGCAGGTGCCGGACACCAGCAGCTCGGGTATGCCGAGGATCTTGCGGCTCTCGTTGCGCAGCTTCTGCTCCTCGTCGGTCTCGAACGACCCGTCGTCGACGACCGAACCGGCCATTGGCAGCACGTTGAACGCGATCGGCGCGACGTACTTCTCCGGCTCGGGGAACTGCACCGAGCGGCCGTCGTGCACCAGTTCGGTCGCCCGGTCGACGACTTGGTGGACCTGCTTGTCCAGCTCGTCGACCCCGGCCAGCCCGCTCCCGGACACCGCCTGGTAGGTGCTGGCCACCATCCGCACCAGGCCGGCTTCCGCGTGCAGCGGGCGCAGCACCGGCATCGCCGCCATGGTCGTGCAGTTCGGGTTGGCGATGATGCCCTTGCGGGCCTCGCGAACCGCGTCCGGGTTGACCTCGCTGACCACGAGCGGGACGTCGGGGTCCATCCGCCAGGCCGACGAGTTGTCGATGACGGTGGCCCCGGCGGCGGCGTAGCGCGGGGCGAGCGCCTTGGACGTCGACCCGCCGGCCGAGAACAGCGCGATGTCCAACCCGGCCGGGTCCGCGGTCTCGGCGTCCTCGACGAGGATCTCGCCGCCGAGCCACGGCAGCGTGGTTCCCGCCGAGCGTGCGGAGGCGAAGAAGCGAACGCGCTCGACCGGGAAGCCGCGCTCGGCCAGCAGCCGGCGCATGACGGTGCCGACCTGGCCGGTGGCGCCGACGACGCCGACGGTGAGCCCAGTCATCGTCCGGTGCCTCCGTACACGACCGCCTCGGTCTCGGTCGCGTCGAGCTCGAACGCGCTGTGTACCGCAGCCACGGCGGCGTCCACGTCCCCGCCCCGGACCACCACCGAGATGCGGATCTCCGACGTGGAGATCATCTCGATGTTGACCCCGGCGTCGGCCAGCGCCCCGAAGAAGGTGGCCGAGACCCCGGGGTGCGAGCGCATCCCGGCCCCCACCAACGACACCTTGCCGACCTGGTCGTCGTAGAGCAGGTCCTCGAAGCCCACCTGGTCCTTGATCCGAGCCAGCGCCGTCATGGCCGTCTGGCCGTCGCTCTTCGGCAACGTGAAGGAGATGTCGGTACGGCCGGTCGACGCAGCCGAGATGTTCTGCACGATCATGTCGATGTTGATCTCGGCGACGGAGACCGCCCGGAAGATGGCAGCCGCCTCTCCGGGCTTGTCCGGGACGCCCACGACCGTGATCTTCGCCTCGCTCCGGTCGTGCGCGACCCCGGAGATGATCGGCTGTTCCATCTGGTCGACCCCTTGTGGCTCGTCGGTGACCCAGGTGCCCTCGCGCATCGAGAACGACGAGCGCACATGGACCGGGATGTCGTAGCGCCGGGCGTACTCCACGCACCGCAGGTGCAGGACCTTGGCTCCGCACGCCGCCATCTCCAGCATCTCCTCGTAGGAGATGCGCGGCAGCCTGCGGGCGCTCGGCACGATGCGCGGGTCGGCAGAGAAGACGCCGTCGACGTCGGTGTAGATCTCGCAGACCTCTGCGCCGAGGGCCGCGGCCAGGGCGACAGCCGTGGTGTCGGTGCCCCCGCGGCCGAGCGTGGTGATGTCCTTCGTGTCCTGCGAGACACCCTGGAAGCCCGCGACGATCACGATGGCGCCCTCGTCCAGGGCCGACCGGATGCGGCCGGGCGTGATGTCGATGATGCGGGCCTTGCCGTGCGCGGAGTCGGTGATGACGCCGGCCTGGCTGCCGGTGAAGGACCGTGCCTGGTGACCGAGGTTGGCGATGGCCATCGCCAGCAGCGCCATCGAGATGCGCTCCCCGGCAGTGAGCAGCATGTCGAGCTCCCGGCCGGCCGGCAGCGGGCTCACCTGCTGGGCGAGGTCGACGAGCTCGTCGGTGGTGTCCCCCATCGCGGACACGGCCACGACCACGTCGTGCCCGGCCTTGCGGGTGTCGACGATGCGCTTGGCGACCCGCTTGATGCCGTCGGCGTCAGCGACGGAGGAGCCCCCGTACTTCTGCACGACCAGGCCCACGCCGCCGCTCCTTGCCCAGATCGGTTCCACCCAGCGCGGGCCAGTCTATGGGCGGCGGTCCGAGCCGCTGTGGCGCGTCCGGCACGCGGACCTGCACCGCGTACGCCAGGATCGTCGCCGTGGACGGAGCTCTGGGCATCGCGGCGGCCGGCGTGCGACGGCGCTTCGGCGCCGTCGAGGCGGTCCGTGACATCGACCTGACCGCACCGCCGGGCCAGGTGACCGCGCTGGTGGGGCCGAACGGGTCGGGCAAGACGACGTTGTTCCTCATGCTGGCCACGCTGCTCGTCCCCGACGCCGGGCAGGTCTCGGTCGGCGGCCACGACCCGGTCACCGAGCCGGACGCGGTCCGCGGCATCCTCGGCTGGTCGCCTGACGTGTTCGGCGTCTACGACAACCTGACGGTGCGCGAGTACCTCGAGTTCTTCGCCGCCGCCTACCGGCTGCCGGCCGCGGAGCGCCGCGAGCGGGCCGCCGAGCTGCTGACCACCGTGCACCTCGAGGCGCTCGCCGGCTCCCCGGTGCACGTCCTGTCCCGCGGGCAGAAGCAGCGTCTCGGGCTGGCCCGCGCGCTGGTCCACCGGCCACGGGTGCTCGTCCTCGACGAGCCGGCCAGCGGTCTCGACCCCCGCAGCCGGGTCGACCTCCGCGAGCTGCTGCGCGACCAGGCCGCGCAGGGAGTCGCCGTGCTGGTGTCGAGCCACATCCTCAGCGACCTCGAGGAGGTCGCTGACCGGGTCGTCTTCATCGAGGGCGGCCGGACCGTCGGCGAGCACTCGGTGCGAGCGCTGCCGCAGACGCGCTCGCGGCCATGGCGGCTCCGTTCGCTCGACGACGAGGGTCTCGTCGCCGCTCTCGATGCGATGACCTTCCAGCACGGGGCGGCCGGCCCCGCCGGGGTCGACGTCGCGCTCGGGTCGGACGAGGAGGCCGCCGACCTGGTGGTCGCGCTCGTGCGCGCCGGGGTCCGCCTGGTGTCCATCGCCCCGTCGGGCGGCGACCTCGAGGCCGCCTACCTGGAGATGACCGAGGAGCGGACGTGACGATCGAAGGCGTGCGGACCGTGGCGGAGCAGGAGTTCCGGCTGCGGATCCGGGCCGGTCGGTGGCGCTGGCTGCTGGCGCTGTGGTTCGGGGTCGTGCTCGGCTTCGCGGTGCTCCTGCGCCTCGGGCTCGACGCGGTGACCCCCGACGACGACCCGCGGCCCTTCGGGCCCGCGCTGTTCGGCGGCGTCATGCTCTTCGTGCTGGGCCTCGGGCTGCTCGTCGTGCCGGCCCTTACGGCGCAGTCCGTCAACGGGGACCGCGAGCGCGGCACGCTGGCGACGTTGCAGGTCACGCGGCTGACGGCCGCCGAGATCGGCCTCGGCAAGCTGGCGGCGGCGTGGGGGACGGCGCTGACGTTCCTGCTGCTCACCCTGCCGGTGGTGGGGTGGGCGCTGGCCGAGGGTGGGCTGCCGATTGGCAACGTGCTGGCGACGGTGGGCGTCGTCGCGCTGCTGCTCGGGGTGGTCTGCGCCGTGTCGCAGGCACTGTCGGCCCTGTTCGCGCGCAGCATCACCTCGGCGCTGCTGTCCTACCTGACGGTGTTCGCCCTGACGGTCGGCACGTTGATCGCCTTCGGCCTGGCGACCGCGCTCACCAACGAGCGGGCCACCGTGACCTACGAGCAGCCGCTGTTCGACGAGCAGACGGGCCAGGTGGTGCCCGGCGAGACGACCACCGAGACGTACGAGACCTCCCGCGTCCGCCCCGACCGGACCTGGCCGCTGCTCGCGCCCAACCCGTTCGTGATCCTGGCCGACTCGGCACCGGCCCTGCCCCCGCGGGTCGACCCGGTCACCGGTCGCGAGATCGGCAGCCCGCTGGACCCGCTCGGCTCGCTGGGGACCGAGGTGCGCGGCGCGCGGCGGCCGCCGCAGGACGTCGTGCGCTTCGACGACCCGCCGGCGCCGCGGTCGGAGACCGCACCGCTGTGGCCGTACGGGCTCGCGCTGCAGGTGCTGCTCGCGGCCGGCGCAGTGCTGCTCACGGTCCGGCGGCTGGGCACCCCGGTGCGGCGGCTGCCGCGCGGGGTCCGCATCGCGTGACTAGTGCTTGGCGGTGGCCTCGGCGGCGGTCTCGGCCAGGAGCCGGTCCTCGACCCGCGTGGCGTCGTCCAGCTCGGTGTCGAGGCGGACGTGCGACACCACCGAGTGCAGCGCCCGCAGCACCGAGGACGCCACGCTGCCCCAGTTGGAGAGGTAGGAGAACTGCCACCACCACAGGGCCTCGGTCGAGCGGCCGGCGCGGTAGTGCTGCAGCCCGTGCAGCAGGTCGCTCATGACGTCAGCGATGTCGTCGGACAGCCGGCTGGTGAACAGCTCCGGCTCGCTGGCGTACGGGTCGAACAGCGCCGCGTGCTCGTCGATCGGCTCGAGCAGGTTGGCCAACGACGTCCGCAGCCCCTCGACGTCCGGGTCGAAGCCCGCGTCCGGCTCGAACCGCTCCTCCGGTACGACGTCGGAGATGGCGCCGAGGCGCCCCCCGGCAAGCAGCAGCTGGGAGGTCTCCAGGAGCAGCAGCGAGATGGCGTAGTCGGGGTCCTCGGCCGCGGCGATCTCCCGGACCGCCAGCACGAAGCTCTCCACCTGGTCGGCGATCTCCACGGTGAAGTCGGTGAGGTCGTCCTGCGTCGTCATGCGTCCCATCCTGTCCGTGGCCGGCTCAGACGTCCAACAGCCGGCGGCCCTCGAAGGCACGGCCGAGCGTGACCTCGTCCGCGTACTCCAGGTCCCCCCCGACGGGCAGCCCGCTGGCCAGCCGGGTCACCCGCAAGCCCATGGGCTTGACGAGGCGGGCGAGGTACGTGGCGGTCGCCTCGCCCTCGAGGTTCGGGTCGGTCGCGAGGATCAGCTCGGTCACCTCGCCGTCGGCCAGGCGGGTCATGAGCTCCCGGACCCGCAGGTCGTCGGGGCCGATGCCCTCGATCGGGCTGATCGCCCCGCCGAGCACGTGGTAGCGGCCACGGAACTCGCGGGTCTTCTCGATCGCGACGACGTCCTTGGACTCTTCCACGACGCAGATGACGGCGCGGTCCCGACGGGGGTCCCGGCAGATGCGGCACTCCTCGTCCTCGGCGACGTTGCCGCAGGTGCGGCAGAAGCGCACCTTGTCCTTCACCTCGGTGAGGGCGTGCACGAGGCGGCGGACGTCGGCGGGGTCGGCCGCCAGCAGGTGGAAGGCGATGCGCTGCGCGCTCTTCGGCCCCACGCCCGGCAGCCGGCCGAGCTCGTCGATGAGGTCCTGAACCACGCCCTCGTACATCGCCGGACCTCGTTACAGACCGGGGAGTCCGAGGCCGCCGGGGCCGCCGAGCCCCTCGGCGAGCGGGCCCATGGTCTGCTGCTGCAGCTCGGAGGCCGCGCGGTTGGCGTCGCGGATCGCAGCGAGCACCAGGTCGGCCAGGCCCTCGGGGTCGGACGGGTCGATGGCCGTCGGGTCGATCTGGAGCCCGACCACCTCGCCGCCACCGGTCACCGTGGCGCGCACCAGGCCGCCGCCGGCTGAGCCGCTGACCTCCGCCCGGGCCAGCTCCTCCTGGGCGTCGAGCAGCCGCTGCTGCATCTGCTGGGCCTGCTGGAGCAGCTGCGACAGGTCGCCGCCACCGAGGCCGCCGAGCCCGCCGCCGGGCTGGCCGGTCTGGTCGCCACCGGGGATCACGTGGGCACACTCCGCTTCGTTCGGTACCAGGTCCCCACGAGCCTACGGGCCGCCGGAGTGCCGGGTCGGCAGCGCCTCGCGACGGCCGGTGCGACCTTTCTTGATCGTTTGCGACGTTCGGGGGCGGCTCGCCGGGCATCAGACCGGCGAGTCATGACGCAACGTCGCAAACGATCTTGAAGGGCCGGGGCAGTTGCGACCCCTTGCCGGCCCCTCGGGGGTCAGCTGGCGTCGTACTCGCCGATGACCTTGGCGCCGAGCTCGCGGGCCAGCAGGTCCTGGTGGGTGAGACCGCTCTCGTCGGCGTCCTCGTCGTCGGCCGAGGGGGTGTCCTCGGTGGCCGGGGTGTCCGCGGTCGCGGCCGCCTCCTCCGCCACCGCGGCCATGGCCGCCGCCCGACCACCGCCCGCGGGAGCCGGCGGGGCCGCGGGGGCGCTCGCCGGCGCTGCCGAGGCGCTGCCGCCGGGCTGGGTCGCGGGGTCGACGACGGCGTCGACCTTCCAGTCCACCCCCAGCACCTGGATCAGCGCCTCCCGGACGATCTCGTCGCTGCCGCCCCGGAGGAAGCTGTCCCGGGCGCCGGCGTTGACCATGGCCAGCGTCAGCCGGCCGGACTCCAGCCCGGCGACCTGGGCGTTGTGGCTGAGCAGGGTCCAGGTGAACCGGCGCATGCCCTTCACGACCTCGAGCACGTCGGGCCACATCCGGCGCACGGTCAGGAGGTCGACGCCGCCCGCGGGCTCGTCTTGGGCCGCCGCCGGCTCGGGTGCGCCCGACGGTGCGCTCGACGGCTCCTTGGTGGGCTGCGCCGCGGCAGCGGCAGCGGGCGCGGAACTCTCCTCGACCGGGGCGGCAGGCGCTGACGGCGCCGCCGCCGCCGACGGGGCGGGCACCGGGGCCGCCGCCGACGGGGCGGGCACCGGGGCCGCGGCCGCCGGTGCACCGGTGATCGACACCCGGC
>DASTVO010000224.1:0-5697 GCA_035759075.1 Actinomycetes bacterium
CTCACCATGAGCTGGGAGTCGACCACGAGGACGTCCAGGTCCCATCCCGCCAGCGCGTCGGCCACGAACCGGCGGGCGTCCCCGGCCGAGCCGGAGGCGCCGTCGAGCTCGCGGGTGACCACTCGGCACATCGTGGGGCCCCCGGCGTCATCGGGCCCGCTGTTGGACCCGGAGGTCTACTGCCCCGACCCGGAGCCCTCACCCTTCTTCGCCCCGAGTTTCCGAGATGTCCCGTCGGGCCGCAGCAGCAGGCCGGCCAGGGTGGCACGCAGCCACGACGCGTAGCGGGACGGGGACCACCCGCTCCCCCGGACGTGCAGCAGGTAGAGGTCCGGGCTGGTGAGCGCCCACAGGACGTCCGCCGCCTCGCGCCGGCTCAGACCCGGGCGCAGGGCACCCCGGCGGTGCCACTCGTTCACCACCGCGACCTGGCCGGCGCGACGCCGGCGGTGACCGGTGTCGACGTGCGCGGCCAGGTCGGGGTCGGTGGCGACCGAGCCGAGCCCGACGGCGATCACGTCTGCACCCTGCTCGTAGAGCCGGCGGTGGAAGGCGACGAGCGCGCTGAGCTGCTCGCGCGGGGACCCGGCCGGGCCGGACCGGGTCTCCTCGCCGGCGTCGGCGTCCGCCTCGAGCCGGTCGAGCAACGCGATGAGGATCGCCGCCTTGGACCCGAAGGCGGCGTACACCGTCTGGACCGAGACCCCCGCCTCCGCGGCGATGGTGTCCATCGTCGTGGCGCGCATCCCGTCGGCACCGAGCAACCGCCGGGCCGCCTCGACGATCGCCTCGCGGGTCCGGGCTGCCTGGGCCTCACGCCGGGGCGAGCGGTACGACCTCTTGACCTGTGCCATTTGGCTAGAGTACCTTCCAGTCAATATTCGATGTAGTCAACTCTAATCAACTATGGCCGTCGTCAGGAGGCCCGACATGCCAGCCAGGAAGAACGTGACCGTCACCGGGGCCACGGGCGCACAGGGCGGCGCCCTGACCCGGCACCTCCTCGGCCGCGGACACCGCGTCCGCGCACTCGTGCGCGACGCGCAGTCCCCCGCAGCCGCCTCGCTGCAGGCCGTCGGCGCCGAGCTCGCGGTCGGCGACTTCGACGACCCAGGGTCGCTGATCCGCGCGGCGCGCGGCGCCGACGCACTCTTCGCGATGGCCACGCCCTTCGTCCCCGGCGGGACGGAGGCCGAGGTGCGGAACGGGAGGAACCTGGTCGACGCCGCAGTGACGGCCGGCGTGGCGCACGTCGTCTACAGCTCGGTTGCGAGCGCGGACCGCGGGACCGGCGTCCCGCACTTCGAGAGCAAGTACGCGGTGGAGCGGCACCTGGCGGACTCAGCAGCCGCGTGGACCGTGATCGCGCCGACCGAGTTCCTCGACATGGTCCTGGCGCCGTGGTCCCTGCCGGCGCTGCGCGACGGTGTCCTCGGTGTGCCGGTGCCCGGCGGCACACCCCGTCAGCTGACAGTCGTCGCCGACGTCGCGGCCTTCGCCGGTCTCGTCATCGAGAACCCCGAACGGTTCGTCGGGCGCCGGGTGGAGATCGCTTCCGACGTCGTCACTGGTGACGAGCTCGCCGCGGCCCTGGCCCGCGCCGCCGGCCGTGCCATCCGCTACGTCATGCCCCCCGAGGACGTGCCGGTGGACGCTGACCTGCGGGCCATGTACGCGTTCATGGCGGGCGGCGGGTACACGGTGGACGTCGCGGGTGTGCACACGACCTACCCCGAGGTGCCGTGGCAGGACGTCGACGCCTGGGCCCGGGCCCAGGACTGGCAGCGGCTCCTTCGCGGTAGCGCGGCATGAGCGAGCGGCGCCGCCGGGTCCTCGTCGCCGGAGCGACCGGCGTCGTCGGCCGGCCGGGCGCCTCCCGGCTGGTCGCCCAGAGCGTGGCCTGGCTGTACGCCCCCGGCCCGCTGCCGCACCGTGAGCACGACCCGCTGCTCGACGCCGACCCCGACGGGTCCCCGACCCTGGCCGGGGTCCGCGAGCTGGAACGGCTCGTCCTCACCACGGCCGGGCTGACCGGCCTGGTGCTGCGCTACGGGCGGTTCCGCGGGCCGGGGACCGGGCGGTCACGAACGCCGCCGCCCGCCGTGCACCTGCAGGCCGCGGCGTGGGCCGCAGCCCTGGCGGCCGAGCGGGGCTCCGGCGGCGTCTACAACGTCGCCGACGACGGCGGACCGGCCGACAACCGGCGGGCCCGCGACGAGCTCGGGTGGTCGCCGATCATCCACGACACCTCAGGAGAACGCGATGCCTCAGGAGAACACCGTGCCTCAGGAGAACACCATGATCGACGCAGCGCATGAGCCCGCAGCCCTCGTCTGGGGCCCGGCGGAAGGATCCCGCGCCTGGTGGTTCCTCGGATCACTCATGACCCTCAAGGCCGGGACCGCCGACACCTCCGGGTCGTTCACGCTGCTCGAGCAGTACATGCCCGCGGGTTTCGCCCCGCCCAACCACGTCCACCTCGACGAGGAAGAGGTCTTCGGGATCGTGGAGGGACGACTCGACGTCATGTGCGACGGCCGGCACTGGGAGGTCGGGCCCGGCGACACCGTCGTGCTGCCACGCGGGGTGGAGCACGGGTTCCGCGTGCTCGGCGACGAGCCCGCCAGGATCTGGCACCTCACGGCTCCGGCCAAGTTCGAGCGGTTCGTGGCCGAGGTCGGGGTCCCCGCAGAGTCCCCGACGCTGCCCCCACCGATGCCGGTCGACCTCGAACACACCGTGCGGGTGGCGGCCGGCTACGGCTACCAGATCACGGGCTGAGCGTCAGAACCCGAGCTTGCGCAGCTGGCGCGGGTCCCGCTGCCAGTCCTTGGCCACGGTCACGTGCAGGTCGAGGTACACCTGCGTCCCCAGCAGCGCCTCGATCTGCCGCCTGGCCGTCGCACCGATGGTGCGCAGCCGGGCGCCTTTCGGGCCGATCACGATCGCCTTCTGGCTGTCCCGCTCGACGTAGAGGTACGCGTGGACGTCCAGCAGCGGCCGGTCGGCCGGCCGGCCCTCTCGCGGCAGCATCTCCTCGACGACGACCGCGATGGAGTGCGGCAGCTCGTCCCGAACCCCCTCGAGCGCGGCCTCGCGGATCAGCTCGGCGACAAGTATCTGCTCGGGCTCGTCGGTCAGCTCGCCGTCGGGGTAGAGCGGTGGCGACTCGGGCATCAGACCGGCGAGCAGGTCGGCGAGCAGACCCACCTGGTCCCCCGCCACCGCGGACACCGGCACGACGTGTGCCCAGTCGATGCCCTCGTCGCGGCCCAGCTCGCTCACCGCCATCAGCTGCGCGGCCACGCGGTCCCGCGGCACCCGGTCGGTCTTCGTGACCACAGCCACCTTGGCGACCGTGCGCAGGCCCGCGAGCTCGCGGGCGATGAAACGGTCACCGGGGCCGACCGCCTCGTCGGCGGGGACGCAGAAGCCGACGACGTCCACCTCGGCCCAGCTGGCGCGGACTTCCGCGTTCAGCCGCTCGCCGAGCAACGTGCGTGGCCGGTGCAGACCGGGGGTGTCGAGCACGACGAGCTGCGCGTCCGGCCGGTGCACGATGCCGCGGACGACGCGCCTCGTGGTCTGGGGCTTGCTGGAGGTGATGACCACCTTTTCGCCGACGAGCGCGTTGGTGAGGGTCGACTTGCCGGCGTTGGGCCTGCCCACGAAGCAGACGAAGCCGGCGCGGTGGGCCGACCCGGCCTCGCTCACGTGGCGGCCAGCCGGCTGCGGCGCTGCTGGTGCAGGTAGGTGCTCACGGCGTTGATGATGGCAGTGAGCGGGACCGCGATGAGCGCGCCGAAGACTCCGGCCACGAGCGCACCGATGGCGATCACCACGACGACGGCCAGCGGGTGGACCTTCACCAGCCGCCCCATCAGGAACGGCTGCAGGACATGGCCCTCGAGCTGCTGCACGCCGACCACACCGCCGATCATGACCAGCGCCGCGACGGGGCCTTCGAAGACCAGCGCGACGGCGACGGCTGCGATGCCGCTGATCGTGGCGCCGACCACCGGGATGAAGGCGCCCAGGAACACGAGCACGCCGATGGGGACCAGGAGCGGGAGCCCCAGGACCGCCGCAACGGCGACGATGCCAATGGCGTCGACCAGGGCGATGACGACCGTCGCGCGGACGTAGGCCGTGAGGACTGTCCAGGCGCGCTCCCCGCTGCCCTGCACGCGCTCGTGCGCGGACTCGGGGAACAGCCGCACGACCCACGCCCAGATCCGGCGACCGTCGTAGGTCAGGAAGATGGTGGCGAACAGCGCGATGAACAGCCCTGCCAGCAGGTGCCCGGCGGTCACGGTCGCCTTCACCACGGCTCCGCTCAGGCCGCTGCCCCCGGCGTCGCTGACGGCAGAGCGGACCTGGTCGAACGCGTCCCGCAGCTGGGCCCGGCTCAGTCCCAGGTCGACGAGGTAGCGCTCGAGCTTGCCCAGGCTCGAGTCGAACGACGACCTCAGGTCGCCGAAACCGCTGGTGAACTGCTGGCCGACCAGCGCCACGAGCCCGACGAGCACGACCAGGCCGGTGAGGATCACCAGTGCCGTCGCCAGGCCGCGCGGGATCTTGCGCGCGGCCAGCGCGTCGACGGCCGGGCTGGCGACGGCAGCCAGCAGCAGGCCGATGATGACCGGTACGAGCACCACCGAGAGCAGCTCGAACAGCTTGAGCAGGACGTAGATGGCCGCGACGACGAGGAGGACCCGCCACGACCAGGCGGCCGCGAAGCGCAGCGGGTAGGGCACGGTGACACCGTCGGTGTGGTGGGCCTCTGCATCTGCCGGGGGCGCAGAGGCTGGCTCCGCCGAGACCTGCGGGGGCGGCGTCATCCTGCGGCGGAACATGCTGGGACCGTAACCGGCCCGGCCTCCGCTCAACGCTTCGGGCGGCGTCGCGGCGCCGCCGAGCGGGCGAGCAGGAGGAGTGCCAGCCCCACCAGCGATGCGCCGACGACTCCGGTGACGGAGAGCCGCTCGTCGAGCAGCATTGTGGCCAGCAGGGTGGCGACCACTGGCTCGGTCAGGCCAAGGGTCTGCGCGGTGGCCGCCGGCACGGTACGCAGTCCGCGGACGAACAGCAGGTAGGCAAGGACGGTCGCGGCGAGCGCGAGGTAGGCCAGCAGCGCGATGCCGGACGGCTCGGTCACCCAGGCGTTGTCGGTGACCAGCAGGGCGGGCGCGAGCAGCGCGGCGGCGACCACGAAGCCGGCCGCGGTCACCGACGCGGGCGGGGCCTCGACGGCGAGCCGTGAGCTGGCGGTCGTGTACACGGCGTACGACACCCCCGCGCCGGCCGCCAGGACGACACCGGCCGCGGAGAGGCCCTCGGCCGAGCCGGTCACCAGCAGGGCGAGGCCCACAAGTCCCAGCCCGGTGGACAGCAGCCACCGCCGGCTCATCGCGCGGGTCAGCAACCCGGTGACCAGCGGCGCGCTGCCGATGGCCACCAGGGTCCCGACGGCGACGCCGGTCAGCTGGACCGCGGTGAGGAACGTGACCTGGAACGCGGCCTGGCCCGCCCCGGCGAGCAGGCTCTCGCGCCGCAGCAGCAGCGACCGGAACGGCACGTGGCCGTCCAGCCACCCGGCCACGACCACCAGCGCGACCGCGGCCACCCCCAGCCGCAGCCCGCCGACCGACCACGAGGAGACGTCCGGGCCCAGGACCCTGGCCGTACCGATCGTGC
>DASTVO010000225.1:0-14151 GCA_035759075.1 Actinomycetes bacterium
CGGAACGGCGCGGTGAGGTTGAGGTCGATCTGCCGCTGCCACATCTCGTCGGTCAGCCGGGCCACCGGGGACGACTCTCCCGCGCCGGCGTTGGCCACCAGCACCGAGACCGGCCCCCACTCCTGCTCGACCTGCGAGACCACGCGGTCGGGGGCCGCCGGGTCGAGCATGTCGGCGGGCAGGACGAGCGTCTCGCCGCGGCACAGCCGGGCCGTCGCCTGGAGCTGGTCCTCGCTGCGCGCGGTGAGGGCGACGCGGTAGCCGTCGGACGAGAGGCGGGCGGCGACGGCCTGCCCGATGCCGCGTCCGGCACCGGTGACGAGCGCGGTGCGGGGGGCGGGCGACACGCTGCGGAGGTTGTCACACGCCCGTTTCGACGGTCAAGATGACGACATATGGACGCCTACATCCTCGACGCCGTGCGGACGCCGTTCGGGCGCTACCGCGGCGGCCTCTCGACCATCCGTACCGACGACCTCGCGGCCCTGCCGCTGCGCGAGCTGGTCCGCCGCAACCCCGGGCTCGACCCGGCGCGCATCGACGACGTCGTCTACGGCAACACCAACGGCGCCGGTGAGGAGAACCGCAACGTCGCACGGATGGCAGCTCTGCTCGCCGACCTCCCGGTGACCGTGCCCGGCAGCACCGTCAACCGCTTGTGCGCCTCGGGCGGCGAGGCCGTGGTGCAGGCGGCGCGGGCGCTCGCGGTGGGGGACGCGCGCTACGTCGTCGCCGGCGGCGTCGAGGGCATGAGCCGGGCGCCGTACGTGCTGCCGAAGCCCGACGAGGCGCTGCCCCGGTCGATGGCGATGCACCAGACGACGGTCGGCTGGCGGATGGTCAACCCGAGGTTCCCGAGCCACTGGACGGACTCGCTCGGCGAGTGTGCCGAGCGGGTGGCGACCGAGCTCGGCATCGGCCGGAAGGAGCAGGACGACTGGGCGCTGCGCAGCCACCAGCGCGCGGCGGAGGCATGGGACAAGGGGCTGCACGACGACTACGTGATGGAGGTCGAGGGCGTCCGCCGGGACGAGTCGATCCGGCCGGACACCAGCGCGGAGCGGCTGGCCGGACTGTCGCCGGCGTTCACCGCCGACGGAACCGTCACGGCCGGCAACTCCTCGCCGATCAACGACGGTGCCATCGCGCTGCTGATGGGGACCGCCGACGCGGCCGCCGAGCTCGGCGTCGCCCCGCTCGGTCAGGTGCTCGCGAGCGCCACCGTGGCAGTGCAGCCGGACCGGTTCTCGGTGGCACCGGTCCCGGCCGTCGAGAAGGCGCTCGGCCGGCTCGGTCTCACCGCTGCGGACGTCGACCTGTGGGAGATCAACGAGGCGTTCGCCGCCATGGTGCTCAGCACGCTGCAGGGTCTGCCCGACCTCGACCTCGAGCGCGTCAACCCGCACGGCGGCGCCATCGCGATCGGCCACCCCCTCGGTGCCTCCGCGCCCCGCGTGGTCGTCGACCTCTGCCGCGAGCTGCGCCGTCGCGGCGGCGGCATCGGCGTCGCCGCCGCGTGCATCGGTGTCGGGCAGGGCTCGGCAGTCGTCTGCAAGGTCGAGGGGTAGGGCGTGCGCACCGACGAGTTCACCGACGTCGTCTACGAGGTCACCGACGACGTCGCGGTCATCACCATCAACCGGCCGGACCGCTACAACTCTTTCCGCGGTCGCACCGTCGACGAGCTCATCACCGCCTTCAAGACGGCGTGGGCGTCCAAGGACGTCGCCGCGGTCGTGCTGACCGGCGCCGGTGACAAGGCGTTCTGCGCCGGCGGGGACGTCAAGGAGCGAGCCGAGACCGGGGGCTACGGCGAGACCGAGTGGGGGACGTTCGAGGTCGAGCGGCTGCACCGCATCATCCGGGACATCCCGAAACCGGTGATCGCTGCCGTCAACGGCGTCGCGGTCGGCGGCGGCCACGTGCTGCACGTGCTCTGTGACCTGACCGTCGCGGCCGAGCACGCGCGCTTCGGTCAGAGCGGGCCGAAGGTGGGCTCCTTCGACGCCGGCTTCGGCTCCGCGTACCTTGCTCGCGTCGTCGGTGAGAAGCGCGCCCGCCAGATCTGGTTCCTCCTCGAACTCTTCGACGCTGAGACCGCCGAGCGCTGGGGCCTCGTCAACGAGGTCGTGCCGCTCGACCAGCTGCTGCCCAAGGCGCTGGAGTGGGGACGCACCATCGGCTCGTACTCTCCGACGGCGTTGCGCTTCCTCAAGCACTCGTTCAACGCCGACACCGACCACATCGGCGGCCTGTCACACCTCGCTTTCGACGGCCTCGAGCTGTTCGCGAGCAGCGACGAGGGCATGGAGGGCGCGCAGGCGTTCGCCGAGAAGCGCGCGCCGGACTTCCGCCGCTTCCGGTGATGGTCGCGGGGCCGTGCCGACCCTGGCGTGGCCGTCGCTAGAGTCGCCGCCATGACGAAGTGGGAGTACGCGACGGTGCCGCTGCTCGTCCATGCGACGAAGCAGATCCTCGACACATGGGGCGAGGACGGCTGGGAGCTCGTCCAGGTCGTGCCGGGACCCGGCGGCGGCGAGCAGGTCGTGGCCTACCTGAAGAGGCAGAAGTGAGCACCCCGGAGGACCGGATCGCCGGGTTGGGGCTGACGCTGCCGAGCGAGTCCCCGCCGCTCGCGGCCTACGTGCCGGCCGTGCGCTCCGGCGACCTCGTGTTCACGTCGGGGCAGCTGCCGCGGCTCGACGGCAAGCTCCTCGGCACCGGCAAGGTCGGCGCCGAGGTCACCGCGGAGGACGCGAAGGAGCTGGCGAAGGCCTGCATCCTCAATGCTCTCGCCGCGATCCGGGCCGAGGTCGGTGACCTGTCGAAGGTGCGCCGCGTGGTCAAGGTCGTCGGTTTCGTCGCCAGCGACCCCGGCTTCAGCGACCAGCCCGGCGTGGTGAACGGCGCCAGCGAGCTGCTCGGCGAGGTCTTCGGCGAGCGGGGTGTGCACGCCCGCAGCGCCGTGGGCGTGGCCGTCCTCCCGCTGGACGCACCGGTCGAGATCGAGCTCGTCGTCGAGGTCGAGAAGGCCTAGCGCTCGGGCGGTCGGCCCGGCGAGCGGGTCGCCGCCTCGAGGAACGCGATCTCGTACGCGGTCGCGGTGAGCTGGACGGCCACCTTTGCGAGGTCGGTCGCCCTGGCCTCGTTGAATCCCTCGCCGTCCAGCCGCTCGCGCAGCTTCTCCGCGAGCGGCCGGGCCGCGCGCACGGCCTCGACCTGCAGGGCCGCCACCAGGTCGGCGGGCACGCCGAGCTCGAGCAGCGTCCGGGCGACACCGACGACGACGGTGTGGCTCACGAGGTGCCCGTCGGCGTCGCGCCACACCAGCCCCGTGTCGGTGATCTCCTCGGGCACGTCGTCCGTGAACATCGCCCGGATCCGTTCCTCGGAGACCGGGACGGTCGGGGAGATGTCGGAGCTCTCCTCGCGGAAGCGCCGGCGCCGGTCGGCGACGATCGCCGCGTAGCTGCCAGGGGTGTCGACGAGCCGTTTGATGGCGGCCAGGGTGAACCCTTCGCGGTGCAGCGACGAGATCAGCTGCAGCCGGGCGGCATGGACGCCGGAGTACCGCGCGACCCGCCCTTCGATGTGCGGCGGGAACAGCAGTCCCTTGGACTGGTACGCGCGGATGTTCCGCGGTGTCATCCCGACCCGCTCGGCGAGCTCGGTGATGGTCAGGCTGTCCGGCATCTCATCCCCCGATCAAATCGGGACGACCGTACCCTGACCAGGACACGGGTCTTACGATTTCCCGCGTGGTGGAGGTCCCGGCGTCACTTGTTGATCACGCCCGCGCGTTCCTGGCCGGTCCCGGCGACATCGCCGCACCGCGGCACGCCGCGACCGTGGTCCTGCTGCGAGACGGGTCGGACGGCCTCGAGGTCTATCTGCTGCGCCGGGTCGGGACCATGGCGTTCGCCGCCGGGATGCACGTCTTTCCCGGCGGTTCCGTCGACGCCCGCGACGGCGCGGTGGAGACTTCCTGGTCCGGCCCGGCGCCGGCGGAGTGGGCCGAGCGGCTGGGTTGCGACGAAGCCCTCGCGCGGGCGCTCGTGTGCGCCGCCGTGCGGGAGACCTTCGAGGAGTCCGGAGTGCTGCTGGCCGGCCCGTCGGCGGACGAGGTCGTGGCCGACACCACCGCCGACGACTGGGAGAGCGACCGGCACGCGCTGCTGGACCGGTCGCTGTCCGCCGCGGAGATGCTGGCGCGGCGCCGGCTCGTGCTGCGCAGCGACCTGCTGCGCGCCTGGGCGCACTGGATCACTCCCGAGTTCGAGCCGCGCCGCTTCGACACCCGGTTCTTCGTCGCTGCCCTGCCTGCCGGCCAGCTCGCCCGGGACGTGAGCAGCGAGGCCGAGGTCGCGGCCTGGGTACCGGTGCGTCGGGCGGTGGCCGAGCACGACGCGCGCCGGATGGCGATGCTGCCGCCGACGGTCCAGGCGCTGCGTGACCTCGTACCGTTTCCGGACGTGGCGTCGGTGCTCGCCGCACCCCGTGACATCCGCCCGGTGCTCCCGCGGCTGGTCGAGACCGGCGGCGAGCTGCACCTGGTGGTCGAGTGACGGGGGCGCTGCCCGGCTGGTGCACCCTGGTGCGGGCCGACAACCCCGGTCCCATGACCCTGGACGGCACCAACACCTACGTGCTGCGCGCCGACGCCGGCGTCGTCGTCGTTGACCCGGGCCCCCTCGACGAGGCCCACCTGCGGCGGGTGGCCGGCAACGACGAGGTTCTGCTGACGTTGCTGACGCACGGCCATCCCGACCATGCCGAGGGTGCCCGCCGCTTCCACGAGCTGACCGGCGCACCGGTTCTGGCTCGCGACCCGGCGCACTGCGTCAATGCCGACCCGCTCGGCGACGGGTTGACGCCCGCGGTCGAGGGGCTGGGCGTCGAGGTGCTGCACACCCCCGGCCACACCTCGGACTCCGTGTGCTTCGTCGTCGACGACGGTGGCGACCGGGCCGTGCTGACCGGCGACACGGTGCTCGGCCGCGGCACGACGGTGGTCGCCCATCCGGACGGTGCGCTCGCCCCGTACCTGGCGTCGCTGCGCCGGATCGCCGCTCTCGGGCCGGTGACCGTGCTGCCAGGCCATGGCCCGGTCAGGGACGACGCCGCCGCAGTGGCCCAGGAGTACCTCGCGCACCGGGAGCAGCGGCTCCAGCAGGTCCGCGACGCCGTCGCCGCGGGGGCGGTGACCGCCGAGGAGGTGGTGCGGCGCGTGTACGTCGACGTGGACCCGTCGCTGTGGCCGGCGGCAGAGCTGTCCGTGCGCGCGCAGCTCGACTACCTGGCGGCCGGGGAGCCGGCGTCGTCCTAGCCGGCGCGGCGCGAGAGCCGCTCGATGTCGAGGATGACGACCGCGCGCCCCTCCAGACGCAGAAAACCGCGCGAGGCGAAGTCGGCCAGCGCCTTGTTCACCGTCTCGCGTGAGGCGCCGACCAGCTGGGCCAGCTCCTCCTGCGTGAGGTCGTGGGTGACCCGCAGGCCGTCGTCGGTCTCGACCCCGAAGCGGCTGGCGAGGTCCAGCAGCGCCTTGGCCACGCGTCCCGGCACGTCGCGGAAGACCAGGTCTCCCATCGCCTCGTTGGTGCGCCGGAGCCGGCGGGCCAGCGCGGCCAGGAGCCGCCCGGCGACCTCCGGCCGCTGCAGCAGCAGTGGCTCCAGGTCGTCGTGGCCCAGGCCGTGGAGGGTCGCGGCGGTGACGGCCGTGGCGGTGGCGGTGCGGGGGCCGGGGTCGAACAGCGACAGCTCGCCGAACATCTCGCCCGGGCCGAGGACTGCCAGCAGGTTCTCGCGGCCGTCCGAGGCGGTGCGGCCGAGCTTCACCTTGCCCTGGCTCACCACGTAGAGCCGGTCGCCGGGGTCACCTTCGCTGAAGAGGGTGTCACCCCGCCCGAGCTTCACCTCGTCCATCCGACGCCGCAGGTCGCCCTGTGCCTCGTCGTCGAGAGCGGCGAAGAGTGGAGAGCTCCCCAACGTGCCGACCTGCTCGTCCACGACCGTCCTCTCGATCACCCCGTCGGGCGCGCACCGTCCGCGCGCAGGGTGCAGTCTGCCGCAGATGGCGCGGTCACGCGATCAGGCGACGCCCGCCTCGGCCACCGGAGGTAGCGGCAGGGCGCGCAGCGCCAGGGACGGGTCGTCCCGGTAGCGCGAGATGAGCTCGCCGGTCGCAGCGTCGAGGCGCTGGTGCAGGACACGGCGGTACGCGGAGAGCTGCTGCTCGGCGTCCGCGAGCCGCGTCACGAGCTCGGTGTCGTCGCCGCCACCGCTCTGCGTCTCCCACAGCACGGCGAGGTCGGGCAGCGGCGCGACGTCGACGTGCCCGTCGAAGGGCTGCATCGCCAGTCGGCGGCTGGTCTGCTGGTGCTCCGAGAGGACCCGGCGCAGCCGGTCCAGGGAACCGCGGTCGGCCAGCGCCAGGTCGAGGCGGGCCTGCAGGATGCGTCGCCAGTACGACACCCGCGACTCCTCCTGGATCAGCTCTTGCCGGTACGCCCGCAGCTGGTCCAGCCCGAGGGGCGCCAGCTCCGGCGCCCGGCGGGCGGGACCGCGCCGGGCCGCACCGCGGGGGCCCTGGTCGACCGGGCGGCGGCGCACCGCGGCAGCGGGCTGGATGATGGTCACGATCCGTGATCGTCGCAGGACACGGGGTCCTTGACGGCATGTCACCCGTACGGTCGACGCGCTTGACCGCCTCTTGAACGAGCGGTCCGAGCCGCGATCTAGCCCCCGTTAGGCTCTGCGAGGTGAGCAGGACCGGGCGCGCTGCCACAGCGCTGGACGTCGAGGACGAGACGCCCCTCGCGCGCACCCGGCGCGCCCGCCGGATCAACCGGGTCCTGGCCGACACCTATCCCGACGCCCACTGCGAGCTGGACTTCAGCACGCCGCTCGAGCTCCTGGTCGCCACGATCCTCTCGGCCCAGACCACCGACGCCCGGGTCAACCTCGTCACGCCGGCCCTCTTCGCCAGGTTCCGGACCGCGGCCGACTACGCCGCCGCGGACCGCGCCGAGCTGGAGACGATGATCCAGTCGACCGGCTTCTTCCGGGCGAAGACGAACTCGCTGATCGGTCTGGGCCAGGCCCTGGTCGAGCGCTACGGCGGGGAGGTGCCGGGCCGGCTGGACGCGTTGGTGACGCTGCCGGGAGTCGGGCGCAAGACGGCCAACGTGGTGCTCGGCAACGCCTTCGGCGTGCCGGGTCTCACCGTCGACACGCACTTCGGCCGGCTGGCGCGCCGCTTCGGGTGGACCGACGCGACCGAGCCGGACAAGGTCGAGACCGACGTGGCGGCGTTGTTCCCGAAGAAGGACTGGACCATGCTCAGCCACCGGCTGATCTGGCACGGCCGGCGGCGCTGCCACGCGCGCAAGCCGGCCTGCGGCGCGTGCCCGGTGGCCGCACTGTGCCCGGCCTACGGCGAGGGCGAGGTCGACGCGGCCAAGGCCGCCAAGCTGGTGAAGTCGCCCGAGCAGGTGGCGGTCGCCCGATGACGTCACGGTTCACGCGAGGGCCCCTGCGCTTCGCGGGTGCCGTGCTGGTCGCGCTCGCGATGGTGTCCTGCGGATCGACCGCCGAGGAGTCCAGCGGGACGGCGGCGGCCACCCCCGCCGGGACGGCGACCGCCACACCCGCCGGGACGACGCCGGGACCGCCCGCCACCGGTCCGTGCCCCGACCTCGAGGCCGCCGAGCCCGTGGAGGGCGGCTTGCCCGACCTCGAGCTGCCCTGCCTCGGGGAGGGCGCCGCGGTGAACCTGGCGGACCTGCGAGGCACGCCCCTGGTCCTCAACGTGTGGGCGGCATGGTGCACCAACTGCGACCGCGAGATGCCGCTCTTCGCCGAGGCCGCGGACCGGGCCGGCGACACCGTGCGCTTCTTCGGCGTCCACTACAAGGCACCGCGGGACTACGGCCTGCAGTCCGAGCGCGACTTCGGGGTGCCCTTCCCCTCCGTGCACGACGAGGACGGTGACCTGGTCGTGAGCCGGCTGGGGGCGTACGCCCCGCCGCAGACCTTCTTCGTCGACGCCGACGGCCGCGTCACCGGCCGCCAGATCGGGGAGATCACGTCGATGCAGGAGATGGCTGAGCTGCTGCAGCGCCACCTCGGGGTGAGCCTGTGACCGAGGTGCCCGAGCTGCCGTCCTGGCTGCGCCCGCTCGCCGAGGCAGCGGTCGACGTCCGCCCCGAGGAGCTGAGCCGTTTCCTGCCGCCGGACGACGGCGGCCGCCAGTCCGCCGTCCTGATGCTCTTCGGGGAGCGGGAACCCGGCAGCGGGTGGGACGGCGCGGAGGTCCTGCTCATCGAGCGGGCGCACGACATGCGCAGCCATGCCGGCCAGGTGGCCTTCCCGGGGGGCGCGATCGACCCCGACGACGACGGCGCCGTCGGCGCCGCGCTGCGGGAGGCGGTCGAGGAGACCGGGCTGGACCCGGCGGGCGTCGACGTCTTCGGCACCCTGCCCGCCCTGTTCCTCCCCGTCAGCGACTTCGTGGTGACACCGGTCCTGGCCTGGTGGCGCGAGCCCTCGCCGGTCGGCGTCGTCGACCCCACGGAGGTCGCCTCGGTGCACCGCGTGCCGCTCGCCGAGCTGCTCGACCCGGCGAACCGGTTCCGGGTCAGCCACCCCAGCGGCTACGTCGGTGCGGCGTTCGGCGTCGCGGGCCTGCTGGTCTGGGGGTTCACGGCCGGCTTGCTGGACCGGATGCTCCGCCTGGCCGGCTGGGAGGTCCCGTGGGACCAGAGCCGGGTGGAGCCGATGCCCGCCGACCTGCTGCGGTTGCTCGACCGTGAGATGGGCCGCCGGTGAACTGGCTCGACGTCCTGCTGCTGGTCTCGGCGCTGTCCTTCGGCTGGTCCGGCTACCGGCAAGGCTTCGTCGTGGGTGTGCTGGCCTTCACCGGGTTCATCGGCGGCGGCGTCGGCGCGCTGCTGCTGGTGCCCTCGCTCGTCTCCGGGCTGGAGCCGGGTCTCGGGCAGTCGGTGCTGGCGGTGGCGGCCGTCCTGCTCGCGGCGACGGTCGGGCAGGTGCTGCTGGCCTGGCTGGGGTCGCTGGTCCGCGACCGCCTGACGTGGCGCCCGGCGAGGGTCATCGACGCCTCCTTGGGCGCGCTGGTCAGCGTTCTCGCGATGCTCCTGGTCGCCTGGTTCCTCGCCTCCGCGCTGCGCCCCGGTCCCGTCCCGACCCTGTCCCGGCAGATCGTGGACTCGCGCGTCATCACCACCGTCGACGACTTCGTGCCGAACGAGGCGCACACCTTGTTCTCCTCGTTCCGCCGGGTCCTCGACGACAACGGCCTGCCCACGGTGTTCGGGGGGCTGACTCCGGAGCGCATCCGGCCGGTCGACCCCCCCAGTGCGGGAATCACCTCGACCCGGGCCGTGCGTCAGGCCGGCACCAGCATCGTGAAGGTCTCCGGCACCGCGGAGGACTGCAACCGGCGGCTCGACGGTGCCGGCTTCGTGTTCGCCGACCAGCACGTGATGACCAACGCCCACGTCGTGGCCGGCGTGGACCGGCCCGAGGTGCAGGTGGGCGGCACCGGCCGCAGCTTCACCTCGCGCGTCGTGCTCTACGACCCGGACCGCGACCTCGCCGTGCTCTACGTCCCGGACCTCTCGGCTGACGTGCTGGACCTTGACGCGAACGGTGAGCGCGGCGACCAGGCGGTCGTCGCCGGCTTCCCCGGTGGCGGCCCGTACCGGCTCGAGCCGGCGCGCATCCGGGAGACCATCGACGCGCGCGGGCCGGACATCTACCAGCGCAAGCAGGTGACCCGCGAGGTGTTCTCGCTGTTCGCCGACGTGGAGCCCGGCAACTCCGGCGGGCCACTGCTCAACCTCGACGGCGAGGTCTACGGCGTGATCTTCGCCAAGTCGCTCGACGACCCCGACACCGGCTACGCGCTGACCGTCGACGAGGCGCGGCCGGTGTTCCGCGACGGCCGGGACCGCACGCAGCAGGTCGACACGGGCGCCTGCGTCTAGGAGGGGCGGCGCAGCCGCAGGGCCGCCTCCCGCGACGGGTCGTCGGCCAGCGCCTCCGCGGCGGCGACCAGGCCAGGGACGTCGACGCCGTACGGCGGGTCGGCCGCGTACTGCCGGAGCCGCGCGGCCCCGCGCCGCAGCAAGGTCGCCGCCCCGGCCGGGTTTCCGCGCGCCAGGTGCGTGATGCCCACGGCCAGCTGGGCCAGGCCCTGCCACAGGTCGCGCTCGTCCGGCGGTGCTGCCTTCCAGGTCCCCTCGAGCACCTCGTGCGCGTGGAAGGGCCGTCCCGAGTCGAGCAGCCGCTGGGCCTCGTCCAGCGACCGCTGCGGCGGCAGCACCAGGTCGTCGGGCACCCGCTCGACCCCTTCCGCGCCGTGGGGCAGCGGGCGCCCCAGCCCGTCCCGCGGGCGCTGGTTGTGGGCGCGGCCGGCGGTGTCACGGTCTCGGTCGGGACGGTCGGCGTGGTCAGCCACGGGCCGCCGTTCCCGGCTCGTCGAGCGACGGGTCGGCCAGCCAGTCGCACAGCACGGAGGTGAACGCGTCGGGGTCCTCCTCGTGCGGGAAGTGGCCGACTCCCGGCATCAGGTGCCAGTGGTAGCGGGCCTCGACATAGCGAGCCGAGCCGGTGGCGCTCGAGGGGAGCACGCACCGGTCGAGCTCGCCGTGCACCTGCAGGGTGGGCACGGTCACCGGGCTCGCCATCCGGTGCGCGTACCGGAGCCCGTCGGCCCGGGGGATCGACCGGACCGCCCAGCGGTAGGACTCCAGCGCGCAGTGGGCGACGCCCGGGATCTGCACCGCCTCGCGGTAGCGGGCCTCGGTCTGCTCGTCGGGGAAGCCCGGGCCGGACCACTTGTGCAACAGCTCGGCGACCTCCTGCCCGCCGTCGGCGACCAGCCCTCGTTCGGGGAGCACCGGGCGTTGGTAGCCGAGCACGTGGCTGGAGGCCCGGGCCTGCCGCAGGTCGGTGAGGTGCGAGCGGCGCAGCCGGCGGGGATGGGGCATCGAGACGGCGACGAGTCGGCGTACCTGCCGCGGGTGAACGACGGAGAGCGTCCAGGCGACCAGCCCGCCCAGACCGTGTCCCACCACGACGGCGTCGCGTTCCCCGAGCGAGCGGATGACCCCGGCGGCGTCCTCCGCGAGCGTGCGCGGGTCGTAGCCGCGGGGTGGCTTGTCGCTCGCCCCGAAGCCGCGCAGGTCCATGGCCGCCGCGCGGTAGCCGCCCAGGGCGAGCGCCGGCAGCTGGTGGCGCCAGGCCCACCAGAACTCCGGGAAGCCGTGCAGCAGCAGGACCAGCGGCCCGTCACCGGAGACGGCGACGTGGAACCGGGCGCCGTTCGCGGCGACCATGTGGTGCTCCCACGGCCCGGCGACCCGGGCGACCGAGGCGTCCGGGGGTTGGTCAGGTCGCCGGCGTCTTCGCATCGTCCGATCGCGGGCTCTTGAGGAACGCGGCCGTCTCCTTGCTGGTGCGGATCGTGCGCTCCGGCGGCCCCACCTTGCTCACGGCCTTCTTGCCCACCAGCCCGAGGACGGCGGCCACGAGCAGGTAGAAGCCCGCGACGATGAGGAACGCCCATCCAGGGTGCAGCCCGAGGGCCACCAGGCCGTACGCGGCGGCGATCGAGAGCAGGATGAGCGCGAGGACCCCCAGGAACGCGGCGGCGCCGAACATGGCACCGCCCGTGGCGCCATTCTTCACGTCGACACGGATCTCGGCCTTCGCGAGGGCGATCTCGTCGCGGACCAGCGCGGACAGGTCCTTGCTGGCGGCCGCGAACAGTGCGCCGAGAGTCTCCTCCGGGGGGCCAGCGGGTCGCTGCGTCGTGGCGGTCATAGGCGAGCCTCCAGGTGTCACGTGCCGACGGTTTCCGTCTACTCCTTCCCGATCATCCTCCTCCGACGCGTCCTGTGCCTTCTCGTCCGGATGCGGAGCGTGACCCCCGCGAGCACGGCGGAGAGCACCGACGCCGCCAGGACCGCGGCCTTGATGTGGTCCAGCCGCTCGGCCCCGGCGAACGCGAGGTCGGCGATCAGCAGCGACACGGTGAAGCCGATCCCGCTGAGGAAGGCGACAGCGGCCACGTCGCCCCACTGCAGCTCGGAGCTGAGCTCGGCCCGGGTCAGCCGGACCGTCAGCCACGTACCGCCGAACACCCCGAGGAACTTGCCCAGGACGAGCGCGAACACCACGGCGACCGCCGCCGGGTCCTGCGCGGCGTCCCCGAGCGCGGACGGGGTGACCGCGACGCCGGCGGACATGAGCGCGAACAGGGGGACGGCGACGCCTGCCGACACCGGACGGACGACGTGCTCGAGGTGCTCGGCGGGAGACCGCTTCTCGTCGCGGTCCGGCCGGACCCGGGTGGCGAGCCCGAGCGCAACGCCGGCGATGGTTGCGTGCACGCCGCTCTCGTGGACGAGCACCCAGGTCAGCACCGCCAGCGGCACCAGTACGAACCCGGAGTGCACCCGGCGGTGCTGCAGGTATGCCCACAGGCCGACTGAAGCGGCACCGGCGGCGAGCGCCCAGAGCTGCAGGTCGTCGGTGAAGCCGACGGCGATGACGAGGATGGCGCCGAGGTCGTCGACGACGGCCAGCGTGAGCAGGAAGGCGCGCAGCGCGGTCGGCAAGGTGGAGCCCAGGACCGCCAGCACCGCGAGCGCGAACGCGATGTCGGTGGCGATGGGCACGGCCCAGCCGGCCAGCGCGTCGGCGTCGCCGGCCACGAGTGCGAGGTAGACCAAGGCTGGTACGACCATGCCGCTGATGGCGGCGACCATCGGCAGCACGGCGGCGGCCGGCTTGCGCAGCTGCCCCACGACGAGCTCGCGCTTGAGCTCCACGCCGGCGACGAAGAAGAAGATGGCGAGCAGCCCGTCGGCGGTCCAGGTCTCGAGGTCGAGGTCGAGGTTGAGCGCCGAGGGCCCGACCACGACGTGCCGGAGGTCCTCGTACGCCGACGACCACGGCGAGCTCGCCCAGACCAGCGCGGTCGCTGCCGCGACGAGCAGCAGCACACCGCCGACGGTCTCCTCGCGCAGAGCCTCGGCGAGGAACTCCCGCTCCCTGGTGGGCAGCGCCCGCAAGGCGATGCGGCGTGCTCTCTGGATCGGCGTCATGTCAGGCGAACGCGTAGTAGCGGAAGTAGAGGTACGGCCAGGCCAGCGCGATCGTGACGGTCGCCACCACGATCCCGTACCTGGTGAACTGCCAGAACGAGATGGGGTGCCCGTTGCGCGCGGCGATGCCGATCACCACGACGTTGGCGCTGGCCCCGACGGCGGTCGAGTTGCCGCCCAGGTCGGCGCCCAGGGCGAGCGCCCACCACAGCGCGTTGGACTGCGTGGCGCCCCCGCCGCTGTCCACCAGCCCCTGGACGAGCGGGGTCATCGTCGCGACGTACGGGATGTTGTCGACGATCCCGGACAGCAGCGCCGAGCCCCACAGCAGCACGGACGCGGCGAGGAAGTAGTTGTCGCCGACCGCCTCGGTGAGCTGCTCGCCGAGGGTCGCGATGACCCCGACCTCGACGAGCGCACCGACCATGACGAACAGGCCCATGAAGAAGACGAGGGTCGACCACTCGACCTCCTCGAGGAAGTCCGGCGGGTCCAGGCGGGACACGGCGACCAGGGTCCCTGCGCCGAGCAGGGCCACCACAGACGGCTCGAGGTGCAGCGCCGAGTGCAGGACGAAGCCGACCATCACGCCGAGCAGCACGACCAGAGACCGGACCAGCAGGCCGGTGTCGCGGATCACCTCGCGCTCGTCGAGCGCCATGACGGCGGCGGCTCGCTCCTCGTCGTACTGGAAGGCGTGCCGGAACAGGACCCTGCACAGCAGGACGAACACCCCGAGCAGCACCACCACGATCGGGGCGAGGTTGATGAAGAACTCGTTGAACGAGAGGTCGGCCCGGCTGGCGATGATGATGTTCGGTGGGTCGCCGATCAGGGTCGCCGTGCCGCCGATGTTCGAGGCCAGCGCCTCCGCGATCAGGAAGGGGATCGGCGGTGCACCGAGGCGCTCGCAGACGAGCAGGGTGACAGGCGCGATCAGGAGGACAGTGGTGACGTTGTCCAGCAGCGCGGACGCAACAGCCGTGATCATCGTCAGCAGCACCATGACGGCGAACGGCTT
>DASTVO010000226.1:0-2710 GCA_035759075.1 Actinomycetes bacterium
CGTCGAACGGGTCGACTCGCCCCCGCCACAGATTGAGGACGCCGACAACCTCGTCACCGAGGAGCAGGGGTGCCGCCATCACCGTGCGGAAGCCCGCGACCTGCTGAGCATCTGTACGCCGGTAGGCCTCGTCCCTGAGGACGTCGACGATCTGTCCCGGACGACGGGACAGGCCGACCCGGCCGACGAGCGTGCCCTCGTCGAGCCGGAACGGGTGCGCCTCGATGTACGCGGCCGCCTCGGCCGTGACGCCCGACGACCGCCTCGGCCGTGACGCCCGACGACCGCGCCACCCGGTACACGTCGTCGTCCAGCCGGTAGATCAGCGCGGCATCCGCCCGGCACAGCTGCCGGGCGCTCTCGACGACGGCGCCGAGGATCGCGTCGAGGTCCGACCCGGAGCGACCCAGCGCCGCCAGCACCTCACTCGTGGCGGTGAGGTGGCCGCGGGCCTCCGTGAGCTCTCGTTGCAGCAGCTCAGCCGATTCGCCGACTGAAGCCCGCTCGGCCATGTCGGTCCCCCTAGGCGGCCCGCTGCGCGGCGACGGTTCCGTGCTCGAGACGGACCTGCCGCCAGCATGCTCCCGGACACGCCCGGCGACAACGGGGCGACAGGCTGTCATGCTCCGCGCCGTGGCCAGGGTGCGGCTCGAGACCGGTGACCATGACGACGGCGGCGAGGTCGAGACCGAGCTGCGCCGGCGGCTGTACGCGTTCAACGCCCGGGCGACCGGCGTCGACGACGGCGCCCTGCTCGTCGTCACCGCTCGCGACGACGGCGCCGGGATGGTCGGTGGTCTCTTCGGCTGGACCTGGGGCGGGACCGCCTTCGTCGACCTGCTCTTCGTCGACCAGGACCGCCGGGGGAGAGGACTGGGCTCCCGGCTGCTCGCCGAAGCCGAGGCCGAGGCGGCCCGGCGCGGCTGCCACCAGGTGCTGCTCGCCACTCACACCTTCCAGGCGCTCGAGTTCTACGCGGCCCGTGGCTACGTGGAGTGCGGCAGGTTCGACGACTACCCGGCCGGTCACGCCCAGGTGCAGCTGGCCAAGCGTCTCAGCGACTGAGCGTCCCCCGGCCCTGTTTGCATGGATGTGCGAGTCGCCGCATACTCATGCGCATGGGTCGGACGGCAGCCGTCGCAGGAGCGAGCGGGTACGCGGGCGGTGAGCTGCTGCGCCTGCTGCTCGCTCACCCCGAGCTGAGCATCGGGCCGGTGGCGGCCGGGTCCGCCGCGGGCCGCCCGGTCACCGAGCTGCACCCGCAGCTGCCGCAGCTGGCGGGCAGCACGTTCGCCGCCACCGACGCCGCCAGGCTGGCCGAGGCCGACCTGGTCTTCCTGGCCCTGCCGCACGGCGAGTCCGCCGCCCTGGTCGCCGACCTCCCCGACGGGCTCCCGGTCGTCGACCTCGGCGCCGACTTCCGGCTGCGCGACCCGCAGGCCTGGGCCACCTACTACGGCGGCGACCACGCCGGCAGCTGGGTGTACGGCCTCCCCGAGCTGCCCGGCGTCCGCGCGCAGGTCGCGAAGGCGACCCGGGTTGCCAACCCTGGCTGCTACCCGACCTCGGTGGTCACCGGGCTGGCCCCGCTGCTCGCGGCCGGGCTGGTCGAGCCCGAGGACGTGGTCGTGGTCGCGGCCTCCGGCACGTCCGGCGCCGGCCGCAAGACCTCCGCCACCCTGCAGGCCAGCGAGGTGATGGGGTCGCTGTCGGCCTACAAGGCCGGCGGGGTGCACCAGCACACCCCGGAGATGGAGCAGGTCCTCTCGGCGGCCGCCGGGGAGCCGGTGACGCTGTCCTTCACCCCGGTGCTGGCCCCGATGCCGCGCGGGATCCTGGCCACCACCACCGCCCGGCTGGCCGAGAACACCGCGACCGGGTCGCTGCGCGACGCGCTGGCCGCCGCGTACGAGCACGAGCCCTTCGTGCACGTGCTGCCGGCCGGCACCTGGCCGACCACCGCAGCCACCGTCGGCAGCAACTGCGTGCACCTGCAGGTCGCGGCCGACACCCATGCCGGCCGGGCCGTCGTGGTCGCCGCCCTGGACAACCTGGTCAAGGGCGCCGCCGGCCAGGCGCTGCAGAACGCCAACCTGGTCCTCGGCATCGACGAGACCGCGGGACTGCCCGTGTCGGGGGTGAGGCCGTGAGCGTCACCGCCGCCCTCGGCTTCCGCGCCACCGGCGTCGCCGCCGGGCTCAAGACCAGCGGGCTGCTCGACGTCGCGCTGGTCGTGAACGACGGCCCCGACCACACCGCCGCCGGGGTCTTCACCGCCAACCGGGTCAAGGCCGCACCGGTGCTCTGGACCCAGCAGGTCGTCCGGGACGCCCGGGTCGACGCGGTCGTCCTGAACTCCGGCGGCGCCAACGCCTGCACCGGGCCGCAGGGCTTCCAGGACACCCACTCGACCGCCGAGTGGGTCGCCGGGCTGCTCGAGGTGTCCGCCACCGACGTCGCGGTCTGCTCGACCGGACTGATCGGCGACCGGCTGCCGGTCGACGCGCTCTTCGCCGGCGTCGACGAGGCCGTGCCGCTGCTCTCGGTGGCCGGCGCCGACGACGCGGCCCGGGCGATCATGACCACCGACTCCGTGCCCAAGCAGGCGGTCGCGCACGGCGAGGGGTTCACCGTCGGCGGGATGGCCAAGGGCGCCGGGATGCTCGCTCCCGGACTGGCGACGATGCTCTCGGTGCTCACCACCGACGCC
>DASTVO010000227.1:0-2508 GCA_035759075.1 Actinomycetes bacterium
GGCCGTGGCTGATCGCCGAGCCGCGGCTCGTCGACCCGGACGTCGTGGTCGCGCTGGGGGCGACCGCCGCGAAGGCGCTGCTCGGCTCGTCGGTGCGGGTGACCCGCGACCGCGGCAGCCTGATCGAGCGCGACACCAGCCTCGGACAGCGGCCCTTCGTCGTCACCACCCATCCCTCGGCAGTGCTGCGGACCCCGGGCGAGCGCCGGGACGAGGCGTACGCGGCGCTGGTGGCCGACCTGCGTGTCGCGGCCGGCGCGCTGGCCGGCTGACTCGCTCGGTTCGCCATCATTGGATGCGTGACCGCGCTGACCCGGTGGCCGTTCCCGCGTCCGATCCCCGAGAAAGGCTGCGGATGACCGGCTCCCCGGACGCCCGGCTGCTGGTCCCGTCGCGGTTCAACGGCCCGCCGGGCTCGGCCAACGGCGGGTACGTCGCGGGGCTGCTCGCCGCGCACCTCGGGACCGAGGGGCCGGTGCGGGTCACGCTGCGGGAGCCCCCGCCGCTCGAGGTGCCGATGGTCGTCCTGACTGAGAACGGCGTGACGACCGCGTCCTTCGGTGGCGCCGTCATCGCGACGGCTGAGCCCGGGGAGCTCGGGGACCCCGAGGACCCCGTCCCGTTCGACGTCGCCGCGCAGGCGGAGAGCCGGTACGCGGGGCTGGGTGCCCACCCGTTCCCGGGCTGCTTCGTGTGCGGGCCCGACCGGCCGGCCGGCGACGGGCTCGGACTGCGGCCGGGCCGGGTCGGCGAGGATCCGGCGGACCCGGTCGCGACGACCTGGGTGCCGCACCCGTCTCTCGCGGGCCCGGACGGGTCGGTCCCGCCCGAGCTGGTCTGGGCCGCCCTCGACTGCCCGGGCGGCTGGTCCAGCGACCTGGTGGCCCGCCCGATGGTGCTCGGCCGGATGACGGCCGCCGTGCAGGCCCGGCCGGCGGTGGGCGAGCGGTGCGTCGTGGTCGGCCGGGTGCTCGGCACCGACGGCCGCAAGACGTTCACCGCCAGCACCGCGTACGACAGCGATCGTCGCGTCCTCGGCCACGCCGAGTCCACCTGGATCGCCCTGCGCTGACCGCTGACCCCTGACCGTTGAGCACTGACGGCTGACCGCCCCGAGCCCCCAAGATCTCCTCAACCGTGCTCAGGAAGCGAGCCGGCTCGCTTCCTGAGCACCACGGAGCGGATCTTGGTGAGCGCCACGGTGCGGATCTTGGTGCGGATCGTGACGGCGCCGCGATGCGAAAAGGTCGTTGTGCCGGAGCGAACCGGGACGTACCGTTCCGGGTACACGGAAGGGAGGTGGTCCGGAAGTTGAGTACTTGCAGGACGCGTGAGGTGGCTGTCAGCTAGAGCCACGACCGTCCGGTCGCGACCGGCCCTCGTGGCCGGCTACTACCAGGCAGTCACCCGACCCGCGGGCTGCGCAGGACACGTCCCCTGCGCGTTCAGCCCGCGGGTCGCTGCTGTCCAGGGCCGTTCACGGCGCGAGCCGCTCGACCCGCCACGGCGCGCCCGTCTCGGTGCGCCGGTAGCGCAGCCGGTCGTGCAGCCGACCCGGCCGCCCGGCCCAGAACTCCCACGACGTCGGCACCACCCGGTAGCCCCCCCATCCGGGCGGCACCGGCACCTCGGTGCCCTCCGGGAAGCGGGCCGCCGCCTCGGCGAGCAGCCGCTCCAGCTCGTCCCGGGACCCGACGACCTGCGACTGCGGGCTGGCCCACGCCCCGAGCTGGGCGTCCCGCGGCCGCTTCGCGAAGTACTCCGCGACCTCGTCGTGCGGGAGCCGCTGCACCGGGCCGGTGACCCGCACCTGGCGCTCGACCATGTGCCACGGGAAGACCACCGCGGCCCTCGGCACCGCGGCCAGGGCGGCCCCCTTGGCCGAACCGGTGTTGGTGAAGAAGCGCAGCCCGCGCTGGTCGTACCCCTTGAGCAGCACGGTCCGCGCCTGCGGCCAGCCGTCTGGCCCGACCGTTGCGAGCACCATCGCGTTCGGCTCCACGACGCCCGCACCGGCCGCGTCGACGAACCAGCCCGCGAACAGCTCGAGGGGGTCGTCCGTGAGGTCGCTCTCGCGGAGCCCCCGGTGGGCGTACTGGCGGCGCATCGCGGCCGGGTCGGGTTGCTGCACGCTGGCACTGTGGCACGGCCCCCGCGAACCGACCGAGGCTGCGTGGGACACAATGCCCGTCGCGCAACAGCCGATCGTCGGCCCGACCACCCGCGACATCTCGACCGAGGAGCGCACTCACGATGACCGACTCGTCCGACTTCAAGCCCGGACTCGAGGGCGTCATCGCCTTCGAGACCGAGATCGCCGAGCCGGACAAGGAAGGTGGTGCGCTGCGCTACCGGGGCGTCGACATCGAGGACCTCGTCGGCGCGGTGTCCTTCGCCAACGTGTGGGGCCTCCTCGTCGACAACGCCTTCAACCCCGGCCTGCCGCCGGCCGAGCCCTTCCCGCTGCCGGTGCACTCCGGCGACGTGCGCGTCGACGTGCAGAGCGCG
>DASTVO010000228.1:0-2192 GCA_035759075.1 Actinomycetes bacterium
CGCCCAGGTGCTCCCCCACTCGTCGTCCTCGCACAGCGCGGCGAGCGCCTGCCGCAGGTCACCCGGCGGCAGGCACCCGAACTCGCCCCGCAGCCGGCCGGACGACCCGCCGTTGTCGGCCACGGTGACGACGGCGGCTCCAGCGGCCGGCTGCGCCGGGAGCTCGGGGTGCTGCCGCCCGGCGACCTGCGGATGGCGCTGGCCGCGCTCTGCGGCGACGACGAGTGGGGCCGCACCTGGAGCCGGGTGGCGCAGCACCGGTTCCGCAGCGAGGGCGAGCTGCACGACCACTCGGTCGGCAACCTGCTCATCGTCGCGCTGTGGGAGCTGCTCGGCGACTCGGTCGCGGGCCTGGACTGGGTGGCCCGGCTGCTCGGTGCGCACGGCCGGGTGCTGCCGATGTCGCTGGTCCCGCTGGACATCGAGGCAGTCGTCGAGCTCGACGGGAGCAGCGCGGACGACGTGCCGACCGGCCTCGCGACCGTCCGCGGGCAGAACGCCGTCGCCACGACGCCGGGACACGTCGTCGACATCACCCTGGTGCCCGACCAGCCGCCGGCCTGCCCCGAGGCCGTCACGTCCGTGCTCGAGGCGGAGTGGGTCGTGCTCGGTCCCGGGTCGTGGTTCACCAGCGTCATCCCGCACCTGCTCGTCCCCGACCTCGGCCACGCGGTGCGGACGACGTCCGCCCGCCGGGCGGTCGTGCTCAACCTGGCCCCGCAGCCCGGCGAGACCTCCGGCTTCGCGCCGGAGACGCACCTCGAGGTGCTGGCCCAGCACGCGCCCGGGCTCACCATCGACGCGGTGCTCGCCGACCGGGACGCGGTGCCCGACCCCTCGGCCCTGGAGGCGGTCGCCTCGGCGCTGGGAGCGACCGTCCATCTCGACCGGCTGGCCCGCGAGGGCGACCCGCACGCCCACGACCCCGACCGGCTGGCTGCCGCCTTCGGGCAACTGTTCGCCCCTGACCGTCTCCCGAGTGACAGGATCTGAGCCCATGGCCATGACCGCTGCCGTCAAGGACGAGCTCGCCCACCTGCCCGTCACGAAGCCGTGCTGCCGCAAGGCCGAGGTCTCCTCGGTGCTGCGGTTCGCCGGTGGGCTGCACATCGTCAGCGGACGGATCGTGGTCGAGGCCGAGATCGACACCGGCGCGACCGCGCGGCGGCTGCGCAAGGACATCGCGGAGGTCTACGGGCACGCCTCGGACGTGGCGGTGGTGGCGCCCGGCGGTCTGCGCAAGGGCAGCCGCTACCTCGTCCGGGTGGCGAAGGACGGCGAGGCGCTGGCCCGCCAGACCGGGCTGCTCGACGGCCGCGGCCGACCGGTCCGGGGCCTGCCGCCGCAGGTCGTGTCCGGCGCGCTGTGCGACGCCGAGTCGGCCTGGCGCGGCGCCTTCCTGGCCCACGGCTCGCTGACCGAGCCGGGCCGCTCGTCGGCGCTGGAGATCACCTGTCCCGGCCCGGAGGCGGCGCTGGCGCTGGTCGGTGCCGCCCGCCGGCTCGGGATCGGTGCGAAGGCCCGGGAGGTGCGCGGGGTCGACCGGGTCGTCGTCCGCGACGGCGACGCGATCGGCGCACTGCTGACCCGGCTCGGCGCGCACGACAGCGTGCTGGCCTGGGAGGAGCGGCGGATGCGCCGCGAGGTCCGGGCGACCGCCAACCGGCTGGCGAACTTCGACGACGCCAACATGCGCCGCTCCGCGCGGGCCGCGGTCGCGGCCGGTGCCCGGGTCCAGCGCGCGCTGGAGATCCTCGGTGACGACATCCCCGACCACCTGCGGGTCGCCGGCGAGCTGCGGCTGGCCCACAAGCAGGCCAGCCTCGAGGAGCTCGGCACCCTCGCCGACCCGCCGATGACCAAGGACGCCGTGGCCGGCCGGATCCGCCGGCTGCTGGCGCTGGCCGACAAGCGGGCCGCCGACCAGGGCGTCCCCGGCACCGACGCGAACCTCACCCCGGACATGCTCGACGCCTGACACCCCCCGCCCCGGGCTGTCTCGCCTGGTGAGGTGGGCTGTCGGGCCCCGCGCAGCGGGCGGATAGGGTCGCCCGTGAGCCGCAGCAAGCGTCGAGCGAGTCGAACGAGGAGACTGTCGTGACCGTCCGTGTTGGCATCAACGGGTTCGGCCGTATCGGCCGCAACTTCTTCCGCGCCGCGCTCGCCCAGGGCGCCGACATCGAGGTCGTCGG
>DASTVO010000229.1:0-2907 GCA_035759075.1 Actinomycetes bacterium
GGAACCGGGTGTGCTCGCCGGGCGGAGCCGGTTCGAGACATGGTGGAGGCTATTGGCAGCCGTGAGTTGGAGAACGGGCTTGTTATTGGACGCCTCAACAGCCGTGGCGTCACGTCGCGCGGCGTCTACGACGGCGGCGAACAGGAGAGCGCAGCCTCGCTGCGAAGTACCGGAGCGGGAGCAACAGCACGAAAGCCACTTGGCCTCGCACCTCCCGCGTCCTCCGCGCGATAGCGGAGTCTGACGAACGAGACGCGAAGCGCGAAGACCTCGAGGCCGAGCTCGACGCCGATCGGCCCTGACCCCGAGCCATGCCATCCCGCGGCCTGTCAACCTGCTGTCGAGCTTCCTGCGGCTCTCCAGTCATTGACCGATTCGGCGTTTGAGTCCTTTCGCCTCCGGGGTCCTGTCACAGACGTCCGAGCGGCGGCACGGCGGGATCATTGTGGCCGCCCCGAACAGCCTGACCCTGCCCATCCTGTTGAAATTCTTGCGGACTCTGTGCGGACTGGGAGGGGTCGCACCCCCTCTGATCTGCGCAAACGTGCCGACTCACACGTTGAAGCGGAACTCCACGACGTCGCCGTCCTGCATCACGTAGTCCTTGCCCTCGATGCGCACCTTGCCGCGCGCCTTGGCCTCAGCCATCGAGCCGGCATCGACGAGCTCGTCGAAGGACACCACCTCGGCCTTGATGAAGCCGCGCTGGAAGTCGGTGTGGATGACCCCCGCGGCCTGCGGGGCGGTGGCGCCGACCGGAATGGTCCAGGCGCGCGCCTCCTTCGGCCCGGCAGTGAGGTACGTCTGCAGGCCCAGCGTGCGGAAGCCCACGTGCGCGAGCTGGTCGAGCCCGGACTCCTCCTGGCCCATCGACTGCAGCAGCTCCAGCGCCTCGTCGTCGGGGAGCTCCACCAGCTCGGCCTCGATCTTCGCGTCGAGGAAGATCGCCTCGGCGGGCGCAACGAGCGCGCGCAGCTCGTCCTTGTAGGCCTCGTCGACCATCTCGTCCTCGTCGAGGTTGAAGACGTAGAGGAACGGCTTGGCCGTCATCAGGTGCAGCTCGCGCAGCTCGTCCAGGTCCACGGACCCAGCGGCCGCCGCCGCGTACAGCGTCGTGCCGCCCTGCAGCACCTCCTGCGCCCCCTGGACCGCGGCGACCGTGGACGACTTGTCCTTGACCAGCCGGGCCTCCTTCTCCAGCCGCGGCAGCGCCTTCTCGAGGGTCTGCATGTCGGCGAGGATCAGCTCGGTGTTGATGGTCTCGATGTCGCTCTTCGGCTCGATCGCACCGTCCACGTGCACGACGTCGGGGTCGCGGAACGCGCGGATCACCTGGCAGATCGCGTCGGACTCGCGGATGTTGGCCAGGAACTTGTTGCCCAGGCCTTCGCCCTCGCTCGCCCCCCGCACGATGCCGGCGATGTCGACGAAGGACACGGTGGCCGGCAGCACCCGCGCTGATCCGAAGATGCCGGCCAGCACCTGCAGCCGCGGGTCAGGGACCCCCACCACGCCGACATTGGGCTCGATCGTCGCGAACGGGTAGTTCGCGGCCAGCACGTCGTTCTTGGTGAGCGCGTTGAAGAGGGTCGACTTCCCGACGTTGGGCAGGCCGACGATGCCGATGGTGAGGGTCACGGGGTTCAAGGGTACGGCGGCACGGTCGCTGCGCCGAATCGTCGCCGCCCGCCCGCCAGTGATCCCCACCGCCGTGCTCAGGAAGGCAGTTGACTGCCTTCTGCGACACGCGGACAGGGATCTTGTGGCGGGGTTGTGTCCAGGGTATCCGGCACCGTGGGGCGCATGGAGATCCTGCTGCTTCTGATCGGGTTGTCCCTCGGCGGAGCCCTCGGCTGGTTCGTGGCCCGCGCCCGGTCCGCCGGCCCGGCTGCCGAGGCGGCGCTGCTGCGGGAGCGGCTCGCGGTCGCCGACGCGGCCGCGGCCGAGCGCCAGGAGATGGCGGTCAGCGTCGCGCCGCTGCGCGAGGCGCTGGGCAAGGTCGAGTCGCACCTGCGCGAGCTCGAGGCGGCGCGGATCGGCGCGTACGCGTCGCTGACCGAGCAGGTCGGCTTCGTGCGCCAGGCCGGTGAGGCGCTGCGGGACCAGACGACGGCGCTCGTCACGGCACTGCGCGCGCCGCAGGCCCGGGGCCGGTGGGGCGAGATGCAGCTGCGCCGTGTGGTCGAGATGGCCGGCATGGTCGAGCACTGCGACTTCACCGAGCAGGCGTCGGTGACCCGCGACGGCGGGACGGTCCGCCCCGACCTCGTGGTCCGGCTGGCCGGCGGCAAGCAGGTCGTCGTGGACGCCAAGGTGTCCCTCGCCGCCTACCTGGACGCCGCGGAGTCGAAGGACCCGGACGTCGTGGAGACCCGGATGGCTGCGCACGCCCGGCACCTGCGCGAGCACGTCAAGGGGTTGGCAGCGAAGGAGTACTGGCGCGCGTTCCAGCCGTCGCCCGAGTTCGTCGTGCTGTTCGTGCCGGGTGACGTCTTCCTCGCGCCGGCGCTCGAGCGGGACCCGACCCTCCTCGAGGACGCGATGGCCGACCGCATCCTGATCGCCACCCCGACGACCCTGATGGCGATGCTGCGCACCGTCGCCTACTCCTGGCAACAGGAGGCGCTGACCTCGCACGCCCGGTCAGTGTTCGAGATCGGCCGCGAGCTCTACCACCGGCTCGGCACCCTCGGCGGCCACGTCGACAAGCTCGGCAAGACGCTGGGGCGCGCGGTCGAGGACTACAACAAGACGGTCGGCTCGCTGGAGCGCACGGTGCTGGTGCAGGCCCGGCGGATGGCCGAGCTGCAGGTCACCGACGCCGACCTGCGCAGCCCTTCCCCCGTCGAGGCGGTGCCGCGTCCGCTCGGCGCACCCGAGCTGCTCACGGGCACGGACGACGGCAGG
>DASTVO010000230.1:0-5569 GCA_035759075.1 Actinomycetes bacterium
GAGCTCTCGCTCGTCGGTCACCCGCAGATGGTCCTGCGGCTCGGGCACGCCCCACAGGGGCCGCCGACACCGCGGAGACCCACGGACGAGCTACTGACCTGACCCGAACGGATCACCAGCGGATGGTCCTGCCGGAAAGGGATTGTCAGACCTGGGCCGCTGGCGCAGACTCTGCACACCGGCGACGACGACGGGCAAGGGGGGAGTCGTCGTACCGGTTGGGGGGCCGGTCAGAAATCGGCCGGGGGCGAGGAGGCTCGCGCCGCTGTGCGGGGGACGTCTAGCGGCGCGAGCCCCCTTGACGTTCAGGGGTGCGGTCCGGCCCTTCGTCCGGTGCGGCCTCGGGCGGCTCCAGCCGCCGGTGCATCAGGTGCAGCCCGACGAGCCCATGACGAGGGTGGTCGAAGGCCTCGGGGACGGTCGCCAACACCTCGAACCCCAGAGCACTCCACAACGACACAGCGGCACGGTTCGTCTCGACGACGGCGATGAACTGCATGGCCAGGTAGCCAGCCGCGCCCGCCCAGTCGAGGACGTAGCGGCCGAGCGCCCGGCCCACCCCCCTGCCCCGGTGCTCGGGGGCGACCATGAAGCTCGCCGTGGCCACGTGCGCACCGCGGCCGGGGCGGTTCAGGCCCATCTTCGCCGTGCCGAGAATGTCGTGACCGTCGACGGCCACCACCGTCTGGCCGGGCGGTTCCTCCATCCACCAGGGCCGCGCCTCCTCCGGCCTCATCCCCTCCGGGAACGCATACGTCTCGCCCTCGGCGACGATCCGGGCGAAGATCGGGTAGATGCTCGGCCAGTCGTCGTCGTCCGCTCTCCTGATCAGCACCGCGCCACCCTGGTGCACGCCGTGGAGGGCCGCAGCCGAGAAGGTGGACGAGCGCGCGACCACGCGTGAGGCTGTGCGCATGACGGACGAGGAGGACGTACGCCGGTGCTGTCTCGCCATGCCCGGCGTCACCGAGCGGCCGAGCTGGGGCCGGGCGGCCTGGTTCGCGCGGACCCTGATGGCACGCATGTGGGACGAGGGCGTCCTCACCGTGAAGACCGACGAGCGCGAGGCGCTGGCCGGCACCGACCCGGCGACCTTCTTCTGGACTCCTCACCACGACCGGTCGCCGCAGCTGGTGCTGGTCCGGCTCGACCGGGTCGGGATCCAGGAGCTCACCGAGCTGCTCGAGGAGTCCTACCGGATCGCCGGGTGACGTCGGGCACTGCCCTGGAGTGCGGGCGCAGATGTGGGGGAATGGAGTGGCATGACCGTTGTCGGTGTCCACGCGTCCCACGAGCAGGTCCACCCGTCCGCCCTGCTGGAGGCGGTACGGCTGGCCGAGGAGGTCGGGTTCACCGCCGGGATGTGCTCCGACCACTTCTCCCCCTGGGGGTCGGCCCAGGGCCACTCCGGCTTCGCCTGGTCGTGGCTCGGCGCAGCGTTGCAGGCAACCCGGCTGCCGTTCGGCGTGGTCAACGCCCCAGGCCAGCGCTACCACCCGGCGGTGATCGCGCAGGCGGCCGCAACGCTGGAGTCGATGTACCCCGGCCGCTTCTGGGTGGCGCTCGGCACCGGGGAGGCGTCCAACGAGCACATCACCGGCGGCGGCTGGCCCCGCAAGTCCGTGCGCAACGCGAGGCTGCTGGAGTGCGTGCAGGTGATGCGCGCGCTGCTGGCCGGCGACGAGGTCAGCCACGACGGGCTGGTCACCGTCGACCGGGCCCGGCTCTGGACCCGTCCGGAGCAGCCGCCGCCGTTCCTCGGCGCCGCGGTGAGCGTCGAGACCGCGAGGTGGGTGGCCGGATGGGCCGACGGACTGGTCACGATCGCGCAGCCGCACAGCCACCTGCGGGAGATGGTCGACGCCTACCGGTCGGCCGGCGGCCGCGGGCCGCTGGTGCTGCAGGTGCACCTGTCGTACGCGGGGGACGACGGCGCCGCACTGGCCATCGCGCACCAGCAGTGGCGTACGAACGTCTTCGCCCCTCCCCTGTGCTGGGACGTGGACACGGTCGAGACGTTCGACGAGGCAGCCAAGCATGTCCCACCCGAGGCGATGCGCGACGCGGTCCTCGTCTCCGCCGACCCCGGCCGGCACGCCGCCTGGCTGCAGGATCTCGTCGAGCTCGGCTTCGACGAGATCTACCTCCACCATGTGGGCCAGGAGCAGCGGGAGTTCCTCGAGGTCTTCGGACACAAGGTGCTGCCGCAGCTCGACGTGACCCCGAAGGTCGCGCGGGCAACCGCATGAGGATCACCGACACGAGCGACCTCTGGTGGAAGACCGCCGTCGTCTACTGCCTCGACGTCGAGACCTTCATGGACTGGAACGGCGACGGCACGGGCGACCTGCCGGGGCTCGCCCAGCGGCTCGACCACCTCGCCGAGCTCGGCGTCACCTGCCTGTGGCTGATGCCGTTCTACCCGACGCCGGACCGGGACGACGGCTACGACATCACCGACTTCTACGGCGTCGACCCGCGGCTCGGCACGCACGGGGACCTCGTCGAGGTGATCCGCACCGCCAGGGACCGCGGCATCCGGGTCATCGCCGACCTGGTCGTCAACCACACCTCGGATCGGCACCCCTGGTTCCGGTCGGCCCGCTCCAGCCGGAGCTCGCCGTACCGCGACTACTACGTCTGGCGCGACGAACCGCCGGAGCAGAAGGTCGAGACCGTGTTCCCCGACCAGGAGGACAGCGTCTGGCACCTGGACGAGAAGACCGGCCAGTACTACCTGCACCGGTTCTACCGGCACCAGCCCGACCTCAACGTGGCCAACCCTGCCGTGCGCGACGAGATCGCCAAGGTGATCGGGTTCTGGCTCCAGCTCGGGCTGTCCGGGTTCCGGGTCGACGCCGTGCCGTTCTTCCTGGAGACCCTCGGCGTCGACGACGGCGACGCGGCGCTCCCGGAGCCGCACGACTTCCTCCGCGCCCTGCGGTCCTTCCTCGGCCGCCGGGCCGGCGACGCGGTGCTCCTCGGCGAGGTGAACCTGCCGCACGACCAGCAGCTGGAGTTCTTCGGCGGCGAGGCGGGCGACGAGCTGACCATGCAGTTCGACTTCATCGGGATGCAGAAGATGTACCTGTCCCTGGCCCGGCAGGACGCCGGACCGCTCGCGGAGGCGTTGCTCGCCCGGCCGGCGACCGCTCCCGACTGCCAGTGGGCGACCTTCGTCCGGAACCACGACGAGCTGACTCTGGACAAGCTCAACGACGAGGAGCGGCAGGAGGTCTTCGCGGCGTTCGGGCCGGAGCCGGAGATGCAGGTGTACGGGCGTGGGCTGACCCGCCGGCTGCCGCCGATGCTCGACGGGGATCCGCGACGCGTCCGCATGGTCTACAGCCTGCTGTTCTCGCTCCCCGGGACACCCGTTCTCTTCTACGGCGAGGAGATCGGCATGGGCGAGAACCTCGCGGCCGACGGCCGGCTTGCGGTGCGCACGCCGATGCAGTGGACCGACGGGAAGAACGGCGGCTTCTCCACGGCGGCGCCCTCCCGGCTGCCCGGCCCGGTGGTCGAAGGAGGCTTCGCTCCGGAGCACGTCAACGTCCAGGCCCAGCGCAAGGACCCCGACTCGCTGTTGTCGTTCATCACGCTGCTCACCCGGCGCTACCGCGAGTGCCCGGAGCTCGGCTGGGGCAGCTTCGAGGTGGTCGAGCAGCCGCACGCGGCCGTTCTCGTGCACCGGTGCACGTGGCACGAGGCGCAGCTGGTGGCGGTGCACAACCTCGGGCCGGAGCCCGTCTCGGTGCCGCTCCGGCTGCCCGACCTGGCCGGCACCGTCCTCGCCGACCTGCTCTGCGACGGCGACACGACCGTGGGCGGTGACGGCCGCGCGGACCTGCTGATCGAGTCGTACGGGTACCGCTGGCTGCGCGTGGTCCGGGACGGCGAGCGCCGTCTGCGCTGAGCGCGCTGTGGGCGAGGTCACCGAGAGACCGGGACTTCCGGGAGCATCGCCGGGCTTGTACCGGTGTACGCACGACACATCGACACCTTCGGAGCACCAACCATGACTGCGATCACCGCCCTGCGCGGGACGATCACCACCCGCCGCTCGGCGCGAGCGGCGCGCCGTCGCCTCGAGCGTGAGCTGGCCTCCTTCAGCACGCCCTCCCAGCGACTCGAGATCGCGGCGATGCTCACCCGGCACCCGGCGGCGGAGACCCGCGAGATCCGCGAGATCCTGGACGCGCAGGACCGCTCGCGTTCCACCAACGCACCCTGGATCCGCGGCGGGCACCTGGCGGGCTGACCTCGACCGGGTCACAGGGCTCCCCGGGTGACCGGCGGTCGTCCCGGACCGGTACGGTCCCATCGCCCGCCAACTTCAGTCCGTTCGGGAGATGCCGTGTCCGCTGTCACCCCCTCCATCGCCCAGCCCCGCGTCATCGGTGACCTGGTGCCGCGCACCCGCGTCGCCGACGTCGTACTCGTCGTCGGCGCGGCCGGCCTCACCGGGCTGGCCGCCCAGGTGGTCGTCCCGCTGCCGTTCACGCCGGTCCCGCTGACCGGCCAGACGTTCGCGGTGCTGCTGGCCGGCGCGGCGCTGGGGACGGCCCGTGGTCTCCTCTCGATGGCGCTGTACGTGGTTGCCGGTCTGGTCGGGGTCCCCTGGTTCGCGGGGGGCGAGTCCGGTGCGCCGGCGGCGACCCTCGGCTACCTCGTCGGGTTCGTGGTGGCTGCGGCAGTGGTCGGCCGCCTCGCTGAGCGCGGCTGGGACCGGCGCGTCCTCACCACAGCCGCCGCGATGGTCGTCGGCAACCTCGTGATCTACGCGATCGGCGTCGCAGGCCTGGTGGCCGCTCTGGACGTCAGCGTCGGCAAGGCGCTCGACCTCGGCCTGGTCCCGTTCCTCGGCGGGGACGCACTGAAGATCGCCTTGGCGTGCGGCGTGCTGCCCGGGGCGTGGGCACTGCGCCGGCGGCTGACCCGCTAGCGCCGCGCGGCCGCCACCAACCGACCCACGTTGACCGCCCAGCCGACCCCGGCCGGGCGCGGCGGGAAGATCTGCGGGTCGTCCGGGTTCCAGTACGCCGCGCGCAGCCGGGACAGCGTCGGCGGACGCAGGTCGTACGGGACGAAGCCCAAGTTGCCCTGCCACGTGCGCTCGTCCTTGGGCGTGCGCAGCTCCTTCACGAGTGCGGCGGCGAGAAGCCCGAAGGTCACAAGCTTCATGAACCGGCTCAGGCGCTTGCGACCCGACGATCGATGCGCGGACCTGCCCATGTCGGGCCCCTTCCACTCGCTGGTTCTCCTCGCAGCGTAGGCCGGTCACGACGACACCGGTGAGAACCGCCGGAGCCGGAGGCTGTTCGTCACGACGAAGACCGAGCTGAACGCCATCGCGGCGCCCGCCAGCATGGGGTTGAGCAACCCGGCAGCCGCAACCGGAAGGGCCGCCACGTTGTAGGCGAAAGCCCAGAACAGGTTGCCCTTGATGGTGCTCAGCGTGCGGCGCGAGAGGGCGATCGCATCCACGGCGGCCCGCAGGTCACCGCTGACCAGGGTGAGGTCCCCCGCCTCGATCGCCACGTCCGTGCCGGTCCCCATCGCCAGGCCG
>DASTVO010000231.1:0-10899 GCA_035759075.1 Actinomycetes bacterium
CCGCCCCCCGACCCCGACCAGCCCGCGTGGGTGTGGCTGCTCCACGACGACTGCGTCCCCGCGCCCGACGCGCTCGCGCACCTGCTCGCGGAGGTCGCCCACGACCCCACCACCGCGGTGGTCGGCCCGAAGCTGCGCGCCTGGGACGACCCGCGGCTGCTGCTCGAGGTGGGGATCACGACCTCCCGCAGCGGACGCCGCGAGACCCTGCTGGACCACCGCGAGCAGGACCAGGGCCAGCACGACGGGACCAGGCCGGTGCTCGCGGTGAACACGGCGGGGATGCTGGTGCGCCGGGACGTGTGGGACGAGCTCGGCGGCCTGGACCCCCGGCTGCCGATGCTGCGCGACGACGTCGACTTCGGCTGGCGGGTCAACCTCTCCGGGCACCGGGTCGCGTGCGTCACCGACGCCGTCGTGCACCATGGCGAGGCCGCCGCCCGCCGGCAGCGCACGCTGGACGCGGGCGGTCATCGGCGGCACCGCCTCGACCGACAGAACGCCACCTACGTGCTCCTGGCCAACCTGCCGCTGTACCTCCTGCCCGTCGCCCTGCTGACCCTGACCACCGGAGCCGTCCTGCGGGCCCTGGGCTACCTGGCCGGGAAGCTCCCGCGCCGGGCGGCCGACGAGGTCCTTGCACTCGCCGCCGTCCTCTGGCGGCCGGACCGGTTGGTGCGAGCCCGGCGGGCCCGTCGCCGCACCCGTCGGGTCCCGGCCCGCCGGGCCCTGCCGCTGCTGGCCCCCCGCAGCGCCGGCGTGCGGCACCTGCGCGACACGGTCGCGGTGCTCGCCGGCGCCGGGCAGCGCGACCAGCCGCGCGGCCGGCACCGGCCGCACCGACGCTCCTCGACCGCGCCGGACACGGGGCCGGTCGGCGAGGAGGCCGAGGACCTGCCGTCCTGGGGCAGCGGGCTCGTGCGGCGCGTGCTCGCGCGCGCGTCGGTCGGCCTCGTCGTCGCTCTCGTGCTGCTGGCCGCGGTGGCCGCCCGCGGCCTGTTCGGGGACGGTCGGCTCATGGGCGGCGCGCTGCTGCCGGCACCGGACACCGCGGCCGAGCTGTGGCGCAGCTATGTCTCGGCCTGGCACCCGGTCGGCGTCGGCAGCGACACCGTCGCCCCGCCGTACCTGGCGGTGCTGGCCGGGCTGGCGGTCCTGACGGGCGGGCCGGGGCCGGCCGTCGACGTGGTGCTGCTCGCCGCCGTCCCGCTCGCCGGGCTCACCGCCTACCTGGCCGTCCGGCGGCTGCTGGTCTCCCTGCCCCTGCGGCTCTGGGCGGCCGCGTCGTACGCCCTGCTCCCGCCGGTGCTCGGCGCCGTCGCGGCCGGCCGCCTGGGGACCGCGGTGGTGGCCGTGCTGCTCCCGCTCGCCGGACTGGCCGCGGCCCGCGCCCTGGGCATGGTCCGGGTCCGCCAGCGCACGGGCCGTCGCGGCAGCGACCGGGCCGCGTGGGCCGGCGCGCTCGTGGTCGCCGTGATGGCAGCGTTCGTCCCGCTGATGGCCGTGCTGACGGCAGCCCTCGCGGTGCTCGCCGCGCCGTTCACCCGCGGGCGCAACCTGGCGCACCTGGCCGTCCTCGCCCTCGTCCCGGCAGTGCTGCTGCTGCCGTGGGTCCCGGCGGTCCTGGCCGACCCGCAGCTGCTGCTGCAGGAGAGCGGCCTGCCGGGCCCCGACCTGTCCGACCCGGCGCTCTCGCCGTGGCAGGTGCTGCTGCTCTCCCCGGGCGGCCCGGGCATGCCCCCGCTGCCGCTCACGGCGCCGCTGCTCGCCGTGGCGCTGGCCGGGCTGCTGCGGCCCGACCGGCGCCGCCCCGTCGTCGTCGGATGGCTCCTCGCCCTGGTCGGCCTCACGGCGGCCGTGGTCGTCAGCCGGCTCGAGATCACCGCGCCGGCGCTGCTCACACCAGTCCCGGCCTGGCCGGGACCGGCGACCTTGCTGGCCGGTGCCGGCCTGCTGCTCGCCGCCGCCGTCGGGGCGCAGGGTGCCCGCACCCGGGTCACCTCCAGCAGCTTCGGCTGGCGGCAGCCGACCGCCGCGGTCCTGACGGTGCTCGGCCTGCTGACACCGGTCGCACTGGCCGGCTGGTGGGCGCTCGACGGGTCCGGCGGGCCGCTGGAGCGGCGTGACCCGGTGCTGCTGCCCGCGTTCGTCGCCGCCGAGGGCGACCAGCCGGCTCGCCCACGCACGCTCGTGCTGCGCTCCCGCGGGGAGGCCGGCCTCTCCTACGCGCTGCTGCGCTCCGAGGGCCCGCGCACCGGCGACGCCGAGCTCAGCCCGCCCGCCGACGCCGGCACCGGGCTGGACGCGGTCGTCGCCGACCTGGCCTCCGGGCGCGGCGGCGACGCGGGGGCGCGGCTGGTGCCGTACGGCGTCCGCTACGTGCTGATGAGCCGGCCACTGGACCGCTCCCTCGCCCGCGCCGTCGACGGCGTGCCGGGAGTGATCCGGGTCAGCGGGCCCTCTGGTGCCATCCTGTGGCGGCTCGACTACCCCACCGCGCGCCTGCGGGTGTTGCCCGCCGACGCTCCCGTCGTGGAGGCCGACGGCTCGCCGCCGCCGGCGGCGGTGCTGCCCGCCGGCCAGGTGAGCGCGACCGCCAATGTCCCCCCGGCGGGCGACGCCCGGCTCGCGGTGCTCGCCGACCCCGTCGACGACGGCTGGCGGGCCCGCCTCGACGGCCGCCCGCTCGCCGCCCGCACGTACGACGGCTGGGCGCAGGCGTTCGAGCTGCCGGCCGAGGGCGGCGTCCTCGAGGTGCGCCACGACCCGGGCCGGCGCACGCTGCTGCTGTGGCTGCAGCTGGCTGCGGTCGGGCTGGTCGTGCTGCTGGCCCTGCCGCAGGCGCGGACCCGCGAGGACCTCGACGCGGCCGCGCCGCCGGACCTCGCCGCCGGCCCGGTGGTCCCCCCGCCGGTCCCGCGCCACGCCGCCGGGGCGGCACGGTGATCCGGCCCGGGCTCAGCCTGGCCCTGGTCGCGCTGCTGCTCACGGGCGGCATGGCGGCGGCGCTGGCGACGGCCCCCGAGCCGGGCACCGGGATGGTGGGGACCGGGGCGGCCGGTCCGCGGGCTGAGGCCTCCGTCGCGCGCGCGACCGCGGCCTGCCCGGACCCGGCGGTGGCGGAGGGCACCACGACCCGGGCGGCGGTGGCCGGGCCGGGGCCGGTCGGGCCGACCGCCGAGGACGCTCGCGGCGGGCCGGGGCGGGCCGGGCTGTCGACGCTCGCTGGCTCGGTGCTCGCCCAGCTCGCCGCACCCGGGTCGGCCGCCGTGGACGTGCCGCCGGAGGCGGGCCCGCTGGTGGTGCGCGGCACGGCCGGCTCCGCACCGGGCCTGGCCGCGTGGCAGGTCACCCGCAGCACCGAGGCCACCATGCGCGGCCTGGCCGGCACGGCCTGCGTGCCCTCGGGCACCGACTTCTGGTTCGTCGGCAGCGGAGCGGTCGTCGGGCAGCGCGGACGGGTCTACCTCACCAACACCGAACCGGTGCCGGCGGTCGTGGACCTGCAGCTCTACGGACCGGACGGCCCGATCGATGCCCCGGACGGCCGCGGGGTCACCGTGGCCGCCGGTCAGCAGGAGATCCGGCTGCTGGACGCGCTCGCGCCCGGTGTGCCGCGGTTCGCGGTGCACGCGCAGGTCCGCCAGGGCCGGGTGTCCGCCGCCGTCCGCGACCAGCAGGTCGACGGGTTGACGCCGCTCGGGGCCGACTGGGTCCCGGCCACCCGGCCGCCGGCGCGAACGGTCCGGGTGCCCGGCGTCCCCGGCGGCGCCGGCGAGCGGCACCTGCAGGTCGTCGCCCCGGGCGACTCGGACGCGATCGTGCGGGTCCGGCTGGTGAGCGAGGCCGGCGCGACGGCTCCCGACGGGCTCGACGTCATCGAGGTCGCCGCCGGCACCGTCGGCGACGTCGACCTGGCGCCGTTCGCCGCCGGCGAGCCGGTGACCGTGGAGCTGGAGTCCGACGTGCCCGTCACCGCCGGCGTGCTCGCGCGGGTCACCGGTGCCGAGGGGCAGCTCGGCGAGATCGCGTACGCAGCCGCCGCCCAGCCGCTGACCGAGCTGACCCCCGGCGTGCTGCCCGAGGTCCGGCAGGGGACGACGCTGACCAACCGGCTGCTCCTCACCGCCCCGGCGGGTGGCGTCACCGTCGACCTGACGCCGCTGCCGCCGGCCGCGGGGCCGCCCACCGAGGTGCGGGTGTCCGGCGGCAGCCAGGTGACCGTGGACCTGGCCACGGTCAGCTCCGCGGCGTCGTTCGGGATGACGGTCTCGCCGCGCTCGGGGGAGCTGCTCGCCGTGCTCCAGGTCTATGAGACGGAGTCCCGGGGCGGGTTCGTGACCAGCGTCCCGGTGCCGCCGGGGCGCTACGCGGTCGTGGTGCCCCGCGTCGTCGCGGACCTCTCGACCGGGCTGGGCGTGGGCACCGGGACCGGGACCGAGCCGTGACCCGGGCGGGCCAGGTCCGCGGTCAGTCGGGACCGTCGGGGTCGACCGTGTCCGGGTCCAGCCCGAGCAGGTCGGCGAGGTGCTCCACCACCACCTCGTGCACGAGCGCCTCGCGGGCGCGCTGGTCCTTCGCCCGGGCCTCGACGGCCCGCCGGTAGACCACGATGCGCGCCGGCCGGTCGGCGGTCGCGTCGTCGGTGCGGCCCAGCGCCACCGGGGCCGACCCCGGCGCGGCATCGGGGTCGGGCACGTCCTCGACCGCGACCTCGATGGCGTCCAGCTGGGAGGACCACCGGCGCTCGAGCCGGCTCAACGACGTGAGCACCAGCTCGTCGAACTGCTCGGCCCGGGTCAGGGCCAGCGGCACCCCGGCCGGGGCCATCGGCCCGCGCAGCCCGCGTCCGTGCCGGTCGCGTCGGCGGCGGGTCGGAGGCACCCGGCCAGGCTACGCGGGGCGCGCCGGGGCGAGCCTCCACCGCGGTGTCCGGTCCGGCCGTTACGGTTCGGCTCGTGAGCCCTGTTCGCCGCTGCTCGCGGACCGCCTGCGGCCGTCCCGCCGTCGCGACGCTCACCTATGTCTACGCCGACTCCACGGCGGTGCTCGGGCCGCTGGCCACCTTCGCCGAACCGCACTGCTACGACCTCTGCACGGCGCACTCGGAGCGGCTCACGGCTCCGCGCGGGTGGGAGGTGCTGCGGCTGGCGCCCGACCCGGCCACGCTCGGGCCCAGCAGCGACGACCTCGAGGCGCTGGCCAACGCCGTGCGGGAGGCCGCCCGGCCGGTGCCGGCCGAGGAGGCCGCGGTCGAGGTCGGCCGTCGTGGCCACCTGCGGATGCTGCGCAGCCCGGAGGCCTGAACCTGTCTCCGATCGGCGGCGAAATGTCCGTTCTGCGGTAGACGCTCCCGTCGCTCAAGGATTTTCCGGGTCCTGCCGATGCGGTGGAGGTCGTCTCCTCCACCGTCATCGACATCGTTCCCGATCGTCCTCATCGAAGGTAGACATCGCATGCCGCGCACCAGCACTGCAACCCGCCCGTCCGTCCCCCTCGGCTCCCTGACCCAGCCCGGCGCGCGCGCCGGCGCCAGCTGCCGCGCCTGCGGCAGCGAGCGGGTGACCCGGATCGCGATGTCTCTCACCGACGGCTCGCCGGTCAACTTCACCTCCTGCCACCGGTGCGAGCACCGCACCTGGGAGGAGCAGGGCGCGGTCGACGCAGTACTGCCCGTGCAGCGCGTCCTGGACAAGACCCGCAAGGTCTGAGCGCTCCTCGCGTCCGCCGGGCGCGAGCGGGGCGGCCGTGTCCTGGGGGCCCCGATAGGCTCCCGGCCGTGCCGAGCCCGTTCCGTCCCGACCTGTCCGCCCTCGTCAAGGCCTACGACGTCCGGGGCACCGTCCCCGACCAGCTGGACACCCGCGTCGCGCACGCCCTGGGCGCCGCCTTCGTCCAGGTGGTCGGCGCGACCGGCGGTGCGGTGGTGGTCGGTCGGGACATGCGGCCCTCCTCGCCCGAGCTGGTCGCCGCCTTCGCCGGCGGCGCGACCGAGCAGGGCGCCGACGTGGTGGACATCGGCCTCGCCTCCACCGATCAGCTGTACTTCGCCTCCGGCAGTCTCGACCTGCCCGGGGCCATGTTCACCGCCAGCCACAACCCGGCGCGCTACAACGGCATCAAGCTCTGCCGGGCCGGGGCCGTGCCCGTCGGCCAGGACACAGGGCTGGCAGAGATCCGCCGGCTCGCCGAGAGCGGGGTGCCCGCGTATGACGGACCGGCCGGGACGGTCCGGACGCAGGACCTGCTCACCGCGTACGCCGCGTACCTGCGGTCCCTCGTCGACCTGACCGGCAACCGCCGGCTGCGGGTGGTGGTCGACGCCGGGAACGGCATGGGCGGGCACACCGTCCCCACCGTGCTGGACGGGCTGCCGGTCGACCTGGTGCCGATGTACTTCGAGCTGGACGGCACGTTCCCCAACCACGAGGCCAACCCGCTCGACCCTGCCAACCTCGTCGACCTGCAGGCCCGGGTCGTCGCGGAGGGGGCCGACGTGGGGCTCGCCTTCGACGGGGACGCGGACCGGTGCTTCGTCATCGACGAGCGGGGCGAGCCGGTCTCGCCGTCCGCCGTCACCGGGCTGGTGGCCGTCCGCGAGCTCGCCGCGCACCCGGGCTCCACCGTGATCCACAACCTGATCACGTCCCGTGCGGTGCCCGAGGTCGTCCGGGAGAACGGCGGGGTGCCCGTCCGGACGCGGGTGGGTCACTCGTTCATCAAGGCCGAGATGGCCCGCACCGACGCGGTCTTCGGCGGGGAGCACTCGGCCCACTACTACTTCCGCGACTTCTGGCGCGCCGACACCGGCATGCTCGCGGCGCTGCACGTGCTGGCCGCCCTCGGCGAGCAGGGGCAGCCGCTGTCGGAGCTCGCCGCGCGGTTCGAGCGGTACGTGTCCTCGGGCGAGATCAACAGCGAGGTCCGCGACCAGGCCGCCGCCACGGCGGAGGTCCGCCGCCGCTACGTCGGCCGCGACGAGGTCACCGTCGACGACCTCGACGGGATGACCGTCCAGGCCGCGGACTGGTGGTTCAACCTGCGCCCGTCCAACACCGAGCCGCTGCTGCGGCTCAACGTCGAGGCGGCCGACCGCGCGACGATGCAGAGTGTCCGTGACGACGTCCTGGCGACCGTGCGGGGCACCGTCGACGAGGCGCTCGCCGGCGCCGCCCGGAAGGAGACCTGAGCCGTGCAGCTCGACCCCCGACTGCTGGAGATCCTGGCCTGCCCGCAGTGCCGCTCCGCCTTGCGCTTCGACGACGAGGAGCAGGAGCTGGTCTGCACGTCGCAGGCCTGCGGCCTCGCGTACCCGGTCCGCGACGACATCCCGGTGCTGCTCATCGACGAGGCCCGGCGTCCGGGCGCAGAGTCGGGCGCATGAGCTGGTCCCCGCCCGTCGACGACAGCGTCCTCGACGACCGCGACGCCCTCGAGCTGCTCGACGCGGGGCAGATGCTGCGGGCCACCGCGACCGCCGGCGCGCAGGTGCGCGAGGCGCTGCTGCACGTCACCGACGAGGCGCTGGACGCGCTGCGCGAGGACGGGCGGCCCCGGGCAGTGGTCGTCACCGGGATGGGCGGGTCGGGGATCGTCGCCGACGTCACCGCCGCCGTGGCCGGCCGTGCCTGCCCGGTCCCGCTGGTCGCGCACCGCGGGCACCGGCTGCCCGGCTGGGTCGGCCCGATGGACCTGGTGGTCGCCGTGTCCTGCTCGGGGGAGACCGAGGAGACCCTGTCCGCGCTCGACGAGGCGGCCCGCCGCGGCGCGCGGCTGGTCACGGTGGGCGCCGCCGGCTCCACGCTGGCGACCCGGTCCGCGCAGGCGCGGGGTGTGCACCTCTCCGTCGACGCCCAGGGCCGGATGCCGCGGGCGAACCTCTGGGGTCTGCTGGTGCCGGTGCTGCTGGTCGCCGACGCCCTCGACCTGACCGACGTGCCGCGCCCGCTGCTGGAGCGGCTGGCCGACGAGCTCGACGCCACCGCCGAGCGGTGCGGACCGGGGTCGGACAGCTACGACAACCCGGCGAAGCAGGTGGCGATGCAGCTGGCCGGGTCCCTGCCCTACATCTGGGGCTCCAGCGAGGTCGCCAGCGTGGCGGCCGCCCGGTTCGCCGCCCAGCTGGCCGAGAACGCCAAGTACCCGGCCGTCCACGGACCGCTGACCGAGGTGCACCACAACCAGGTCGTCGTCATGGCCGGGCGGTTCGGCGCGCTGGCCGCCGACGACGAGGACATCTTCCGTGACCGGGTCGAGGAGGCCCGGGGGCCGCAGCTGCCGCGGATGCGGCTGCTGCTGCTGCGGGACACCGACGAGGTGCCGGAGGTGGCCCGCCGCCGCGCGGCGACCCACGGGCTCGCCGAGCGCTACGGCGTCCCCGTGGAGGAGCTCGCCGCCGAGGGTGAGCACCCGGTGCAGCGGCTGGCAAGCCTGGTGGCCCCGCTGGACTTCGCCAGCTCCTACCTCGCGCTGCTCCAGGGGCTCGACCCGTCGCCCATCGAGCCCATCGTGGTGCTCAAGTCGGCCAGGACGGAGGAGGCACCGTGAGCGCATCGGGTGGCACCAAGGCGATCCTGGCGGCGCTGTTCGCGAACATCGGGATCGCGGTCACGAAGTTCGTCGCGTTCCTGCTCACCGGCTCGTCGTCGATGCTGGCCGAGTCCATCCACTCGGTCGCCGACTCGAGCAACCAGGGGCTGCTGCTGCTCGGCGGACGCCGGGCCCGCCGCGCGGCCACGCCCGAGCACCCGTTCGGGTACGGCCGCGAGCGCTACATCTACGCCTTCATCGTCGCCATCGTGCTGTTCACCGTCGGTGGCCTGTTCGCGCTGTACGAGGGCTGGCACAAGCTGGCGCATCCCGAGCCGATCGACGCGTGGCAGTGGGTCCCGGTGACGGTGCTGCTGGTCGCGATCGGCCTGGAGTCGTACTCGTTCCGCACCGCGATCGTGGAGTCGAACCACGTCCGGGGCGAGCAGTCCTGGGTGGAGTTCGTCCGTCACGCCAAGGCGCCGGAGCTGCCGGTGGTCCTGCTGGAGGACCTCGGGGCGTTGGTCGGCCTGGTGCTCGCCCTCTTCGGGGTGTCCCTGACGCTGCTCACCGGCGACGGCACCTGGGACGGCGTGGGCACAGTCGCGATCGGCGTGCTGCTCGTGCTGATCGCGGTCGTGCTGGCGCTGGAGACCAAGAGCCTGCTGCTCGGCGAGAGCGCCGGCCGGGCCGACCGGGAGCGGATCGAGGCGGCGCTGCGCGCCGGGGACGCCGTGGAGCGGGTCATCCACATGCGCACGCTGCACCTGGGACCGGAGGAGCTGCTCGTCGCCGCCAAGATCGCGGTCCGCCACGACGACACGGCCGCCGAGGTGGCCCGCGCCATCGACGCGGCCGAGACCCGCATCCGCGAGGCCGTGCCGATCGCCCGGGTGATCTACCTGGAGCCCGACATCTACGCCGCCGGGGGCGCCCCCGCCGTGCCGGTCGCGGCCGAGGGCGGATTCGCGCGGGATGACCAGACGGGCGAGGGCCGGTAGACTCCCTGCCTGGAGTCTCGGCGTCACTGATGGGTTGGTCCTGAGGGACCGCGCCGGGCAGGGCTCCGCCCGCCCACCCATGCCGCGTCACCGGCCGTCCGTCCGGTCGCGAGCCGCAACCCAGTCTGGAGAGACATGACCGTCCTGAGCACGGGCGACTTCAAGGTCGCCGACCTGTCGCTGGCCGAGTTCGGCCGCAACGAGATCCGCCTCGCCGAGCACGAGATGCCCGGTCTGATGGCGCTGCGCGAGGAGTTCGGCGCGAGCCAGCCGCTGGCCGGCGCGCGCATCGCGGGGTCCCTGCACATGACCGTGCAGACCGCGGTCCTGATCGAGACCCTGGTCGCGCTCGGCGCCGACGTCCGCTGGGTCTCGTGCAACATCTTCTCCACCCAGGACCACGCCGCGGCCGCGGCCGTCGTCGGCCCGAACGGCACCCCCGAGTCCCCCACCGGAGTCCCGGTCTTCGCCTGGAAGGGCGAGACCCTGGAGGAGTACTGGTGGTGCACCGAGCAGATGCTCACCTGGCCGGACGGCAAGGGCCCGAACATGCTGCTCGACGACGGCGGCGACGCGACCCTGCTGATCCACAAGGGCACCCAGTTCGAGAAGGCCGGCGCCGTGCCCAGCGCGGACGAGAACGACTCCGAGGAGTACCAGGTCATCCTCGACCTGCTGCGCCGCTCGCTCGCCGCCGACCCGACGAAGTACACCCGCATGGGCGAGGGCATCAAGGGCGTCACCGAGGAGACCACGACCGGTGTCCACCGGCTCTACGAGTTCGCCAAGGCCGGCGAGCTGCTCTTCCCGGCGATCAACGTCAACGACTCGGTCACCAAGTCGAAGTTCGACAACAAGTACGGCACCCGTCACTCGCTGATCGACGGCATCAACCGCGCCACCGACACCCTCATCGGCGGCAAGGTGGCCGTGGTCCTCGGGTACGGTGACGTCGGCAAGGGCAGCGCCGAGTCGCTGCGCGGCCAGGGCGCCCGCGTCATCATCACCGAGATCGACCCGATCTGCGCGCTGCAGGCGGCCATGGACGGCTACCAGGTCACCACCCTCGACGACGTCGTCGAGACCGCCGACATCTTCATCACCGCCACCGGCAACAAGGACATCATCACCGCGGCCGACATGGCCCGGATGAAGCACCAGGCGATCGTCGGCAACATCGGTCACTTCGACAACGAGATCGACATCGCCGGCCTCGCCCGCACCAAGGGCGTCCGGCGCACGACCATCAAGCCGCAGGTCGACGAGTGGACCTTCGAGGACGGCCACTCGATCATCGTGCTGTCCGAGGGCCGGCTGCTGAACCTCGGCAACGCGACCGGGCACCCGAGCTTCGTGATGTCGAACTCGT